>CAUYTX010000436.1:0-14172 GCA_963575665.1 Gammaproteobacteria bacterium | reverse complement strand
GTTAGGGTTAGAACCAACCAAAGGTGGCTTCAGAGGTTCTACTGATTCTGCTTCTGCCGTTAAGACTGGTGATGGTGCAGGGTTCGATTGGGCAATTGGATTGGTTTGGACAACAGTTTTTTCAACCACCGGTGCCTGAACAGCTCCTTGATTAGGATTAGAACCAACTAAAGGTGGCTTCGGAGGTTCTACTGATTTTGCCGTTAAGACTGGTGACGGTGCAGGGTTCGATTGGGCAATTGGATTGGTTTGGACAACAGTTTTTTCAACCGCCGTTGCCTGAATAGTTCCTTGATTAGGATTAGGATCAACTAAAGGTGGCTTCGGAGGTTCTACTGATTTTGCTTCGGCCGTTAAGGCTGGTGATGGTTCAGGATTCGATTGAACCACTGAATTTGTTCGGAGAGCAGGTTTTTCTATCACCGGTACCTGAGCAGTTCCTTGGTTAGGGTTAGAACCAACCAAAGGTGGCTTCAGAGGTTCTACTGATTCTGCTTCTACTGTTAAGACTGGTGATCGTTCAGGATTTAGTTGTGCATCCGTTTGGACACTAAGTCCTGTGGCCATTAGAGGTTGAGCAGTGGGCCGAACTGACGTAGTCCCTTGGGAGTAAACAACTGAGTGAGTAGGAACCGACGGAACTGTAGGTATTGTGTTCAAAAAACAAGTTTGTAAATTTTGAATTTGGGACGTATCTGATCCAGATTGATGATAAGCAAAATTCAACTGAGAAATTCGTTTTATTGAAATTAACGATTTTGGGTTTTCATTGAGTTCTGTAAAAAAATATCCATTTGTAGGATATGTTTTCCATGAATTGGGATCACTAGGTTGAATAGAAGTTGGATTTGCTTGAACAGCTAAATTAGTCTTAGGAAGATTCTTTATTTCAGTGCTTGGTGTTTGAATCTGTTGGGCAGAAACGATAGTTTGAGATTTTGTAGACACCTCAGCAAGAGCAAGCACTTCCCTATTAGTTTCTTCAGAAAGTTGGGTATTTAGGTTAGCCTGTTCAGGAAACAAAGGACGAGCAGGTTGAGCTCTTTCTGAAAGATGTTGGGACATCACCTCTAAAAAACTTAAGCCATTTGGTTTTACTCCCGTAGAAGAAGGTGATCCAAATGGCGCATCAGTTGTCTGCACTGCCGTGGGCAATACACCAAGGGATGACACGTTATTGGAAATAGGCATGACAACCTCCTCCTGCTAAGAAAATTTAGCAATGTCTAATCAAACCCTAATGGCTCTACTCGGAGAACGACGATTCGTTTCCTGATTTACTTGAAAAAACTTAATAATCGCGTTCAAGTCTTCTGCTTGCGAAACCATTTCTCTGGAAGCATTAGAGGTTCTCTCTACAAGATTTGTGTTCTTTTGAGTCATTTCATCCATGCTGCTGACGGCGGTATTGATTTCTTCCAAAGCAGTAGTTTGTTCTCGGGTGGCTGCTGCAATTTCACTAATCAGGGTCGCTACCTGCTGGACACCCTCTACAATCCCATTGAGAGCGGCACCCGCTTTTTCAACCAAAGCAACTCCACTCTGTATCTGCGTATCCGTATTCAGGATTAGCGTTTTAATTTCTTTAGAAGCCTGTGCAGAACGTTGAGCTAACAAGCGAACTTCTTGTGCAACCACAGCAAATCCTTTTCCAGCATCTCCTGCGCGAGCAGCTTCCACGGCGGCATTTAATGCTAACAAGTTAGTTTGGAACGCAATATTATCGATCACACTAATAATTTCAGTAATCTTAGAAGATGCATCTGCAATTAACTTCATGGCTTCGATTGCAGATCCGGCGACTACCCCTCCTTGTTCTGCAGACTGTCGTACATTGGTTACCATCGTATTCGCGTGTTGACTATTTTCTGCACTGGTCGCAACACTTGAACCTAATTGTTCCAAGGAAGCAGCACTTTCTTCTAATTTAGTTGCTTGTTGTTCAGTTCGTTTAGATAAGTCTAAATTGCCTGCGGAGACTTCTGAAGATGCAGAAGAAATGCTGTCAGAAGCAAGAGCAATTTGATCAACCACATCAGCTAATTTCTCAGAAGTAGCATTAATGTCATTCTTCAAATCTTCAAATGCACCATGATATTCTTTTGTGATTCTCTGGTTTAAGTCTCCTGCTGCTAATGCTCGAACTACTCGGGCAATATCATAAATAGCCATTTGTAGGGTATCTATCAGGTGATTGATTCCTTCACTCGTGATCTGATAGAATCCTTCTTTTCCGGAAAGATCAATACGTCTCGTCAAATCTCCCTGACCCGCAGAAAAAATCAGCGCGGAAATCTCTTCCCAAATTTTTCGTTCACGATCGCGTTGAAACTCAAGATTTTTAGTTTCTTCCCTTGCCATTCGTTGTGCAGATTCGTGCTGTTCTTCTAGTCGTCTTTTTTCAGCAGCATCTAATTGAAGCTTTTCAACCCCTATCTGTTTAAAAGATTGGAGTGACCTCGCTATGGTACCTATCTCACTAGAAGTATCGGCATAAGGTACATCAACTTGATAGTTGCCTTTAGACAGCTCAGACATGGTGTCACGCAAGGTGCTCAACGGATGAGTTAAACTCCGAGTAATGAGAAAAGCAATTCCAAATGAAGCAAAAATACTCATTCCAAGAAGGAGATACACTGTTCGAAAAGAATTTGCCTCTTCGGAAATAGCTCTTGAGTAAAAAGAATCTCCTTTTGCTTTTGAAAAATCGATTACTTCTGTAATAGTAGAACGAACCACCTCAGCTTGATCCCCTCCCTTTCCAAGCACCGTCCTAACCAACTCTTCCTTCTTTCCAGCACGCGCCAAAGAAATTGATTGATCACGCAACGGTTTCCATTCTTTCATTGTCTGTTGAACCTTCTTGATCTTCGATTTATCTCCTAAAAATCGATCCAACATGACATCAATATCTTTGTAAATTAGAGATTCTAATTCATCAATTTGTTTTACTGAGGCATTAAGTTCTTCTTGTGAATTGTGTAAAGCTACTTTTAACATTTCCATTCGAATGGCAACGATATTCCCTCGAACCGCAAGAGCTGCAGTTTGGACAGCAAGAGGGTGATCATGTAAATTTTCAGTAAAACTTGCCAATACATCCATGTAATACAAAGAAAAGCCGCCGAGTGTTCCCATTAAAACGATCACTAAAAGGAAACCTACTCCAAAACGCATCACAATTCGCATGTTTTGAAGAAACATAAAACCCCCAACCTAATTCAGTGAGGCTATTTTATCATATTACAGGGATTTCTAAAACTATTCCTTTTTAGAAAACAATCAGGTAAAATAAAAATCTAGCTAGGATAGGTTTGTTTTGAAAGGAAAACTTTAACTGTGCCTTCGCTGATTCCCGTAATCGTGGGACTTTCTGGAGGAGTAGATTCTTCTGTTGCAGCATTGCTGTTGCAAAGACAGGGATACCGGGTGTCTGCTGCGTTCATGAAAAATTGGGAAGAAGAAGCGATTTGCCCCGCAGAACGAGACTACCGAGATGCGTGCTCAGTTGCTCAAACATTAGGTATCCCACTACGTGCGATCAGTTTTGCGGACATATATTGGGACCGAGTTTTCTCCCCATTTTTGGATGAACACAGGGCTGGGCGAACACCGAATCCCGATGTGGCTTGCAATCGCGAAGTTAAGTTTTCTGCTTTTTTTTCGTATGCTTTGCAGCAGGGTGCGGAATGCATTGCCACAGGCCACTACGCTCGTATTCGTCAAGTGGACGAGACTTGGCAGCTTCTAAAAGGAGCTGATCCTACAAAGGATCAAAGTTATTTCTTATATTCCTTAGGGCAGGAACAGCTGTCCCGTGTGTTATTTCCAGTAGGGGATTTGCTCAAAACAGAGGTTCGGCGTCTGGCTACGGAAGCAAACTTGGTAACCCAAGACAAAAAGGATAGCACCGGGATTTGCTTCATTGGGGAAAGACCTTTTCGCGAGTTTTTGGCTCGTTATCTTCCTCCCCAACCGGGGCTTTTGGTGACCGAAGAGGGAGAAGAAATTGGTCAGCACGACGGTTTAATGTATTACACCTTGGGGCAACGCCACGGATTGCGGCTCGGGGGAAAACGCGGGAAAAGTGAAGAACCTTGGTACGTAGCTAGAAAAGAGGCTTCTACCAATACCTTGGTGGTGGTGCAAGGTCAAGATCATCCTTCGTTGTATCATACGGGTTTGATTGTAGATCAAGTGTCATGGACGGCAGGGAAGCCGCCCATGTTCCCGATGACTTGCCACGCAAAAACTCGCTACCGTCAATCAGATCAATCTTGCCTAGTGACGGAATACCAAGAAGGCCAATTACACGTCCTTTTTTCTACTCCTCAACGTGCAATTACTCCCGGACAATCAGTAGTCTTTTACCAAAATGAAGAGTGTTTAGGAGGCGGCATCATCGAAATGGCTACCGATTGAAAAATAAAACTAAAAACACTTTCTAGGAATTCTGATTCTCGACCATGTCCGACGAAAAAAACAAAGACACATACGACTCAACAAACATTAAAGTCCTAAAGGGACTGGATGCTGTTCGAAAACGACCCGGGATGTACATCGGTGACACGGACGATGGAACCGGATTGCATCACATGGTATTTGAAGTGGTAGATAACGCAATTGACGAAGCATTAGCAGGTCATTGCACAAAAATTCAGGTCAAAATCCACGAAGACCATTCTGTCTCAGTAGAAGACGATGGGCGTGGCATCCCAGTAGATCTTCACAAGGAAGAAGGCAAGTCAGCAGCAGAAGTAATCATGACGGTTTTGCATTCTGGAGGAAAATTTGATGATGATTCGTATAAAATCTCAGGAGGTTTGCACGGAGTAGGTGTGTCTGTCGTGAATGCTCTTTCGGAATATCTTTGGCTTACGATTCACCGAGAGGGAAAAATACATTTTCAGGAATATCAATTCGGAAATCCAGTCACTCCTTTGCAGGTTCTTGGAAAAACAGAAAAGCGTGGAACCTTAGTTCGATTTAGACCAAGTTCGAAGATTTTTTCAAATATAGAATTTCATTACGATCTATTAGCCATGCGGCTTAGGGAACTATCTTTTCTCAATTCTGGTGTTGTAATCATTCTCGGAGATGATCGCACTGAAAAAACGGATACTTTTGAGTACAAAGGAGGTATTTCCGACTTTGTACAACATCTTAATCGAAACAAAACGCCATTGCACAAAACGGTTTTTCATTTCTTATCCGAGCGATCTGGAATTATCGTAGAGCTTGCCATGCAATGGAATGACTCTTATCAGGAAAATGTTTTTTGTTTTACGAATACGATCCCGCAAAAAGACGGTGGAACGCACCTTTCAGGATTCCGATCCGGGTTGACTAGAACCATCAATCAATACATGGAACAAAGTGGAATTTCCAAAAAAGCAAAGGTGACACTTACGGGCGAAGATGTCCGAGAAGGATTAGTAGCTATTCTGGCGGTTAAATTATCCGATCCAAAGTTTTCTTCTCAGACAAAAGAAAAATTAGTTTCTTCAGAAGTAAAATCTGTGGTAGAGGCTTTGGTAGCAGAACAGTTTGAGTCTTTCCTTTTAGAAAATCCTGCAGAGACAAAAACCATTACTGCGAAGGTCATCGATGCTGCTCGCGCACGGGAAGCAGCCAGAAAAACTCGAGACATGACCCGTCGAAAGGGTGCACTCGATATTGCAGGATTGCCCGGTAAATTAGCGGATTGTCAAGAAAACGATCCTGCTTTGTCTGAATTGTTTTTAGTTGAGGGAGACAGTGCCGGAGGTTCAGCTAAACAAGGACGAGATAGACGTTCTCAAGCTATCTTGCCATTGAAAGGCAAGATATTGAATGTAGAGAGAGCCCGTTTTGATAGGATGATCTCTTCTGCAGAGATTGGTACTTTAATTACTGCTTTGGGTTGCAGCATCGGTGCAGAAGATTTCAACATCGATCAACTTCGATACCACAGAATCATTATCATGACCGATGCGGATGTCGATGGTTCTCATATTCGAACTTTGTTACTGACATTCTTTTATCGGCAAATGCCTCTTTTAATCGAAAGGGGGCATATTTATATTGCGCAACCTCCATTGTACAAAGTAAAAAAGGGAAAGCAGGAGATGTACGTAAAGGATGATGGAGAGTTGAACAAACATTTACAAAAAGGAGCTATCGAGGGTGCGCAACTTTATTCCTCTTCTGAAATGCTCCCGATCGTAGGGAATGAACTGAATACCTTAATGGAAGAATACTTTTCTTTCATCCAAGCTTCGCGAAGTTCCGAGAGTGACCGTTTAACGAGTTTTGCAAAGAAGACTCAAAACATTTTTGGTGAAAACAGCTTTATCCGTCGGTCTGGCAAAGATTACCCCGTGCGAGAGTTTCGCGAAGTAGCACAATGGCTTTTGCAGGAAGCTAGGCACGGACAACAGATACAACGTTACAAGGGACTGGGTGAAATGAATCCAGAACAACTGTGGGAAACGACAATGAATCCCAAAACTAGAAGACTCACCCAAGTACACGTTGAAGATGCCATTGCAACAGACGAAATCTTCACCACCCTCATGGGCGATCAAGTGGAGCCTCGACGGGAATTTATCGAGAGAAATGCCTTAGCAGTTTTAAATTTGGATATTTAGAATTAACAGGATATTTTTTGAATACGTGCTCTACCCGTAGTACCAATTTGGATTGTATTTTTCTTTTGACCAATGCAAAGGCTAGAAGTGAGTGTTCCTGTTTGGGAAGTACCATCTATGAGGCGAGTAACACCATCCGAAGAATAGGAGATGTAAGCTTTTACATTAGTATCTCCCACCAAAGTTTCTTTTCCTTCAAAAGACGGATGAACGTCTACTATAACTTCGCCGGAGTCAAAGGTGGCATTGTTGTTCGCGTCTACGAAGATCATCCAACCTTGTTCCCAACCATAAGTGGTGGTCGTTTGACAAACATTGCTAAGGCTACGGCAAACCACCACGGGAAAGCCTTTCGTGACGGCTTCACTTCTAGCTCGGCTGAGTGCACTCAAAAAGTCATTTGAATGGGCTACTACTTGATTGGTCTGCATGACCGATCGGAGAGAAGGAACCCCGATTACCAACACTATCCCTGCCACCCCGAGGGTGACCATAATTTCAGTGAGCGTAAATCCAAGTTCCCTACGCATAATTTTAGCGCCAACAATCATCTGCGGTCATGGTTGTACTAGAAGTGCCCCGTGTTCCAATTTGATCTAAAGTCAGTGTTTTGCAAGCGTCCGTAGCTTGTGGAGTACCGCTGATAGGCACTGCACTGATGGTAAAGGTAGTTTTACTCGGAGCAGTTACACTGATGCTGTAGTACTTAGTACTTCCAGAAATGGGGGCTTTCGTTAAACCAGAACTTAAAAACAGTGTAGAATCCGTCACAACAGTCCCACTTAAATTTTGGTCATAGCGATTGTTAATCGTGTAGAAACGCTCCATCCATTGAGATGCCTGTAGAAGAACACTTTTTGCGTCTGCCCGGCGTGCTTTTTGGATACTACGTTGATAGTTCGGATAGGCGATCACAGTCAAGATGCCTATTACGGCAACTGCAATCACCAGCTCCATTAACGTAAAACCACTCGATTTTTTTAGCATATATACCTTAGACCCTATTAACGTAATTGACGCCAAGACTGCCGACCAGAACTCAAATTTCCTTGTTTCCTAACATTCAGAATTGAACCAGAAGAACCTCCCGCAATCATGTACTCGACTTCTCCTGCTGAAATGATAGATGGAGTATTGATAATTCCAACACTTCCCGAGTAAAGACCTGTTGCCGCAACAGTACCTACCCCAGTCGCCGTGACGAAATCAGAACTGTTAAATAAGCCATCTTGGTTAACGTCAAATAAAGAACTGCTGGTCCTTCCCCCAGACAACATATCGACCTCCATAATCCAACTACTACCTCCTCCAGCGCAAGGATCCAAAGAAGGTAGCAGAGTAGTGAAAAGAGCACGACTGTTGTTCAGAATTGGAACATTGACCACCCGTTCTCCCTTAGCAGTAGCAGAAGGAGGTTGTAATAAATCTAGGTACCAACCACGTTTGCTAGCCCAATCGATGGTGTTTTGGGAAACCACGCGCCAAGTGTTCCCATTGCTCGAAGGCTCTGCAAGAATTGTCTGCACCTGGAGTGTGCTTCGATTGGTCGGAAAAACACACGAATCACTTGCTTGTGTGCAGGCAGTCGTACCATCATCTTTATCCCAAATTCCGTAAAGGCTTTGTACCGCTGTTGTAGTGTGATCCCCTGTTTCAAAGTATTTGCCAGTGCCAAAGAAAACCATATACCCACCGTTCGGGTGACTACCTACTTCTGGCGGGGCAGTGATTGGTTGAACAACATCTGTGAGGGGTGATGCAGAGTAGTAATGTGCTTGGAACAAGGGTTTTGCAGTAGTTACGTTCTTGAAAGCAACGCCCCAGTTGCTCGTGGTAGAAGAAGACAAATCGAACTTCCAAAGATTTCCAAGCATGTCCCCCGCGTAGACATATTTGATAGTTCGGTAATCATCGGACACCAATACTGGCCCCGCTAATCCGTTAGGGCTACCAGCACTACCGGCCCCAGTGTCAATCTTCTTCAAGAGAGCACCTGTAATCAAATTCACCACATACAATATGGCATGATTGTTGGTGCTGGCATAACCATTTCCAAAAATAACGACCCAACTACCATCTTGTGTTCTACCAATAGAAGGTTGGATAAATTGGCCAATGGTGTACCCGAGGTCAGCAGAGTCGCTAAATTCCCAAAGTATTTTGCTTTGACTAAAGCTATCTGGAGTGGTTACATCCAAAGCAAAAATGGATTTCCCTCCTGCACCGAGACTACCTACTAGTACTGTACGCCAATTATTTGGATCAGTGGCAACACCATTGCCAATGGGTGGACTTAAGAAGTAGGCATCTCCTGCCTGCGGAGAACCATCTATAAAATACTTATGACTATACCCAGAATCGGTCAGGGTATTGCTACCGGATAAGTTTGAAAATAGCGAATTGGGAAAGAATGCAAACTTTTCCACTCCAGTGGTAGCATTAAAACCGTGCAACAAACCATCGTTTGCCCCTGCATAAAGCATTTTGGTACGAGATTGGCTAGTATTGACAAAGGAAGAATAAGAGCTTTGGCCAGGTGTACCTGCAGGTAAATTGTCATATCCAAAATTGGTAGCACTAACAAAGGCCGGGTTAGAATTGACGAGGTCGCCGAGCAGATAAGTTCTAGCTCTAAAAGAACCGTTTGGCTGTTCTAGGCTTTGATCGCCTCGTATCCAATCCAAACGGTTTTGACCTGCAGTTACTGATCCGCCATTTTGCAATGCACTCTGCTGACTAGCACTTAGGTTATTCCAATGGCTCACATCAAAAACTACACCAGTAGTAGCATTCCAAGTGTATACATTTCGACTAGAACTAGAAGGAATGGAACCCGACGCATTGGTGTCCCAAGCAGCATCCTCAATTATATTGCCATTATGGTTAGGGTCATAAATGCTTCCATCTGAATTCAACTTATAGGCAAGGAGTCGTCCAGTCCAATCAGCACTATTGAATTGTGCTTGGTAAATTAAAGTACCTGTGTCCAATCGAGTAGAGTTGGTCGAAATGGATGCAGCGGTAGCGGTTCTACCCGCAATGCTATGTAACGCATCAGACAAAGCGGCTTGAACTTCTTCTGGATTGCTTGCAGAGGCAAAACCACCACGACTGTTGTACCCTGCGTGCCACAAATCATCGATTCGCTCTGGACATTCACCATTGCTAGAAGTGCAAGTACTGGAAAGTGGATTTCCCCAATCACCACTTTCTGCTAACAAAGGATTTGGCCAACCATCGCCGTCCGTGTCTACTAAGCTTCCTTGCAATCCGAAAGCTACCCCAAAAGTAACCATGTGCTGCCAAGTAGCAGTATCAAAGGTAGTAGTTGGAACAGTATTCGCCAATGTCGTTGATAGGTCAGTAATATAGTAGTAACGTGCTACATCGGCTAAGGTCACTGAACGGGTGTCAGCATCTGCATCACCAATTCCAGAAGGTGCCGTAGTCTCATTCCAGTAACCATCTGTAAGTAAAACAGTGAAATTTTGTTGACATGCTGACGTCATAGGAGGATTCGTAGTATGACCAGTCAGTGTACCCCTAAAATACTTACCAACTTGATCTAACCCAACTCGCAATGGTGTGCTATTACTTGCCCAAACAAAATCGTAGAGAGATGCCAACATTGTACTGTTGTGACTAGTGTAATCAGTCGTTCCTGAAGATGGTGTCTCGACAAATAAACTGCCAGTGCCACTCGATTTATTAATCACACTCATCCCGTATCGATAGTTTGGCGAACTAGTAATTACATTAGCGATGGCACCACGAGCCATTAAAGACCTGCGACGATAGTATTGGTACCAGTTAGCAATGTTCTGCTGAGCTTGGGCAATCGTTCGGCAAGAGACAGTTCCGCCTCCCAATGCTGAGTAGCAAGTGGTAGAACTTGAAAGTGTACTCGTGGTAACTGTGGGATTAAGCTTGACGTCTCCAGTGGTGACGACACTAGGGTCTACGCCTGGGGTAGTAATGGGTTGAAAGACAGAGGACGTGACGTCAACAGAACTTGTGTTTACGGTATAACGGGTGTGGCTATCCCAAAGATCTACTAGACCATTGGCTCCAGTAGTCCGATTGCTGACAGTACCCCTTTTAGGCCTCAGTCCTGAAAACCCGCTATCATCGACTGCGACTTCATACATGAATCCTGACAAATTTCGAGAGAGTGAAGCACCAGCTTGCCCAATCTGCGGATTACTAAGTGCACCAGTAAAGGAGGCATTCGAAAGCCCGGGCCAGGGAGTGTACACCACTGACGGATTGTAGTACGTGACGTTCTCACTTGCGGAGAGCATACGCCAGTCAGTATCCCATGGTCGAATGGCCGTACAATCTTCCGCTGTAGCACCATTGCCTCCACCAATGCAGGTACTAGTGTATAGGTCGTCTCCGGTCCGAAATACGTACTTGAAATCGCTCCACGCACCATTGATAGATAGATCTAGGCTGATCGACTTTGTTTTTGAAGTAACTCCAGATGCACTTGCTGTGACCGTGAGGGACGTGCTAGTGACGACAGCAGCGGAAGTGACCGTCAAAGTAAACGTGGAAGTACCATTACCACTTCCATCAAAAGAAGTAACTGTAGAAGGCGAAAATGCACTTGCAGTTACTGATCCTGTGGGAGTAGTAGGAAGTCCCGTAAGAGTAAGAGAAATGCTTGTGATTGCGCTTGATGATCTTTTAACCGTGATTGTGACAGTCTGAGTAACGTTACCAGAAACCGGAATGTTAAGACTGATCGAACTAGGAGAAGCTGTAACAGACGAAATAGACGCCCCCGCTCCTGAGGACGAAACAGAATACCCCAACAAGAATGCAGTCAAACCTGCCATTAAAATTTTATAAGGCATACTTACCACCGCAAGTTTACCAATGCGCTCGAAAAACCTTGTCCTTCATGAGAAGATGTCAAGGGCTCCTCCCGTAGGAAGTCATGTCTCCCCCAGTCAGGTAACTACCACAGTCGCTGCTGTCATTGTCGTAGTCCCCGCTGTCTGGATCATAGGCACAAGGATGCCAATAGTTTTTGGCAAGAATAGTCCAATCCATCGAACCAGAGTCGTCTAGCTCGAAAAAAATGTTGGCGGTGGCTTGACTTGCCAAGAATAATGGGGTGCTGGAGATAGTCCAGCCTGAGGAAACATTAGAAAACAGTGTACAGCTCAGTAGAAAAAATAATTTTTTCATGGCCTATCTCCTAAAAGTAGATTGGAGGATGACCGTTGCACTTTGGGTTCCACCCAGCCCACGGGCGGTAATGCGGTAATACCCCGAGCCTGTATTCGGTCCAAATTTCACACTGCTCCCAGACACTTTGACATTAGACAACTGCTCAATAACATAACGAGGCTGTTCTTCAAGTGTAGCATCCAAGATACCAGTACGAAATTGGGATGCAGTAGTGCAAGAAGTAGAAGTGAGCGTGGAAGGTGGTGTGGTAGAACAATCTACGGAGGCGACCCCACTCCAACAGTAACCATTTACCCAAAAAGTGCTGAGATCACAGTTTCCAGTGGACATCTGCTGTCGCAGTCCGGGAGTAGAGTTGTCGAAAAGAGGCAGGGTCGTTGCTTGCAAGGTGATTTCTGCTGCAGTCAAGGCAGCCTCCGTAGCATGAAAGGCTTGACTTCTTTGGCGCGCATTGCCCACCATCCTTTCCTGCTGGGCACTGCCCTTGAGGGCACTGACGCCAATGAGAGTCATGACTGTCAAGAATACGAGGGCCACTATCAAAACCATGCCTCGTTGTTTGCGTGCCATGATGCACCTCCTACTCAAATACGATTGCGGGTTCCAACCGTGGTAGTTACCACTTGATAAAAACGACGATCCGAGGCCGTCACCGTTCGACCCATTTTTTGAGCATCTCCGGTATCGTTCGGGAAAAAATAAGTTTGCGATTGCTCTAAAAGGTTTTCACCACTCAAACTGGCCAATAAAAGATAGATGCGAACACTGAGTACATTTGCCCAAACTGGAGGGGTACTAGCATCGGTATAACGATCAATTATCCCATCCCCAGTAGTATCTTCTCCGTAGAGGATTTGCATGTTCTCAACACCTTCCAATAATTCTTGACTGCTAACATTAGCAGTGCTCGGGCTACCAAATGTGACAGATAACTGGAATTGATACAAAGACCGAGAGCCCGAAGAATTAACTCCTATGTAGAATGCCGTGGGAACGTAATCGACCATGGTAGCAGTAGTGCCATAGCTGTCTGGGGTACCACCTTGCGTGCAACCCGATGGTGGTGCTGCCGAAGGAAACAGGTGCTGGGTGCAATTCCCTGGTAAAAAAAGACTAAGACCCACGTCATGCTCCGCACTGGCAGGACTTTGAACTCTAGTCACTTGAAAGAGAGTAGTCCTCATCGAATCACAGACCATGACTAAACTTCCTCCTGCTAACCGAGTACCCACGGGTCTAATCCTCGTGTTCAGAGCAAGGCTGGGTGGAGAAGCTGCAGGAGAAGAAGCCGTAACAAAAAAACCGTTGGCACTGCCTAACGCGATGATGGCATCTGTGTTAGGTACTCGATCGCCACCGGCATTGGTAAACTTCCCTGAGGTCGACGGCGAAACCACTGGGAAACCCTGAGTGCCATCGTACCCAATCAATGCACCTGTCGCAAAGTTCTTCCACCAATCTGTGGGAGTATTTAGTACGTTTACAAAGGTATTGCCAGGTGGGCAACCCGAAAATCTTGCCATTCGAATTTTAGAAGCCAGTGTCTCTATGGCAAAACGTCCGTTTTCCTGAATACGAGAAGAAGCCTCGTGAAAGCGGTAGGTCTGATTACTACCCGTTAGGATTTGAATGATTCCAGTGCCAAGCACTACACTCAACCCAAGTGCAATCATCATTTCTACGAGAGACATCCCAACCTGTGCTCTTTTTATCTTTGGGAGGTGCATTTTGGCTTCACTCGCAGGAAAGTTAGCGATTGGCTATAGGTCAGTCGAAGTGCTGAAGCTCGTTGTTAGTGAGGCAGATGCTGATTGGTCACAACGGTTGTCTTCCCAGCGTACCAGTATAGTAAAGGTGGTTGTATTTGTAATTTGGGTAATGCTGCCGGTGCCACTGGGGAGAGTGCAAGCCATTAGGTTACGCCATACTAAAAGATCTTGTGCTGCAATCGTACCAGAGATCGAAGAAACAGTCGAAACACAACTGGTTAGTGGAGTTGGGATAGTACTATTGTAGGCTCCCGCGACCGCTGACGTTCGGTTTACGCGCATACTATCAATAATGAAGGAAGCAAGATTAGTAGCTTGCGCGCGGTACGTGCTGCTCATGTTGCAAGCAAGCGCACGGGTTTGCAGCATGGCCAACCCTAAAAGCCCAATAGACAACACCAAAAGGGCAATGAGGATCTCAAGTAGGGTAAAACCTGCTCTTTCCTTGATCATGATGACCACCCTAAAAGCAAGAGTCTCAATCCACCCTTCTATCGGCCAATTCTCCAAAACTATTAGCTTAACCTGAGTTCGACGTAAGAAATAATGTAAGTTATTGTATCAGTTATGCTTTA
>CAUYTX010000435.1:0-14194 GCA_963575665.1 Gammaproteobacteria bacterium | reverse complement strand
AACAATAAATCCAACGAAATCAGTAACTTGTGAATCCAACTGCGTAACTCCTATTAAGTTTGGAAAACGTTCAAAAAAAAATTATTTTCCCATTGTGAAAATTCACGGGATAGCATTTTGAAACCTCCAATAGAGAGGGTATAATGATATCCTAGTGGTTTTTATTTTTCCAACTCGCTGTTTTATTTGAATATTTAGAAAAAAGATACCCTTGTAAGCCTACTAAGGGGGAGTACGCCGAAGGCGGGAGGGGGTTTCACAGAACACGGTCTAACCTTTTTATGCTGATTCAGCTATAGTATGTAAGAGGAAATCATGGAGCCCAGTGAGCACATTCACTTTTCTATCTTTGTAATTTTTACGGGTTCTGCCCTGCTGGCTACCCTAGCACTGTACGCACGCCAGTCGCTGCTAGTGGCTTACATGCTCTTGGGCGTGCTCTTAGGGCCTTGGGGTCTTCGGTGGGTTGGGGATTTGCCCATGATCCAAGAGATTTCACGAGTTGGGATCACTTTCCTACTATTTTTGTTGGGATTAAACCTTCACCCGCAACGTCTTTTTCAACGGCTGCGAGAAATGACTTGGGTCACCCTTTGGAGCTCCGCAGTCTTCGCAGGCATGGGTTGGGTTGCCGCAGTCTCCTTTGGGTTCTCTTGGACAGAGGGCATTATCGTGGGGGCTGCCTCCATGTTCTCAAGCACTATCATTGGCCTAAAACTTCTACCCACCACCGTCTTACATCATCAGCAAACCGGACGGTTAATCATCAGCATTCTATTACTTCAAGACTTAATCGCTATTCTATTGCTTACACTGCTTAGAATTATGAGCATGGGTGGAAATCCTTGGTTAGATATTCTGCATCTGTTTTTATCATTGCCTATTTTATTTGCTTTTGCGTTTTTGTTTGAACGTTGGGTACTCATTCATCTTCTGCGAAGTTTTAGTGAGATCCATGAATACCTTTTCTTAGCAGCATTAGGCTGGTGTCTCGGGGTAGCGGAATTGTCTCGTTGGCTCGGGCTTTCTCGTGAAATCGGTGCTTTTGTAGCAGGAGTCGCCATTGCCACGAGCCCAATTTCTTATTTTATTTCGGAGAGTCTCAAACCCCTTCGAGATTTTTTTCTCGTGATTTTCTTTTTCACGTTGGGTGCGCGCTTTGATCTGGAGATGTTACCCAAAGTATTTGCGCCAGCCATGGTCTTGACTACTCTCTGGTTAGCTGTGAAACCTCCGGTCTTCCGCTGGCTACTGGAGAGGATTGGAGAACCACAAAACCTGTGCCACGAGATTGGTACGAGGTTAGGTCAAGGCAGCGAATTTTCCTTGTTGCTTGCTTACTTAGCATTAGAACTCCAATTTGTTAGTAGCCAGGCTTCCTATCTCATTCAGGCCGCTGCAGTTCTTAGCCTCATGGCCTCTTCTTACTGGATCGTGCAACGTTTGCCTACGCCCATTGGCACCAGTAACCAGTTGCGACAAAGCTAATGAAAGTTAGTCGATCCGAAGTTTTAGCCCCACTACTTTTAAGTGTGCTGTCTCCTCCTCTAAATCAGCGCGAGTAAGGGGGTGACAATCTAACCAGCCTTCTGGAAAAGCAAGGTACAGGGTTTGTTTGTTAGGCTTGCATTGAAGACTAAGCAATGGCAGGGAAGCACTCGAGCTACGATCTCGGTGTAGCAAAACAGCCAACCTAAGAAGGACACACAACTTCCAAGCGTTTTCGAATTGCCCTTCGGGTAATTGTTTGAGTAGATCGATCGGGAACCGCCGACGGTGTCCACGAACCAGAGCACCCAAAAATTGTTGTTCACTGCGAGAGAAACCAGGCATGTCGGAATTGGAGATCACATAAGCCCCGTGCTTGTGGTAGCTTGCGTGGGCTATGGTGAGACCTAGCTCGTGGAGCAGTGCTCCCCAACTCAACATGTGTTGATGCTCTTCTGCTTGCAGAGCGCACTCCTCTTTTACCTGTTCAAATAGCAACAGGGTAGTCTGTTCCACTCTCTTGGCCTGTGGCAAATCTATGTGGTATCGGTTTACTAGGATTTGCACTGACCTTTTACGAATATCCCCATCTGAAAACCGTCCAAGTAAGTCGTAAAGCAATCCTTCTCGTAGGGCACCTTCGGAAACAGTGAGTTGTTCGATGCCAAGTTCGACAAAAGCGGCATTCAGAATCGCTAACCCTCCTGGCAGTACTGAAACGCGTTCTAGATCTAGGCCAGGTAAACGTAGCCCCTCCACTTTTTCGGACGAAATGAGCTTTTCTCTCAAAGTTAGAAGACCGCTGCGAGTCACTTCAGAGGAAGACCAATGGTTTTCGAGCAAGATCTCTTGAATGGCGCGTATGGTTCCAGAGGATCCAATGGCGGTCTGCCAGCCAATAGCGCGGTATCTAGGCCGAACCACTCGCAATTCTTGGGCTGCTGCGGTTTCTGCTGCTTGCATAGCAGAAGCGGTTACTACCCCATTTGAGAAGAAACGCAGGGAATAACTTACACATCCCATGAGCAAACTTTCGCGGTGTTTAGTTTCAAAACCTTTTCCTAAGATAAACTCAGTGCTTCCACCGCCGATATCAATGACGATTCGATTGTCCGTTGCTTCCGGTAGACTGTGAGACACGCCGAGATAAATTAAGCGTGCTTCTTCGCGTCCTGCAATAACTTCAATAGGATGTCCCAATGCCTCTCGTGCACGTCTCAAAAAGGAATTCGCATTTTTTGCCTGCCGAAGTGCATTGGTACCCACCGCACGGACAGCACCGGGGGGTAACTCTCGGAGACGTTGCCCAAAACGTTCAAGACACGCAATGGCCCGAGCGCAAGCTTCGGGAGTTAAATTACCTTCCGTATCGAACCCTCCCCCTAGACGCACCATCTCACGCATTCGGTCTACGGTGTGGAAACCACCTTCTACTGTTTTGGCTACAATCATGTGAAAGCTATTGGAGCCTAAATCCACAGCGGCTACCGTTTTCATTGGATGGGCATACACGAGAATTCTCCAGAAGTAAGACCTATGCAACAATTTACCAAAATTTTGGTATGATCTATTGTTTTTTCACAGGATCAGTGCTCAGGCATTCTCCTAACGTTTTTTTCTAACGCACCCCAATATCTGATGAACTCCTCAAACCCTTTGAATTCTTCTACTTTTTTCTTGGCTCCGTTTGCCAGTGGCTTAGTTGGTGCGGTGGCAGTGGTGACCGTTGGACAAGCGGTACTTGCCACCTTCGTCACGGCTTTCATTCTCCTCCTTTTTGGTGGAGTGCTTGGAGTTTGGCTCACCAAGTATGTGGTGGCAGGACTGGTTCTCCTTGAAAAGTCTGCTTCGGATACCCATGTCCTCGTGGCCAAGGAAGGTGAAATGCAAACCGTGGCAGATCTGGAACAGGTCTGTTTGGAGGTTTTTCCGATTTTGTCTCGTCAGATTGAAACCTCTCGGACGCAGACAGAGGACGCCATCACCGGCCTTTCCCAACGTTTTGCAGGCATTGTCGAACGTTTAGAGCAGGCCATCACGGCATCCCAATCCTCTGCAGAACGTCTTTCGGATAACAATGCAGAAGGAGGTGGGTTGTTTTCTCAAAGTGAATCACGGCTCACAACCGTGGTTCGAACCTTAGAGGGTGCCCTCTCTGGAAAGAATCGCATGTTAGAGGAAGTTCGTCGGTTGACTCTCCAAATGAACGCGCTCAATCAAATGGCCGCAGATGTGAAAAAGATCGCTGACCACACGAATCTCTTAGCCCTGAATGCTGCTATTGAGGCTGCACGTGCTGGTTCCTACGGTGGAGGTTTTGGTGTGGTTGCCGACGAGGTACGCCGACTCTCACATCAATCTGGAGAGACCGGAAAGCACATGAGTAGTCATGTGAGTACTTTGCTGGCTTCGGTAGCTTCTGCTCTCACCGCTGCTGAAGATGCCGCTAAACAAGAAGACCAGATGGTCAATGGTGCTGAAGGCTCCATCCATCAAGTACTAGCAGATTTCCGCGAAGTGACCAGCCGATTGGAGTCTTCTGCTTCTGACCTGAGAGCCAGTAGCACTGGCATCCGCCAAGAGATTGAAGAAGTATTAGTTGCTCTTCAGTTTCAAGACCGAACGAGCCAGATATTGGCCGTGGTGCGGAAAAATATTGATTCTTTGCATGACCAAATAAAAAACCACGCTCAATCGCGCGAACAAGGAGGAGACGTTCCCCCTATTCAGGTTCGAGATTGGTTAGCAACGATGGAACTTAGTTACACCACTTGGGAGCAAAAGCGTGACCACGGTGGAGGACACCACGCCCACGCAAATTCTGCACCCTCTACTATTACCTTTTTTTGAAAGCTGGTGAACCACCATGGCAAAAACTATTTTGATTGTAGATGACTCTGCTTCGATTCGACAGGTATCCGGCATTGCACTTAAAAGTGCAGGTTACGACGTGATCGAAGCCGCAGACGGAAAAGCAGGACTAGACAAATTAGATGGTCGCAAGATTCACCTAATTATTACGGACATCAATATGCCCATCATGGATGGCATCACCTTCATCAAAGAGGCAAAAAAGTTACCTGCTTATCGTTTTACTCCCATTATGGTGCTCACCACCGAATCGGAAGAACGTAAAAAAACACAAGGTAGAGAAGCTGGTGCAAAGGCTTGGGTCATTAAGCCCTTCCAACCTGCACAAATCTTGGATGCTGTCTCTAAACTGATTCTGCCTTAAATTGAGTTGGGAAGGTTTTTTGTGAAGCTCTCTTATCGTTTTACTCTTGTTGTAGGGATGGTCACGGCGGGATTCGTGGCTTTTGGATTTTGGTCGTTTCGAACGCTTGATAATCTTAAGGTCAACGGTCCTTTATATCAAAAGATTGTACAAGGTAAGGATTTAGTAGCAGACGTCTTACCACCACCGGTGTTCATTATCGAGTCTTATTTGGTAGGTTTGCAACTGGCAAGTGCTACTCCAGAAGAACGACCTAAACTCATTCAACGCATGAAAGATTTAAGGCAAGACTATGAAAGTCGGCACACTTTTTGGAGTCAAGAAAATTTAGGTTCTGATCTACGAGAACAGTTGCTAACCCGATCCTACCAGCCTGCTGTGCATTTTTACCAAATTGCTTTTGATCAGTTGATTCCTTCTTTGGAAAAAGGGGATACGGCGTCTATTCCCAATACACTGGTTAGTACACTGCGAGAAATGGAATCTTCCTACCAAAAACATCGTGATGCCGTCGATCAAGTAGTTCAAATTGCTAATGCGCTTGCTAAAGAAAACGAATTTCATGCAAGTGAGGTAATCAAGTCTTCCCTTTGGGTTATGGTAGCCATTTTTATTACTTCTATTCTAGGGGTGATTTTGTTGCTAACCGTTTTTGCACGTCAAATCATTCATCCCTTAGTAGAAGGGTTGCACTTTGCCCAACGAGTAGCCAACGGAGATCTCACGGCTACGGTTACTTTGCAACAAAAAGACGAAATTGGACAACTGGCAGAAGCGTTGCGTTTGATGGTTACCAAGTTATTGACGGTAGTCAAGGAAGTACGCACTGGAACAATGAGCATGAGCAATTCAGTGATTCAATTTTCGTCCACTGCTCAATCATTGTCACAGGCCAATACTGAACAAGCTGCTAGCGTTGAGGAAACCTCGGCTTCTCTTGAACAAATGTCTTCTTCTATTGACCAGAACGCGGATAATGCAGCAGCCACGGAACGCGTGGCTGTCCAGTCGGCCAAAGATGCCGCTGAGGGTGGGAAAGCAGTTGCAGAAACCGTGAGTGCCATGCGTCGTATTGTAGAAAGAATACGGTTTATTGAGGATATTGCCTACAAAACAAACCTCCTCGCGCTGAATGCCGCCATTGAAGCGGCACGGGCTGGAGAACACGGAAAGGGATTTGCCGTAGTAGCCACAGAAGTGCGAAAGCTTGCAGAGAATAGCCAAGTGGTTGCTCGGGAGATTAGCCAATTAGCTCACTCCAGCGTGAGCATTGCAGAACGCGCTGGCAATCTTCTCACTGCTCTCGTGCCCGGCATTGAAAAAACAGCGGATCTGGTGCAAGAAATCGCAGCAGCCTGCCGAGAACAAGCAGGCGGTGTCTCACAGGTGACTTCGGCCATGGGGCAAGTCGATCAGACGGTACAACAAAACGCAGCAACTGCACAAGAACTAGCGGCCACTGCAGAAGAAGTCACCGGTCATGCTGAGCAACTCAGTCGATTAATGGATTTTTTCCACTTAGACGAGCCTATTGCTCCTTCAGCGCGAGCCACTGCTACTGCTTTTGCAGTTCCACAAAATCCAGTTTATCGGACGGCAACTCGTAAATCTAAAAATGTTCCTTCTTTAGATTTTGGAGCTGCTCGGACTGCTCATTTGGCTTGGCGCGGGCGGTTGCGAGAGTTTTTAGATGGTCGCAAGGACCTGGCTACCAGTGAAGTGACCTCTCCCCGTGACTGCCAACTTGGCCGATGGCTGTATGGTGAAGGTCGCAGCCAACATAAACATCTTCCAGGCATGGCAGAGCTAGAGAGAGTACATGCCAGCCTACATGAATCGATTGGAAAGTTAGTCCGACTTAAAAACGAAAACGACCCAAAGGGAGCGGAATCTGAATACCTACAGTTCCAAGACCTTTCGAAAAAAGTTGTTTCCATGCTTCAAAACCTAGAACGCGCAGCCCTCAAGAGTTGAGCTAGGAGAATAAGATTATGTTTGCTAATCTAAGAATTGCTGCAAAGTTAGGGCTTGGTTTTGCTCTAGTCCTATTGCTAACTCTCGGAGTGGGGTTGGCTGGATGGAGTGGGATGACAAGCATGAGGTTCCGTATTGGAACGCTGAATGTTATGGGCGAAATTACACAGCATGCTCTTCAAGCACATTACTACGATGCTTCTTTTGATAACACTCACCTCCCTGCGTACATCAAAAAAGTAGAAGAGGAAACATCGGCACTCATTGAAAGAGTGCGATTTATCAAACCACTCTTCCATGACCCTGCAGACCAAACCAAAGCGGATGATATTTCCCAAGCAACTGCAGAATATTTTTCACTCTTTTCGAATTACACAGAGACCCAATCTAAAAAAGACGCTGCCATTGACCAAATGCGTTCCTCTGCAACCAATGCAGTAGATCAGGTAACCCGTATTCAAACTAACCAAGCCTCTCAAATCAGTGAGTTGCGCCAAACTCTTGCTCAATCTTTAATTAAACAATTTGCAGCCAGTGACACGGTGCACGAGTTGACACGCCTGCTCATGGAAGTACGTATCCAACGCATCCTACTGCTGCAACAACCTTCTCGTGTTCAAGAATGGCGTGCTGCGGGTAAAAAGTTTTTGGACGTACTAGAAGGCCAAGGAGAACGTCTCAAAATCGTCGGTGAGTGGGAACACCTTAAATCCGTTGGAGAGAACTATCATCGTTACGAATCCTCCATGGAAACCTACTTACAAAGCCAGAAAAAGGAAGATCTCGATAGTGCGGTCAAATTTGCCGGTGATGCTTTTCAAGGACTGGACCAGTTGGTCACTGCTGTTGAAAAAAACCTGTTTAATCAAAATAAAGAAAATGAGCATATATTGGATTTGAAGTTTGATAACTACCGTGATGTTGTCCAGATTGTCAAAAGCATGTTAGAAGTGCGAATTGCAGCAAAAGAATACATTGCTTCTGGAGAATCTAAATGGGCAGAGAAACTAGAAAACCATCTCGATCACGTTCTCTCTCTCTTGAATATCTTGTTATCTGGGCGCCTCAAAACACCTACCAACATACAAGCTGCGCAGGATGCAAAAAATGCAGTGGAAGCGTACCGAGGTTTATTCAAAACTTTTGTTTCTTTGACTGCTCGTCAACAATCGGATAATCAACGTTCAGACAACGCGGCTGCTCGGGTTATTACCCTTACAGATCAGTTAGAAACCGCACAACGCGAAAAAATAAAATTAGAACAGGGCCGCGCGGAACAACTTATCTGGATGGCCGGATTTGGTGCCCTTCTCATGGGTGCCATCGTGGCTTGGCTGCTCGCGCGCTTTATCGGAAAGACAGTGGAAAAGGGTTTACGGTTTACGGAAGCAGTAGCGGCAGGTGATCTACGTGTTCACATGGAACCACAAGGTTCAGACGAACTCGGTAGGTTGCTCACGGCACTTGAAGACATGCGAGAACGGTTGACCGATGTCGTTAGCCAAGTTCGTAGTACCTCTCATTCCATGGCAAGTGCAGCAGTTGAGTTTGCTTCAACGGCACAGTCTCTTTCTCAATCTAGCACTGAGCAGGCTGCTAGCATTGAAGAGACCACTGCTTCTATTGAAGAGATGTCTGCTTCGATTGGTCAAAATTCAGACAATGCCGCTGCGACCGAAGGGGCGGCCATGAAATCGGCCAAAGAAGCTGTGGAAAGCGGAAAGGCCGTTTCAGAAACCCTAGAAGCTATGCGTAAGATTTCAGATCGCATTGGTTTTATTGAAGACATTGCGTACAAAACTAATCTTTTGGCACTAAACGCCGCCATCGAAGCCGCGCGAGCCGGGGAGCATGGAAAAGGATTTGCGGTGGTGGCAGCCGAAGTTCGGAAGCTCGCAGAGAATAGCCAAGTGGCAGCCCGCGAAATTAGTGGTCTTGCTCGGACGAGCTTGGCAGTTGCAGAAAAGGCAGGTGGATTGCTTACTGCCCTTGTGCCTGGCATTGAAAAGACTGCAGAACTGGTGCAGGAGATCGCTGCGGCCTCTCGAGAACAGGCTACTGGGGTTTCCCAAGTTAACAGTGCAATGGCGCAAGTGGATCAAGCAGTGCAAGAAAATGCTGCTGCTGCTGAAGAACTTGCAGCGACTGCCCAAGAAGTGACGAATCAAGCAGATCAACTCAATCGCGTAATGGCCTTTTTCCATTTGGACGATCAGGCAGCAGGAGCAATGCCCAGCCAAACTTTACGATCTGCTAAAGTTAGCAAGCCAACTACCAGTAAAGTCATTAAAGTTGGTAAACCAGCTCCGGTTTCCAGAAAATCAGATCCCATTCCTCCTGAATTTGAGAGCTTCTAATGCACCCGTTGACCAAAAGTGCTCCGTCAAAAGGCGGAACTTTAACGGTGCAGGCTGCACCGCCCGTTGAAATTCAACAATATTTAAGTTTTGTGGTTCGAGGTGAGGTGTATGCCCTCGGAATCCTAGACGTAAAGGAAATCATCGAATATTCGGGGGTGACCCGCGTACCCATGATGCCCATGACCATCCGAGGCATCATTAACTTGCGCGGAAAGGTCGTGCCTGTAATTGACCTTGGAGTACGTTTTGGTGGTGCTCCTACTGAACCCTCTCGGCGGACTTGCATCGTCATTGTAGAAGTAGACATTGGTGAGACTCGTCACGACATGGGCGTCTTAGTAGAAGCCGTAAACGAAGTCTTAGACATTTCTCCAGAGAACGTAGAACCAGCACCTGCTTTCGGCGCAGCCGTCCGCGCTGATTTCATTCGTGGTATGGGTCGGGTTGGAGACCGTTTTGTGATCCTATTAGATCTAAAGATGGTACTTTCTCTGGAAGAGTTAACTCAAATTCGCTCGTTGGCCGGATCCTAAAATTTGGTGATCGCATTGTCTACTCTAAAGTTTGGCATTCCAAAAGGCAGTTTAGAAGAAGCCACTTTTTCGCTTTTTGCTCAGGCCGGATGGAACATCCGGACGCGCTCTCGTAACTATTTTCCCGAAGTAGATGATCCTGACCTGTCTTGTGCTCTGGTTCGTCCGCAAGAAATGGGGATCTATATTGAACGAGGCACCTTGGATGTGGGTCTCACTGGGCTAGATTGGGTTCAAGAAAGTGGTGCCGACGTCGTGCCTGTGTGTGATCTGGTCTATTCCAAAAGTTCTGATGTTCAAGCGCGTTGGGTCTTGGTGGTCAATCGTGATTCGAAGATTCAATCTGTGCAGGATTTGCAAGGTTGCAAAATAGCCACGGAACTAGTGGGTTTTACTCGTCGCTATTTAGTAGAACGTGGAGTGGAGGCTAGTGTCGAATTTTCTTGGGGAGCTACGGAAGCCAAGGTAGTAGAAGGTTTAGTAGATGCTGCCGTTGAAATTACCGAAACAGGCAGTACCATTCGTGCTCATGGTTTGCGGATTGTTTGCGATTTGTTGTACACCCACACACAGTTAGTAGCCAATCGTGCTGCACTCGAAGACCCTTGGAAACGCGCCAAAATTAATCAAATTGCTTTGTTATTGCAGGCCGCTTTGGTGGCGCGCCACAAAGTTGCCATTAAAATGAACGTCCCTCAGGATCGCCTAGAAAACATCATTGCTCTATTGCCTAGTCTGCATTCTCCGACGGTTAGCCCTCTCCATGGAGGCGGTTGGTTAGCGGTGGAAAGCGTGGTGGAACGCAACACCATTCGGGATCTAATCCCACGTCTTGTGGCCTCTGGTGCCACTGGCATTGTAGAGTACGAATTGCGAAAATTGGTATAGTGCTTGCCGAACTCCCGATTACCCGTTCAAACAAACTCTCACCAGCGTTGGGCAGCGCGGTTAAAGCAGTGCCAAGAGCAAGTCGAACGTCTACCGCGTGATTTGATCGTAGAAGGCCGTGTCACACGCATGGTTGGCCTAACTTTAGAGGCGGTCGGTGTGCGTGCTGCCATTGGTGGGCGTTGTCATTTGGTTTTGCCAGATCGTCAAGTAGATGCCGAAGTGGTTGGGTTTCACGGAGACCGCTTGTTCCTCATGCCCAGTGGGGACATTCGTGGGCTAATGCCTAATGCGCGTGTTGTCCCGGGGGTAGGTGCTCTCGAGGCTCCCGTTGGAGAAGGACTCTTAGGAAGAATTATAGATGGTGCCGGAGTGCCCCTAGACGGAAAGGGACCTCTCACAGTAGATAGCCACGTGCCGCTCAATGGCGTTCCCATCAATCCTCTTTCGCGCCAACCCATTCATAAAACACTAGACGTTGGTGTACGTGCAATCAACGCGCTTTTGAGCGTGGGCCAAGGACAGCGCATGGGCTTGTTCGCAGGCTCCGGGGTAGGAAAAAGTGTTTTGCTCGGCATGATGACTAAATTTACCAATGCCGACGTAATTGTTGTGGGGCTCATCGGAGAACGTGGACGAGAAGTAAAAGAATTTATTGAAAACATTTTGGGCAAAGAAGGGCTTGTTCGATCCGTGGTGGTCGCCGCTCCTGCAGATAGTTCTCCATTGTTGAGGATGCAGGGTGCTGCCTTGGCTACTAGCATTGCGGAATGGTTCCGAAATCGAGGCCGCAACGTTCTTTTACTGATGGATAGTCTTACACGTTATGCCCAAGCAGGACGCGAAATAGCTCTTGCCATTGGGGAACCTCCTGCTACTAAAGGATATCCACCCTCCGTTTTTGCTAGATTGCCAGCTTTAGTGGAACGCGCTGGCAATGGGGACATAGGCGGAGGTTCTATTACTGCTTTTTACACAGTCTTAACGGAAGGGGACGATCAACAGGATCCGATTGCAGATGCCGCACGTGCTATTTTAGATGGGCATGTTGTACTCTCTCGAAGCCTAGCCGAATCAGGTCATTACCCTGCTATTGACGTTGAGGCCTCTATTTCTCGTGTTATGCCTTCTATTGCTTCTACGCGCCACCAAGAAGCTGCACGCCAATTTAAGAGAATGTATTCGACTTATCGGCAACATGCGGATCTTATCAGCGTAGGTGCCTACGTGGCAGGATCAAACCCAAGAGTAGACGAAGCCATTTCGATGTATCCGCGCCTTCAGCAGTTTTTGCAGCAGGACATGAACCAGCCTTGTGCGTTTCAAAATAGCCTAAACGATCTAAATCAGTTAATACGGGTTTAATTTCTTGTGATTTCTCAACGCCTCTAATCGAGCGGGGATTCCGATATCTTGCCACTCCCCTGCCCAGTGTTCTCCACTGACTCGGTCTTTGGCCATTGTCTTCCGAAGCAGAGGAGCTAAAGGAAATGCACCTAACTCACAATTAGCAAACAACTCGGGTCGGTACACCCCAATGCCAGAGAACGTGAAACGGTTTGCTATTTCTTCACCGACTCGCCCGTTTGCCAAAGAGAAATCGCCATTTGTATGCTGAGGTGGGTTATCCACCAAAACTAAGTGTGCGAGATCCGTTGGGTTTAGTGCGTTTTTTAATTTTTCGAAAGGATAGTCAGTCCACACGTCCGCGTTGACCACAAGAAAGGGTAACTCGCCTAAAATGGGAAGAACTCGGAAGATCCCGCCCCCAGTCTCTAGGGGTTGCACACCTTCTGCAGAGTACTCAATTCGGAGTCCATAACGTGCACCGTCTCCCAAAAAAGACTCAATTTGCTCTCCCAAGCGTCCGTGATTTATCACTATTTCTTCGAAACCTGCGCTCGCGAGCCCATACAAGTGATATTCAATGAGGGTTTGATTGCCTACTTTTAGAAGTGGCTTTGGAGTGTGGTCTGTCAAAGGTCGCATTCTTTCGCCGTGGCCAGCAGCCAATACCATGGCCTTCATGGTCTTGCTCCGTGGTATCCTACCTGAGAAGCTACTTCCTCTTGGAGCCAAGCGTGGAAAGTAGCCAGTTCTGGATAACGTGCAGAGACTTCCAAGACATACCCAAGAGTGCGGGGAATATCTCCCAAATATCCCGGTTTCCCATCACGATGGTTTAAGCGCGCAAAAATTCCAATGGCCTTGAGGTGTCGTTGAACACCCATTTTGTCGAACCAACCTAAAAACCGTTCCGGATCTTCTTCCCGCAGGATTCCTGTCTGCAAGGCTAGATCGTGGTAACCCAAAGCCCAATCTTGCACTTGGTTTAGAGGCCAAGCGATGTAACAGTCTCGCAAGAGGGAGACAAGGTCATAGGTCACTGGGCCCGCCACTGCATCCTGGAAATCCAAAATGCCGGGGTTGTGCTTCTTGGTTACCATCAAATTTCGCGAGTGGTAGTCACGATGTACACAAACCACTGGTTGTTCTAACGCCGAGGCAACTAAGTGAGAAAACGTTTTTTCCAATATAGATTCTGCATCTTCACCCAACGGAATCCTAAGGTGACGTTGTAAATACCAATCTCGGAAGAGTGACAACTCAAATTGGAGCAGTTTTGCATCATACGGCGGAACCGCTTTAATAGGACCACAAGCCTGTAATGTGCAAAGAGCTGCCAGCGCATCTCCGTAGAGACGGTCTGCCGTGGATAGATTGAGGTTAGGAAGATACTGTTCATTTCCAAGATCTGAGAGAAGCAGAAAACCACGCCTTAAATCTGCTTCAAACACTTCTGGAACGTTAAGACCGATGGATTGAAATTCTTGTGCACGCGCAAGAAATGGCCGACAGTCCTCTTTTTCAGGTGGAGCGTCCATCACCACCCAAGTTTCCTCGCCACGGTACACTCTAAAATAGCGGCGGAAACTCGCATCTGCAGAGGCGCGGGCAAAATGGACATTCCCAAGACGGTCTTTTAACCAATGATCTAGTTCTGCGAAACGTTCGTTCAAAACGCTCTTCCTAAAAACTTGGCAATAGGTAAGTGTTATTGGATAACTACTTTTGTTCCTACTTGCACCCACTGTGCAAGTTGTTCGATTTCACGATTGGTCAAGGCAACACAACCTTTCGTCCAATCTATTCTTCGGTGAATAGAAAGATCTCCGGCACCTAGGCCATGAACACCAATGGTGCCCCCAAGAAGACTATTTTGGGAGGGCAATCGCCCTTCCACTAAAGAACGTCGCAGCGAATAGTAAGTGTCCACATCAATGAGATGATGTAGATAGGCTCGCTCTACATGTTCTTCGTTTGGGAAATCTAAACCAAAGAAAATGTCGAAATTGCTAGAGTGATTGATCCAAGCGACGTGAAACTCTCCAGTAGGTGTGATCCCATCCCCTCGTAGTCGCTCATTTGACGCGCCACCGCGTCCAATAGCAACCCTTGGATACACACGCTCTAAACTCTCATCGTAGAACACAGACAAGGTATGTGCTACACTGTCTATCAGGATCCATCGACCTTCATTGGCCTGAGCCACAGAAACAACGAACAAGGTAGAAAGAACCAATCGATTAAACATGGTGTTTCCTAGAACCTAAAAATGTATTATAACATACAATGGAACTTGTCAGGGAAGTCGAGTGACCCCGTTTATACACATCATAGCCATCTGTACATAAGTACTTGATTCTGTACTTCTT
>CAUYTX010000434.1:0-35608 GCA_963575665.1 Gammaproteobacteria bacterium | reverse complement strand
TAGAGAGAGAATCAAGGATGATTCTCGACTGCGCACTCGGATCGGACTCCAATGGATCTAAAAGCTTTTCTAGCGGATGTGCAGCAGCAGGGGTATATCCAGTCTGATTAGTATTTGGCGGACATAGAGGCTGGATTCGAAATTTGGGTGGGTGGGAAAGGCCTTGCCTCAAAGGGATTTAGTACTTCCGTAAAGTAGTAACCAATCTTTAAGTAGCGGCATAACAGCCCTGAGACCAAAAATCTCGGGGCTTTTTTTTGACGTGTTACAATTAATACTTAAGGTATAAACCCTGACTGGAACAATAGAAGGAGGTAGGCGTTCCCTCCCCCGACAGAAGTCGAGGGATCCCGCGCTTAAAAAATGGTGAACATTCGACAAGTACCGATTTCCAAAACTTCGTGTTTTGCATGGCTCATGTTTGCTCTTCCTGCATTTGCGCATGACGTGCCCTATTGGCAGGGCCCAAGGGCATGGGGTCCTCCTCCCCCTCAATGGGAAATGCCTGTTCCCAATCAAAATGCTTGCAGGCCGAATTATCCAGATCCACGAGGGGCACCTTGGGCGGGAATGAGCTCTCCTTATCCAGAATGGAGACCGCCTGCACCGAATTTTTATGGGCGTGGCGAACCTTGGGGAGAACCTCCTCGTTGGATGGGACCTGATCCTAGGTTTAGCGGACCTACAGGACCTAGACCACCTTTTGGTCCTTACGAGATGCCGAGGTCTCCATCTCAGGGTTTTGCTCCCCACATGTGCCGTTAGGAGCACTGCAAAAATGAAACGACATGCCCTTCTACTTGCCACTGCGGCAGCTGGTTTGTGTGGTGCCACGGCGCATGCTGCGGATTATGGCCAATGGAGCAATCCTTGGGCTTCCCCTGGCTATGGGTCTTCCGATTGGAACGATTACGGCCGAGACTCAGGCTCTTGGGGAGGTAGGTCATATGACCCACCGCCTGCTCCTTCTTATCGAGACCGAGCTGGGCCTCGTGGTGGAGAGTGGCAAGGAGGAGGGTATGGTTATTCAGGAAGCTATCGAGGAGGCTACGGATCGGATTCTAGCTACTCTGGTAACTACTCTGGCAGGCCGAGCTACTACGGATCAGACTCCGGTGACCCCAGAGGCAACGGTGGTAGGCCAAGGTATGGCAACGAATCCGGGTACGGAAGTTACGGCGGTGGCGGACAAGGGTACGGCAACGGGAACTATCCTTCGGGAGGATACGGTGGCAACTACAATGCCCCATCGTATGGCTCGCGTGATTCGGGATACGGTCGGGCTCCTCCTCGTTGGGGAAATAGATACGAGGGTTCAGATGCTCCTTCTTATGAACCTAATTACTCTCGAGACAGGCGTGGGAGCTACGGGCCTGGACCTTCTGGCAATTCATCCAGCTATTTCGGACGCGGGGATTACGGCCAAGGACGAGAGGACTATGGTCAGGGAGACCAGAATTTTGGCCCTCCTGATAGTCAAAACACTTCCGGAGGTATAGGAGGTTATTCTTCTTGGAACAATGCTGGTTCGGGGTCTCCTAGCAGTAACCCTTCTTCCGCAAACCCCAGTGGATCCACAAACAAAAATTCTGGAAAACCTTCTGGGGAGACGAGTCTCCAAAAATAGAGATAGGTTCACAAACATGCACCTACAGCATCTAACACACAAAGGCATCATATTCGGCATCCTCTTGGTGGGTGTGACCGTGCTACCAGAAGAATCCTACGCGGCTTCTTCTAATAATTGGTCTCCGTGGGAAAGTCTTTGGCTTGACAACCCAATGTTCTGGGGTATGCCCGGATCTCGAGACTATTACTCAGGATCAGGAAATCGCCGCTGGAGGGGAGATCGTGATGATTACTACGATGATTCTCGATATCGCGGCTATTACGGCGATTATCCCTCTTGGGATGGTGGGGATCGTTACTACGACCGAGGCTGGAACAATTACGGGGACGATTGGGATCGGCGGGGCTATGACTATGGGTATCGTAACTATGGTCAAGAAGCCCCGTACCGGGATAGAGATAGACAACGGCCTTACGGTTACTCAGAAAATCCTTGGAGTAGTCCTTGGTCAGGAAATTCTTCCGGAGCACCTCAAGATCGCTCGGGAGAAACGTGGGGAAATTCAACAGATCGGCCCCAATGGAATAACTCCTGGAGACGTTAATCAAATTTCAATTCTATGAGGAAAAGGCAATGCGTAGGTGGTTAGGAATGGCCAGTGTGCTCTGGCTCATATCGTTTGCAGGACAGGCAGCCGGATCTGAGTTTTCGGCAGAAGTCGTGGTGGTCAATTTTAAGGAACAAAGCCAACAGACGATTGCAAAACTCTACATGAGCAATAATCGTCAGCGAAAGGAAGTGTCTCTTCCGGAAAAGAAATTTCCTCCAGAATATGGCAAGAATGTTGTGCAGATCGTCAACCCACAACGCCAGACCATGTGGCAACTCTTTCCCGATGCCAAAAAGTATTGGGAATGGAATGGAAAGATTCCTTCTGAGTCTCCTCCTCTTCCGGGAGATAGCCGTCATCTTTGCGCTCAAAATAAAGAGATTGTATGCAATAAAATTGGAAGTGAAGACTTAGGAGGCCGGGCCGTAGACAAATGGGAAGTGACTATTACCCGTGATGGAAAAGCTATGCGCAATCTCGTCTGGATCGACACAAAATTAGGATTGCCAATTCGAGAAGAAACTCCGGGCATGGGTGCCATGGAATTGCGTAATATCAAAGAAGGGCCTCAACCTGATAGCCTATTCGAAGCACCAGCGGATTTCCAAAAAATAGATCCTCCTCAGAGTCGCGGTCCTGCAGGTAACGCCCCACCGCCACCACCTCCGCCGTCGCCACAAGGCAACGTGTCTCCAAAATAGACACAACTTCCTGCCGAGTAGAGTCATGTTTTTGAGGTGCCTACTCGGTTTAGTCTTGGGTTTATTTTTGATCCAAACCAACGCGGAACCTTGGTGGGCTGCGAAAAAACCACCCGAAGAGTCTACTCAGTCTCCTAGTATTCCTTGGTGGCAAAGAGAAAGGCCTTCTTCCTCTCAAAATCTTCCTCATCAACCTGTTCCACCTCTCCCTCAAGTAGTACCGTTACCTCCTAGAGGAGATGTTCCTTTCAAAGGTAATGAACCCGGAGTTTGGGGGATGTTCCTATTTGGAGGACCTCCGCAAACCTTTGAGCGTTTTGCTGACCGAATGGAAAACTGGGGAGACCGCTGGGCTAATCGTATAGATTCTTGGGGAGATCGATTAGAGAGGTGGACTGATCGTTGGCCACCTAATACAATGCCTCAGACCCCTTGGGGATACCAAAACATCCCACGCTCGTTGGGAAAGCAGCTCAATCCTGGACTAGATCCAGGAGTTATGCCATGGCTAGGCTCTGAGTTCGGTTTCGATGGAAGTTGGTTTGGGTTTTAGAGGTTTTTAGGGGATCTTTGCAGTTTTTCCCCCGTTTTTAGTCGCGGAAGAATGTTCCTTCTCTTGGAGTCCGATCCGAGTGCGCAGTCGATCGTTATAGCAAAGACATAGTAGAATGGTTACAAAACATAATCAACCTGAGTTCGACGTAAGAAATAATGTAACTTATTGTATCAGTTATGTTTTCTTTTGATCTTACTAAAAAAACTCAAGTATTATGCTTACCCACATAGCACTTATTCGAACTTAGGTATCCAAAATGTTTGAAACCTTCTTTCTAGGATTGCTATAAATCTAGGAGTTACGCAGTTGGAAATACAAGTCATTGATTCTTATGAACTTTTTACTTTTTGTCAAAAAAACAAGAAAACGAACAAAATCAATAACTTGTAAATTCAACTGCGTAACTCCTAAAATCAAATAAATACAGTGAGTTAGCCTTTTTTCTTACGTCGAACTCAGGTTTGATACCCTTTGGATTGCTATTGGCGAAGCACTTGATTTTTTTCCTCCGGATGAGTGCTTTCATTATTTGCTAGGAGCTACGCAGTTGAAAGTGTAACTCGTTGATTTTTATCAGATTTCTATTTTTACGTCAAAATAATAAATCTAACGAAATCAACAATTTGTGAATCCAACTGCGTAACTCCTAATTTGCTTAACTCAGGCTACACTCAACTTAATCGAAAAACGCTCTAGTGTACCTTGAACATCGGCTACGGGCGGTAGGCCTGAAAGTAATGTGCGTGGAAGGTGCCAACTACCAAACGCTAGCGCTGAATGCACCGTTAGAATATGGCGCCCTGAGAACCGCGAACCGATTTTACGTGCATAGAGAGGGTCATGGATGAAGATCGACTGCGCACTCGGATCGGACTCCAAAAAATAGTTGCGATTTCTAAACAGCTAAGATACGATGGTGACTGTTTTCGGACTTAGTACACTTTGGTCGTAGAGTTTGGAGAGGTGTCCGAGCGGTTGAAGGAGCACGCCTGGAAAGTGTGTGTACGTTCATCCGTACCGAGGGTTCGAATCCCTCCCTCTCCGTCAATTCTCAATGGTGCTCTGCGCCGGTCCCCCCGCGACGTAATGCCGTGAACCCCGTCAGGTCCGGAAGGAAGCAGCGGCAGCGGTGGAGCGGGTGCCGGGGTGTGTCTGACGCAGGGTGCCGCCCTAACCTCCCGGGAGATCCAGCGCGATGGCCTACCAGGTCTTGGCGCGCAGGTGGCGTCCTCATATTTTTAGCGAAGTCGTAGGCCAAGAGCCTGTATTACGTGCGTTGATCCACGCATTAGACTCTGGAAGGCTCCACCACGCATTCCTCTTTACGGGCACTCGTGGCGTAGGTAAAACTACCATCGCTAGGATTCTAGCTAAATCCTTAAACTGTGAACGAGGTGTTTCCTCGAAACCTTGTGGGACATGTGGTGCCTGCCAAGAAATCGACGAAGCTAGATTTGTTGACCTCATTGAAGTCGATGCGGCTTCGAAAACCAAAGTAGAAGATACCCGAGAACTGCTCGAAAAAGTGCAATACACTCCAAGTCGGGGTCGTTACAAGGTGTACCTGATCGATGAGGTACACATGTTCTCCAATCATAGTTTTAATGCACTTCTAAAAACGCTGGAAGAACCGCCGCCACACGTTAAGTTTTTGCTGGCAACTACTGACCCACAACGTTTGCCGGTTACGGTCCTTTCTCGCTGTTTGCAGTTCAATTTGCGTCGGCTGTCTTTACCTCTCATTCAGAACTATCTTGCTAAAATTCTCAATGAAGATGGCATTCCTTTTGAAGAGGTTGCTTTGCAGGAGTTAGCTCGTGCTGCAGATGGCAGCATGAGAGATGGTCTTAGTTTGCTAGATCAAGCGATTTCTCACGGTGGGGAGCGTGTCCTAGCAGCAGATGTGTATCACATGTTGGGTACATTGCCTAGGGATCGGGTGTTTTCTCTCCTAGAAGCGTTAGCTTCAGGTGACGCGCGACTTCTTTTGGAGTTGCTAGAGTCGATGGCGCAGTACACCCCTGATTGGGGTGGACTACTCGGAGAGCTTACAGGATTGGTACAGAAAGTTGCTTTGGCACAATTTGTCCCAGATGCCTTAGATGATACCTTTGGAGATCGGGAACGCATGTTGGCTTTGGCCAAAAAAATGACTCCAGAGGAAGTACAACTTCAATATCAAATCGCTCTCGTGGGACGTCGTGACCTTTCATTGGCACCACAGCCTAGGGGAGGTTTTGAAATGGTACTCCTGCGGATGTTGGCTTTTCGGCCTTTGTTAGCCGATACGCAAAACCTTTCCAAAACAGTAGTCCAGCAGCCTTCAACTTATGTTCCTGCAAAAAAATTGGTTAGTGCTCCTACACCTTCAGTACCCAAAGTAGCAACAACGCCACCACCTCCTTCTTTGGGAGACATCCATTGGTCAGAGTTGGTTCCATCGCTGAGTTTAATTGGGTTCTCACACCAAGTAGCCATGAATTGTTCTCTAATTCGGGTTGAAGGGCAAACATTGCACCTTCTTCTCGAGAAACGACGGTCTATGCTTTTGAACAAGGAACGTGCTCAACAAATCGAAGAAGCAGTACAAAATCGTTTTGGTCAGGGCGTACGGGTTATCATTACCATTCAAGACGAGGTTTCTGGCCCAGTACAAGCTACTCCTGCACAGATCCAAGAACGTACGAAACAGGAAAAAAAGGCAGAAGCTCAAGCAGTTTTAGAAGCAGATCCGCGATTTCGAGAACTCGTCGAGGCTTTTGATGCGGAGGTTGTTTCTCCTAACGATTGAGTTTTTTCATGACAAAATCTAAAACTCTTTACGCCCAAGCCTTAAAATACATCCCTGGGGGAGTCAATTCTCCGGTGCGTGCCTTTCGTGGCGTGGGTGGAGATCCCATTTTTTTCCAGAGAGGTGTCGGTCCGTTTTTGTATGATGAAGATGGAAACCGATACATTGATTATGTAGCCTCTTGGGGTCCCCTGATCGCGGGACATGCTCATCCTGCGGTAATACGAGCTGTTCAGGAAACTGCAAAGCAAGGTTTGGGTTTCGGTGCACCCACTGCTTTGGAAGTAGCCATGGCTGAACGCTTGTGCGCTTTGATACCATCCCTAGAGCGCGTTCGAATGGTCAATTCTGGAACAGAAGCGACAATGAGCGCAATCCGCTTGGCTCGCGGATGTACCGTCCGAGACAAAATCGTAAAATTTGAAGGCTGTTACCACGGTCACTCTGACTCACTCCTAATTAAAGCAGGGTCTGGCGCGCTCACTCTCGGCGTACCGAGCTCTGCAGGTATTCCTCCTTCTTTGGCTGAACATACTTGGACATTACGTTACAATGACCTTGACCAAGTACGTGATGTCTTTGCACATTATGGCGATCAAATCGCTTGCATCATCGTAGAACCTGTTGCAGGAAATATGAACTGTGTTCCACCAAAACCGGGTTTTCTGGAAGGTTTGCGTGAGGTTTGTTCTCAATCTGGTTCGATATTAATTTTTGATGAGGTGATGACTGGTTTTAGGGTAGGTCTCGGTGGTGCTCAGGGGAAGTATGGAATCGTTCCTGATTTAACCACATTGGGAAAAGTAATCGGTGGTGGGCTACCAGTGGGGGCCTTCGGTGGCAGGCGTGACCTCATGGAACAGATTGCACCGCTTGGCCCCGTCTACCAAGCAGGTACCCTTTCTGGTAATCCGGTAGCCATGGCAGCAGGTCTAGCCACTTTAGAATTGGTGAGTGCTTCCGGTTTCTACGAAAAGCTAGAGATCACAACACAAAAACTCTTAAAAGGACTCACTGAAGCTGCTAAAGAAGCAAATATCCCATTTTCTACGAGTCAAGTGGGAGGTATGTTTGGTTTGTTTTTCACTTCTACTCCTTCGGTAGAGAGCTACGAACAGGTGATAAAATGCGATGTTCCCCGTTTTAAAGCCTTTTTTCACGCTATGTTGGCTCGTGGGGTGTATTTGGCACCCTCTGCTTTTGAAGCAGGTTTTGTATCCAGCGCGCATACCATGACTGAAATAACAACTACCATAGAAGCAGCACGTTCTTCATTTATAAAAATTGCATGAGCGATTCACCTGTAGGAGAACGAGTTCGTTTAGACAAATGGATTTGGGCAGCTCGGTTTTTTAAGACGCGGACTATGGCAGTAGAAGCTATCGAGGGTGGTAAAGTTAGGATTCAGGGTACGCGGCCGAAACCTGCGAAAGAAGTCCGGATAGGCATGGAAATTACAATACGTGCTCAAATTGAACGTACTGTGATCGTTCGCCGACTTTCAAATGTTCGTCGACCAGCAGTAGAGGCTATGACGCTGTATGAAGAGACTCCAGAGAGCATTGCTCGTCGCGAAAAAGAAACAGAACTTCGAAAGCTCGCACCAAAACGAGAAATGGGAGAAGGGCGTCCAACGAAACGTGATCGGCGCCAAATAGATCGTTTGGAAAAAAAATAATATATTTTTAGAGTGGGAGAGTTTTGAATGGACTTTAGCAAGCTAGAACGACTAAAATATTTTGGTCAATGGCCCCGCACCTTACTAGACATAGGTGCCAATGTTGGCACATTTTCTAAAGATTTTTGTACATTCTTTTCGGGTTGTACGCCTGTTTTAATTGAACCTAATCCGCATTGTAAACCTCTTCTCCAACAGACGGGGTACGAATATCATTTAGTAGCGGCTTCTAGTCGCACTGCTCGCGAAAAATTCCACCTTACTAAAGTGGATCTTATGAGTACTGGTGCTTCTTTATATCGTGAAAATACGGAGTTCTTTTCAGACGAAAAAGTATTTACCATTGATGTTGATTTGGTTCCATTAGACAAATTATTCACCAATCGAGTTTTCGATTTTATCAAAATTGATGTGCAAGGTGCAGAATTAGATGTGATTCGAGGTGCAGAGAAGCTATTACGTCAGTCTGAACACGTGTTGATTGAGCTTTCTTTAGTACAATACAACGCAGGAGCACCATTAGCAGATGTTGTGATTTCCGCAATGAGTGAGCTTAATTTTCGTTTAGACAGTGTGACTGAATACCATCGATTCAAAAATGGTGCGTTATTTCAAGTCGATATACTTTTTTCTCCAATCTACCCAAAACACGGGCAGCGGGCACTGTATGCAGGCACTCGAAACCGTTCTGATTTGATTTCCTTTTTTGCTGCTGAACGACGTCGAGATCCGAACTTTACTATACTCGATGTAGGTGCAAGTGCAAACCCTTGGAGTCAAGAAATTATCGATGCTACTTTTGATAAATTTCCAAACAGTACTGCTAAATACTCTTTCTCAGGAGATTTCAATAAGGAAAGCGATTGGAATCCGTTGCTAGAACACGTTGCTCGTCATGGCAGGTTTCGTTATTCAATTTGTTCTCATGTTCTGGAAGACCTTGCCTATCCTGCAGTAACGCTTAAATATCTTCCACTCATTTCAGATGCTGGATTTATATCAATGCCCAGCACTGCGATGGAGTTACAGAGATTAGAAGGACCCTATCGGGGTTTTATCCACCATCGTTGGATTATCAGTGTTCTACCTTCGGGTCGTATGAGATTCAATCCCAAAATTCCGCTGATTGAGCACTTAGAACATGATACGCGCGTGCCCTCTGGAAAGTTTTTTGAGCTTCGAGTATTTTGGCAGCGTGTACTTGATTATGAGTTTCTCAACGATAATTATCTCGGTCCTAATCCGCCTGCTGTAGTTAAAATGTATGAGGATCTCTTGGCAAATGGGTCGTGAAACCGGTTAAGCTCCGCTACGAGTTCTAAAGTTTCGTAGATTAGCCTCCGACTGAAGTTGTGGGTTCCCGCGAAGTGTCTATGAATTTTTTAGAAAAAACTGATGTCATCATTGTTGGTGGAGGACACGCAGGGTGTGAAGCAGCTTTAGCTTCGGCTAGGACTGGTGCCAAAACGCTACTTATTACCCACAACCTTGAAACGATTGGACAAATGTCTTGCAACCCTGCGATTGGAGGCATTGGAAAAGGGCATTTGGTTCGGGAGATTGATGCACTTGGTGGTGCCATGGCCGTGGCAGCAGATCGCGCAGGAATTCAATTCCGAACCCTAAATGCCAGTCGAGGACCTGCTGTTCGAGCTACCCGCTGTCAGGCAGATCGAAAACTCTACCGGCGTGCCATTCGAGAGATATTAGAAAAACAGCAAAATTTGTTCTTTTTTCAACAGGCCATAGATAGTTTGATTTTGGAGGGAGATCGCGTCACAGGAGTGATTACCCAAGCGGGATTAAAATTTTCTGCACAATCAGTAGTACTCACTGTGGGTACCTTCTTAGCAGGACGTATCCACGTAGGGATGACGCAATACCCTGGGGGGCGGGCCGGAGACCCACCGGCACTGGCTCTAGCAGAACAGTTGCGAGAATTACCACTTCGAGTGGGACGTCTTAAAACGGGTACACCACCACGCATTGACGGTCGTACCATCAATTATTCAGTATTGAAACCACAGCCCGGAGATGAACCCTGTCCAGTGTTTTCGTTTTTAGGTTCTCGGGCAGATCACCCACGGCAGGTATCTTGCTACATTACCCACACCAATCCGCAAACCCACGACCATATCCGAGCTGCGCTAGATCGATCTCCATTGTATGCAGGTGTTATTGAAGGTGTAGGGCCGCGTTATTGCCCTTCGATTGAAGACAAAATTGTCCGATTTACAGGACGAGATCACCATCAAATTTTTTTAGAACCAGAAGGCTTGAATACCCACGAGGTTTACCCCAACGGGATTTCGACTTCATTGCCTTTTGACGTACAACAAGAGATTGTGCATTCAGTGCGTGGATTGGAACAGGCTTGGATCACCCGCCCTGGGTACGCCATCGAATACGACTATTTTGATCCAAGAGGGTTAAAACCCTCACTTGAAACTAGAACTTTATCTGGGTTATTCCTAGCTGGTCAGATCAATGGCACCACGGGCTACGAAGAAGCAGCAGCACAAGGTCTCATTGCGGGTCTGAATGCGGCAAGGCTCACCAAAGGGTTACCACCTTGGACTCCTCAGCGCGAAGAGGCTTATCTAGGGGTGATGATTGACGACTTAATTACGCAAGGAACCAAAGAACCCTATCGAATGTTTACCAGTCGTGCCGAGTATCGATTGAGTTTACGAGAAGATAACGCGGATTTACGACTCTCTCCCAAAGGTAGAACTTTAGGATTAGTAAACGATGTTCGGTGGCAAGCCTTTGAGAGGAAACGCGAAACTATTGAATGCGAACAAGCAAGGCTCCAATTAACGCGCTTCCGTCCTGAAGAGCTTGCTTTTGCTTCTGCATCTTTAGGTCAGTCGATCTCTCGTGAGACTAACTTGCTCGACCTTTTGCGTAGGCCTGAAGTGGAATATTCTGCTCTAGTTATGCTTCCGGGGGCAGGGCCAGGGCTAGAGGATCTTCTAGCCGCAGAACAAGTAGAAATTCAAGCCAAGTATGCAGGTTACCTAGCGAGACAGGCAATCGAAATCGAGCGACAACGTCGGCATGAAGCCTTGTTCATTCCAGAGAACTTCGATTATGCTAGTGTGCGTGGGCTTTCCCGTGAAGTTTGCGAAAAGCTCGAAACACAACGCCCCTTTACACTGGGTCAAGCCTCTCGCCTTTCTGGAATGACCCCTGCGGCGATTTCGTTATTGCTGGTCCACCTTAAACGGTTGCAGGAAAAACGTGATTAGCCACTTGATGAATACGTACGCTCGGTTGCCCGTTGCGTTTACCTATGGAGAAGGTGCTTGGCTTTGGGACGAACAGGGAAAGAAGTACTTAGATGCCCTAAGTGGCATTGCCGTTTGTGGTCTTGGCCATGCGCATCCTGCGATTGCAAAAGCGATGTCGGTACAAGCTAGAAAGCTTATTCATTGCTCTAATTTGTTCCAGATTCCCATTCAAGAAAAACTTGCAGAACAACTTTGCAAACTCTCTGGAATGGAGCGTGCTTTCTTTTGTAACTCTGGAGCAGAAGCAGTAGAGGCAGCAATCAAGCTGGCGCGGCTTCACGGCCATGCCCGCGGAGTGGCTCGACCTGCCGTAGTGGTCATGGAACATAGCTTTCATGGTCGTACGTTAGCCGCTCTTTCAGCCACTGGAAACCCAAAAGCGCAAGCGGGTTTTGAACCCCTCGTTGAAGGATTTGTTAGGATTCCCTATGATGACTTTCCAGCACTGGTGCGGGTTTCAGAGGAACTCGCAGACGTGGTCGCCATTCTCGTAGAATCTATCCAGGGAGAGGGAGGTATTCGGATCCCAAGTCCTGATTATTTGAGCCAAATGCGTGCTTTGTGCGACACCCAAGGTTGGCTTATGATGTTAGATGAAGTCCAATGCGGTCTTGGTCGCACAGGCCAATGGTTTGCCTACCAACACGAAGGTGTGTTGCCCGATGTGGTTTGCCTTGCGAAAGGCTTGGCCAATGGTCTTCCCATTGGGGCTTGTTTAGCCCGTGGCGTTGCTGCAAACTTGTTCTCTCCCGGGAAACACGGAAGCACTTTTGGTGGTAATCCGCTCGTGTGCGCCGCTGCGCTTTGCGTCCTAGAAATTTTAGAAAGCGAAAAGTTGGTTGCACGAGCGAGTGAGTTAGGGAATCGATTGGTCAAAACATTGAAAAATGGCCTAGCTGAGGTCTCAGGAATAGTAGAAGTTCGTGGAAAAGGGCTAATGATCGGAATCGAGTTGGATCGCCCCTGCAAAGAAATCGTATCTAGTGCATTGGAAAAAGGTCTTATTCTGAATGTGACTCAAGAGAACGTCGTGCGTCTTTTGCCTCCGCTGGTAATCAGTGATGCAGAAGCCGACCAGATCGCCGAAGGTGTTATCCAAACCATTCGTAGTTTTGTCTCCTAAAATCTGAAACTAAATCTAAACTGAACTTGTCATGGCAACGCGCCACTTTTTGACCCTCTTAGATCTTCGACTGGAAGAGGCTACACGTCTCTTAGAGCGTGCTTCTGAACTGAAAGTGTGGCGAAATTCTGGTATTCGGCATAAACCGTTTGAAGGGAAAGTGTTAGCCATGTTGTTTGAAAAGGCCTCTACTCGTACTAGAGTGTCTTTTGAAGCGGCTATGGCTCAATGTGGTGGAAATGCTATTTTCCTCTCTCCTCGAGATATTCAGATTGGACGTGGGGAATCAATTGAGGATTCAGCACGGGTATTGTCTAGTATGGTCGATGCAATCATGATTCGTACCTTCGCACATGACCGCGTTGAGCTCTTTTCTGCGTATTCGAGTGTTCCGGTCATCAATGCGCTCACAGACCGCTTTCACCCCTGCCAGCTATTAGCCGACATGCAAACTTTCCAAGAACATCGTGGTTCCATTGCTGGAAAAACAGTGGCTTGGATTGGCGATGGAAACAATATGTGCAATACCTACCTTCAGGCAGCGCAGTTATTTGGGTTCCATTTGCGCATTGCCTGTCCCGTGGGTTACGAGCCTTCACCAGAATTATTGGCTCAAACCGGAGAATATGTTTCTTTGGTTCGAGACCCGATGGAAGCAGCTTCCGGAGCACATCTCGTGACTACAGACGTATGGACAAGCATGGGTCAAGAATCCGAACAAAACGCAAGAAAAGAAGCCTTTTCGCGCTATCAAGTAAATGAAAGTGTCATGCTAGTAGCAGCGAATGACGCAATATTTATGCACTGCCTTCCAGCGCACCGTGGCGAAGAGGTTTCCGCAGAAGTCATTGATGGTCTGCAAAGCGTCGTTTGGCAGCAAGCAGAAAACCGACTTCATTCCCAAAAAGCACTTTTAGAATGGTTTTTTAATTGAGCGCGCAAATTTTAGATGGCAAGGCTATGGCTGCGCGTATTCGTGAACAAGTTCGTTCTCGTGTGCAGGAACGCCTCGCCGCTGGGCAACGTGCCCCCGGACTTGCCGTTCTCCTAGTAGGAAAAGACCCTGCTTCCGAGATTTATGTTCGCAATAAGCGTCATGCGTGCTTAGAAACTGGGATTAATTCTTTTTTTTACGACCTTCCGACTCAAGTGCCGCAGAAGGATCTCTTGGAACTGATTGATCGCCTCAATGCTGATCCCATGGTCGATGGGATTCTAGTCCAACAGCCTTTGCCAGCACAAATGGATCAAGAACAAGTGGTAGAGCGCATTCGACCCGATAAAGACGTGGATGGTTTTCATCCTTACAATGTAGGACGTCTTGCCCTTCGGATGCCTGCACTACGGCCTTGTACCCCAAAAGGGGTGATGACTCTTTTGGAGTCCACAGGAGTAGAACTGAGTGGGAGGGAAGCAGTGGTGGTTGGCGCGTCCAACATCGTTGGCCGACCCATGACCTTAGAGTTGTTGTACGCCGAGTGCACAGTAACCGTTTGCCACATTGCCACTCAAGATTTACCTACCCATGTGGCACGAGGCGAAATACTGGTGGTGGCTGTCGGACACCCTGGTTTGATTCGAGGGGATTGGATTCGTCCGGGTGCGGTGGTCATTGACGTGGGCATCAATCGTCAACCCACTGGGTCAGTGGTGGGAGATGTAGATTTTGAAGGTGCTTGCAAACGCGCTAGTTGGATCACTCCCGTTCCGGGTGGGGTAGGCCCAATGACAGTAGCTACCCTTCTCAGGAATACTTTAGAAGCCGCTGAAAAATTGCACTAAATTAGTTTGCTAAAACTGCTTTTCTCCAACCTCGGACGGAATTGATTAGCCAGATATTTTTTGCTTGATTGATTTCCTGCAATGTAATGATTTGTTCCCTGATTTCACCGCGTTCCAGCAGAGTGCGCCGAAGAGTACCGGGCAAAAGGCCAGAACTGAGGGGTGGCGTAATTTTTCCAAATCCAAAATCTACTACTACATTCGCTGTTGTAGTTTCCGTGATCTCGCCACGCTCATTCCAGAGCAAAACTTCTCCGCTCGTTACGCCAAGAGATTCGTACACTATTCGATGTGTGGTTTTATGAAATAAGAAGGGTTCGGAAGAGTCCACAGAAGATTTTGCAACTTCAAGCATCGTGACGTTCGTAGTTTCAAGCAAAGAAGATTCCATCTGAATTTCTCCTCTTTCATTGAGGAGAACGCGCACTCGACGAGGCACATCTTCAAAGGTAGCACCAAAAAAAACCTGTTTTAACTTGTTTTCATCCGCTGGGTATCCAAAATAACGTGCAGAAGACAACATTCGTTCTACATGTTCTTTTAGTAGGAAAAATCCATTTTCTGGTGTCCATAAGAGAGTCTCCAAAATAGAAAACTCGGGACGGTGGGTAGACAACACTTTAGCTTTAGTAAAACACTCGGCATATTCTGCATGGGCTTCCGAATCCCAAACAATACCGCCTCCTACTCCATATTCAGCAGTTCCCTTCATTCGATCAATGACTAAGGTTCGGATTGCTACGTTAAATTCTGCTTGCCGACCAGGGCCTATCCAACCAATGCTTCCGGTGTATATCCCACGTGGGGAAGTTTCCAAAGAAGCCAAAATCTCCATTGTTTTCACTTTAGGTGCACCTGTTACTGAAGCGGCAGGGAAAAGAGCACGAAAAATCTCTGATATGGAACGATTTGTTTTGGCTTTTACAGTAGAGGTCATTTGCCAAACCGTGGGGTACTGTTCTATTTCAAATAATTGAGGTATTTGGACACTTCCTATTTCTGAAATGCGGCCTAAATCATTGCGCATCATATCTACGATCATGACATTTTCCGCACGTTCTTTAGGAGATGTTTTTAATTTTTTAGCTTCTGCTAAATCTGCGATTGTTTCTGGTGCGCGTGGCGCAGTGCCTTTCATGGGACGAGTGGTTAATTTTTCTCCATCTAAGGAAAAGAAAAGTTCTGGAGATACCGAAAGAATTACATATCGGCCTATGTCGAGATAAGCAGCATAACGTGGGTGCTGTGCTTGGAAAAGTGTTTGAAAATAACCCCATGGGTTTCCTGCCCACTCGGAACGAAGCCTCCAAGTATAATTGATTTGATAAGTATTACCTCGTTCAATTTGTTTTCGAATTTCAAAAATCGCGTCTTCGTATTCTGTTTTTGAAACAGAAAGAGACCAGTCAAAATGAACTTCTTCAAAACACTTATCTATATTCTGAAAAATTTTATAATCGGAATAAAGAGCAAAATACAACAACGGGAAAGACGGTAACGGTTTTTTAGTACGAAGGGCTGAATCAAATACCAGAGCAGCTTCATAACTGATAAATCCAACGGCATAACCTGCCCAATGCTCTATTTTTTCAAAAATCGGTAATACATCTTCCAGAACATAAGCCTCTAAAACATGTTTTGGTTTTTGAAATCGCATCCAGTAAGAACTACATTGAATCCATGCTTCCTTCATTGGATTACAAGAGAGGCTAATGTGCCCAATGCCTCTTCATATTCAAAACCATCTATTTGCTGTTTCAAAACAATGAGAATCGGTTGAAGTTCTTTTGGTAAAGAAGTTTTTAGAGTGGTCATTAATTCTTCTGGAACTAATTCCATAGACTCTAAAAATTTTTGAATCTCAGTTTTTAGAGATTCAAGATTTTCAGGAGTGACTTCTTGATTTTCAACACCTTTTTCTTGAATCTGAGTGTGTTCTTCTTTTAGAACTTGAGCCACTGCTCGGATATAGGTTTGCTGCAACGCTTCTAGGGTTTTTTGATTGAAATTCCCTTCTCGCAATTCCGTGTCTAATTTCTCTATTTCTCTGTGGATTTCTATGGCACCTACGTTGCCTGCGACCCCCTTTAATCGATGAGCAATAGCTTTTGCCTCCATCGCCTGCTGTTTTTCAAATGCCTCCTCAAGTGCGTCAATCTCTCTTTTAGTATCTTGTAAAAATTTTCTTAAAAGATCCATTACTGTATTTTTATTTTCAAAAATAGCACTGAGTTGTTTAAGATTAAAACTGGGAATTTCTAAAATTTCTTTAATTTCTGTAGTCTTTTCAGCAGTAGGAACGTAAGTGCTAGGATGAGTCTTAGCAGGCGTAAAATTTATTAGAACCTGTGCTAATAATTCCTGTTGAATTGGTTTTCCAACAAAAGCGTTCATACCACAAGCTAATACTTGATCGTGTTCTTGTTGGGTGACTCCAGCAGTCAACGCAATGATGGGCAAATCGGTCCACTTTTGACGAATTAGGCGCGTGGCCTCAATGCCATCCACACCCGGCATATGTACATCCATTAGAATAATATCAAAATCATCTTTCTCCAATAAGTATAAAGCTTCTTTTCCGTTGTTCGCGATTTTGACTTCCATACCCCAACGTTTTAACAGTTCACGAATCACTTGTTGGTTAATAGAATTGTCTTCAGCAACTAGAATTCTCGTTCCGCTAAGAGGGCGCATCTTCGTTTCAATCGCTTCCTGCCAAGAGGCGGGAAGACGGACTTTAGGCTGACCACAAAGCCTGCTATCTGCTCGAATAGGTACTTCGAATTGAAAAACACTGCCTTGACCTGGTGCGCTCTTTACCTGAAATTCGCTACCCATTCGGACGAGCAATTCTCGACTGATTGCTAATCCAAGTCCCGTTCCGCCAAATCTTCGGCTAATAGATCCGTCCGCTTGAGTAAAAGGTTGAAACAAGTTTTGAATAGTTTTTTCTGACATACCAATGCCGGTGTCTTCTACTTCGAATCGAAATTGAAATTCTAAAACATCTAAAGGATACGAAGTTACTTTTAGAAATACGTGCCCACGATCCGTAAATTTAATGGCGTTGCCAATCAGATTTGATAATACCTGCTGCAAACGCAATGCGTCTCCGATCAACTGTCGTGGCGTCTGCTCTGGAAAAATCGAAATTTTAAATTGTAAATTTTTTTCAGAAGCTCGTTGGCTAAACAAATTTTGGAGTGTTTCTAAGAGGGTATCTAAATCAAAAGGAGCTAATTCAATGGTCATTCGACCAGCTTCAATTTTGGAATAGTCTAAAATATCGTTTAGGATCCCCAATAAACTTTTGGCAGAACAATGAATCTTCTCTAAATAGCCTTCAATTTCTTCCGACAGAGGCTGATACAATGCTAGTTCAGACAAGCCAATGATGCCATTCATAGGAGTCCGAATTTCGTGGCTCATATTGGCCAAAAATTCAGATTTAAGCCGCGCGGTTTGTTCTGCAGCCTCTTTGGCGCGCTTGAGCTCGGTAATGTCATATAAAGTCACAAGGTGCAGCCCTTTGAAAGAAGCTCCTAGCGGGCTGGCTCCTGCAATGGCACTCCGAGTTTCACCATTTTTACATCGAATGTTGACTTCAATGGGCTCAAATTTCCCCCCCGTTGATTTTGCTTTGGTTAGATGTTTTTGCCAAATATCGGTAACCCATTGAGCATAAAGAGGATCAGGATAAGCCATTGGCCACCAATGGGAGAGGGTAGGAATCTCCTCAAGGGTATATCCAAAAGTTTCTATAAAAGCAGCATTAAGATAGGTAACCTTGAGTTTATCATCGTTGAGGGCAAAGGGCACAGGAGATGCGTCAATCATTTTCCGAAATTGTGCTTCACTCTCTTGGATTTCTCGTAAAAATTCTCTTTGTTCGTAGCGTTTCCTCTGGTATAAAAAGGCCAGTCCAATGCCCATGAATATTAAAAGAATCCCAAGCACGCCAACGGCTAAAATCCAATTAGAATAGTGGGACCAGAGATCTCCTAGTGTAAAGTTAGAAACCTTATCAAAAGGAGGCGTGCGTAATCGCCGCAATATTTCTTCCACACTCCCGTAATCTGCTGGTACCGAAAATCCTACAATCTCGGCACTTTGCGCGGCCTCGCTATCTGGAGGAAGAGATAAAAGAGCAATGGTCAGTCGACGCGCAAATTCTTCGTCCAAAGATTGTGATACAACGATTGGCCATTCTGGATAAAGATGCGTGGAGAGTGCATACGGGAATTCATTTAGATATCTGCGGTGTAAAATCTTTATGCTCTTTGGATTTAATTTTCCTTTTCTTTCAAGATTTTCTAAAATACCAGTTCGAACAAAACCGGCTTCTGCTTTTCCTTCTAAGACTGCGTACACCACTTGGTCGTGTGGCATTCCAGTAACAAGTAATTGATCGCCCTTCGGTGCAGGAACGCCTGCTTCTAACAATTCAAACGCTTGCGCCTGATAACCACCCAAGGATTCTTCCGAGGTCGCCGCAATACGTTTTCCTGCCAGATCAGTAAGTTTAGAGATGTCTTGACGATCTACTCGAGTAAAAACAACGCCACCGAAAACGGAAAGACGATATTGGCCTTCTTTGGGTATCCTAGTGACAATAGGTGCAGAAAAAGATTTTCGGTGTTTTAAAAGGATATAGTGAGCAGGATTGGTCAACACAACGTCTATTCGGTTTTGATCGATTGCACGATTTAGACTGTCGTAGCCATGAGCACGCAGCTCTACTCGACGTCCGAGGTGAGCTTCGAGATATTCGACAAACGGCTGCCACCGAATTTCTGTTTGTTCTGCGGGGCGAACTGTCAAGATTCCAACCCGCAAGGGAGCCGCAACCACAGGGGATAAACACAGCAGCCCCAAGAAAAGTATTAGCAAAGATCGGAGATTAATCTCGCAAAGCTGCGAGCGTGCCTGCGCTACTCGTGGCATAGAGGACTGCACCTTGTGTGATTGGCGCGGCCAAAACGGGATATCCATCCAGTGAAAACCGGCCAATGATTTCGCCATCTTGTCGCCGTATTGTGTGCAAGTAACCTTCAAGATCACCTACTACGATGCTATCACCGTAGGAAACAGGTGCAGTAAGCGCACGGTTTTTTAAACCCTCTTGTTTCCAAAGCACGGATCCGGTAGATCGATCCAGTGCCCACACCACGCTAACCTCATCAGTTACATACACACGGTCACGGTCTACTCCAAGACCCGCAGAACTAGAAATGTCCCTAGCCCACTTGGGCTGACCACTCTCCACATCGATGGCCATGATTCTTCCTTGAAAAGCAGACACGTATAGGGTATCTCGAAAAAGAACCGGATCCGCATCAATATCAACTATGCGCTCTAATTCTGAACGCCCTCGCGGGACTGCGACCGCTGTGTCCCATAACTCATGTCCATCTTGCAGGCCAATGGTAGTCAAACGTCCACTGTCTAAACCAATGAACACTTTGTCGCCAGCAATTTTGGGAGCACTGGTACCGCGCAATGACAAAACAGGCACTGTCCGACTGAACGTCCAAAGACGAATACCGTTGGAAGCAGAAAAGGCAGTCACTCGTCCGTCGATTGCACGCACGACCACGACACCTTCTGAAGCAGCAGGAGGTGCAAGTACTTCACTAGAAACGTTAGCGCGCCAACGTTCGGAGCCATCTTTTAACTGAAGAGCGACAACCTCGCCTTTAGAACCACCAACGACGATCAACCCTTCACCTCCCCCCGTGCCACCAGAGAGGGAAATACTAGTTTCAGCCTTCCAAAGCAGATTACCGTTAAAAGCGTCATACGCAGCCACGCCGCCATCGCTGTTAGCAACGACAACACGGCTTTCTAGCGCAATCGGACGTAAGCGCAAAAATTGTTTTTGAGTACCAGACCCTCCGGACACCTGCCAAAGAGGTTTCAAAACTTGTTCGGAAATGGGTGCTAATGGCGTAGGCAATGCATTCGTATCAGTGGACATCCAATCACTGATAGCAGCGCAACCCCCGAGCCACCCCGCTACTGACGCAACCCCAATCGCCCGAGTTAGGGACATGTCTACTCGCCTAAATCGTCTAATTTCAAGCGAACCTCTTCTCCAAGAGCAGATTCAGGAGAGATCTGCCCAAGGACAGATTGATAAGCACTTTTAGCACCTGCTCGATCTCCTTTGGTGCCTAACACATCCGCACGTAACAGAGTGGATTCCACGACTACCCCAACCTTGGCAGCTTCTTCGGCTAACTCTAGGGCACGATCTGTTTGCTCGATTAGCAAGTGACCTAATCGAACTTGTGCCAAACCTTTTAAGTAGGGATTGGGTGCTTTGAGAATAGCCCACTCCAGTTGGCCTCGCGCGCTAGCTAATTCTCCTTTGTTTGCCAAAAGTGCGCCTTGCGCCAGAGCAGCAAGAGCAACATAGGGAGAAGAAGAGTGTTCCTCGCGAAGCCGAGTGCTAGGAGATTGAATTAACGTCACATCTTCCTTTTCTAAAGCTTTTGCTGCCTGTTGGTAAAGAACGGAAGCGGATTCAGCTCTGTCTGCTCTCCAATCGTTCCACGCCCGAAATGCAAGAACAGCCGCTAAACCTAGAACAGCACCCGTGAAGACACTGGTACCATTCTCCTTCCACCACTGTTTAATGGCTTCTACTTGTTGTTCTTCAGTAACGTACTCACTCACAAGCTCCATCCTCTTTCGTGGGTGCTAGGCAATTTTTTAGGAAATTTGGAAGATCCGTTTGGGTTACGAGCTGTTGTGGCATGTTTCCTCTCAGATCCTTTAGGGTCACTTGATTAGATTCTAATTCAGAATTACCTAGGATAATGGCAAACTTTGCGCCCTTTTTATCGGCACGCCGAAATTGTGCCTTGAGGCTGCCCCCTCCACAATCAACCTCTATCCGCATTCGTGGGAGTGCATCCCGCAAACGTTCTGCTAAGACCAAAGCAGGAGAAGCAAATCCTGTGTGGACTAGATAAACCTGCGGATCCGATCTATTTAGCAGTGATTGTCCTTCCAACAAAGAAACAATGCGCTCAAGACCCAACGCGAAACCTATCGCGGGTGTTGGAGGCCCACCTAACTGCTCGATGAGCGGATCAAACCTCCCGCCGGCGCACACTGTGCTTTGTGCACCCAAAGCATTGGATACCCACTCAAATACAGTGCGCGTGTAATAGTCTAAACCTCGTACCAATCTGGGATTTAGGATATAAGGCAAACTTGCAGCATCTAAGATAGAACAAAGTGTTTCAAAATGCAGTCGAGAGGCATCCTCTAAGGTGTCTATAAGGCGTGGCGCGTTAGCAACGATGGCCTGAACTTGTGGATTCTTACTATCCAAGATACGCAATGGGTTTGTAACCAAACGTCGGCGACTATCTTCATCTAAATCTGTTTCGTGAGCGGACAAATAGGCAACCAACTCGGAATGGTAGCGTGCTCGCGATTCTGCTGATCCCAAAGAGTTAATTTCTAATTGAACGTTGGAAATTCCTAAAGCGCGCAACATCCGCGCACTTACCAAGATCAATTCAGCATCAATATCGGGACCAGAAAAACCAAAAGCCTCTACTCCAATCTGGTGAAACTGCCGATACCTTCCTTTTTGAGGACGTTCATGCCGGAACATAGACCCGAGGTACCACAACCGAAGAGCAGCATTCTTTAGGCTCCCACTTTCGACGAGTGCCCGAACACATCCGGCGGTACCTTCTGGACGAAGGCTAAGTTGGTCGCCCCCACGATCCACAAAGGTATACATCTCTTTTTCGACAATGTCGGTAACTTCTCCAATTGATCGCTTAAAAAGATCTGTTTTTTCGAGGATTGGAGTGCGTATCTCAGCGTACCCATATCGTTCCAAGACACTGATGAGGGTTTCCTCGACGAAACGCCACGTTGAGGACTCCGAGGGTAGGAGATCCTTCATTCCCCGAACAGCTTGCAGCGATGCTGGCACGAGAGTTCCTCATAAATCTTGCCAAAACCGATATTCTAGCATGATTTTTTTTGGATTCACTACACTATCAAATGCCCTAAATTGACACTTGAAACCTGAACGGATAAAATCTGAGTGAAGTTTTTCCTAGTAAGTTCACTTAAGTTTTACTCGAGGCATCTATGAAACAAACTTTTCAGCCCCATGTATTAAAACGAAAGCGTGACCATGGGTTTCGCGCTCGAATGAAAACCCGAGGAGGTCGTTTGGTGCTTAAGGCTAGACGCGCTAAGGGTCGTGCCAAACTAACCGTATAATATTTTAATGGTCGTTCCAGATCAGCGTTTCCAAAAGGCAAAGCGACTTCTTCACTCTCGCCAGTTTGAACATGTCTTCGCGAATGCTCGAAAAACAGGATTACTGGGTTTAACCGTACTTGCTCGGATCAATGACCAATCTCACCCTAGACTGGGGTTGATCGTCTCTAAGCGAGTTGAGAAGACAGCGGTCGGACGAAACCGAATCAAACGACTTGCCAGAGAGCGTTTTCGCCATTTGCAAGACCAGTTAGGGTGTATTGATTTGATTTTACTTGCTCGACCCGGTCTTCCGGAGAAGGATAACGCTACCTTGATTTCCCTGTTCTCTAAGGGTTTGCTCGACGCCGCGCGCCGATGCAGAAATTCCTAATCCTTTTGGTGCAGGGCTACCGCTACTTGCTGAGTCCTCTGTTGGGCAGCCGCTGCCGTTTTTATCCCACTTGCTCCCAGTATGCCCTAGAGGCCCTAGAGCGGCATGGTGCTAGGTGGGGCGTCTGGTTGACTTTGCGACGTTTATCCCGTTGTCATCCTTGGCGACCTGGCGGGGTCGATCCAGTGCCTGACACTCTTCAAAAATGTAGATCATGGACAATCAAAAACTAATTTTATACGTAGCGTTGTCTTTTGTTTTGCTATTGTTGTGGCAAGCATGGCAGGAAGACTATGGCCCTAAGCCGCCATCGTCATTGGCTACTGATGTTTCTCCTATGCTAACTACGCCAGCCACGTCAACACTAGGAGCTGCTACCGGAACCAATGACGTTCCAAAATCTAATGCTACTGGGTCTGCCGCGTTGCCCGCACCAGTGCAACCTTCTCTGAAATCAGCGGATCGAGTTCACGTGGTAACGGATCTCTTAGATCTTGAGATTGATACCATAGGTGGGGATCTAAGACGGGCAGAACTACGATCTTACCCCGCAGAAGTAAATCATCCAGAAAAGCCTTTTCGCTTGCTTTCTGACGAACCGGATCACTTTTTTATTGCACAGGGTGGTTTATTAGGCACCAACGCGCCAAACCACTACGCATTATTTCAAGCAGACCAAACTGAGTATCACTTAGCTGAAGGAGCCACTTCTTTAGAAGTACCTCTACATTGGCGCGATCCTTCGGGTTCGGGTATTGAAGTCACAAAAATCTACACCTTTGAACGAAACCACTATTCTGCGCAAGTGCGTTACCAAATAAGGAACCATGGTGCTTCTGAATGGCATGGTCAAGTGTACACACAGTTTCAACGCACCGAACCCACGGATGGCAAATCTGCCCTTGGGGTGTATACCTACACCGGAGGCGTAGTCTCCAGTCCAGAAAATACGTACGAAAAAGTAGATTTTGCTCGTATGAAAAAGGAACCTTTGTCTAAAGACTTCAAGGGAGGCTGGATCGCCATGATCCAACACTATTTTGCAGCTGCTTGGATTCCTCCTGCAGATCTCCCCATTCATACTTACACCAAAGCAATCGAGTGGGGACGTTACGTCTTTGGGTACACAGGCCCAGTGGTGGCAGTGCCTCCGAGTGGAGAAACTACTCTCTCTTCTAAAATCTATTTAGGTCCCAAAGAACCGGAACGCCTCAAGGAGGCTGCACCCAACCTAGAATTAACAGTTGACTATGGAAAACTGACGTTCATTGCTCAACCAATCTATTGGCTCCTTGCCTTGATTCAAGGTGTAGTCTTTAACTGGGGCTGGTCTATCATTTTGTTGACTGTCTTGATTAAAGCTGCATTTTTTCACCTTTCGGCTACTAGTTACCAATCAATGGCACAAATGCGCAAACTAACCCCGAAGATTCAGGCAATCAAGGAACGTTATGGGGAAGATCGTCAGAAGATGAACGAAGCCATGATGGAGATCTATAGGAAAGAGAAGATCAATCCATTGGGGGGGTGTTTACCCATTGTTGTACAAATTCCAGTGTTCATTGCTTTGTATTGGGTACTGGTAGAGAGCGTAGAGCTTAGGCAAGCTCCTTGGATGTTTTGGATTCGTGATCTTGCTGCTCAGGATCCTTATTATGTGTTGCCACTGATCATGGGTGTGACCATGTTCATTCAACAAAAGCTCAGCCCTGCACCTCCAGATCCGATTCAAGCTAAGGTTATGATGGTCATGCCTATCGTCTTTACAGGCATGTTCTTGTTTTTCCCCGCTGGGCTCGTGTTGTATTGGGTAGTCAACAACACCCTTTCGATTGCCCAACAGTGGTATATCACCAACAAGATTGCTAATAATTAAGCCATGCCAGTGTTAGAAAAAAAGATTATCTTGGGGGTAGGTGGCGGGATCGCTGCCTACAAAACCCCAACGTTGGTTCGGCGATTGCGTGAGAAAGGTGCCATCGTTCGGGTAGTCATGACGCATGCAGCTTCTGCTTTCGTAACCCCTCTTTCTTTGCAGGTCACTTCTGGTCATCCGGTTCACACAGAATTGTTAGATCCTGTGGCTGAAGCGGGTATCGACCACATTTCGTTGGCTCGCTGGGCGGATGCCGTGTTGATTGCGCCCGCGACGGCAGACCTAATGGCGCGTCTTGCAATGGGTTTAGCGAATGACCTTTTGACCACGTTGTATTTGGCAACGGAAGCACCTTTGTGTCTAGCACCTGCCATGAATTCGGTTATGTGGGCTGCTGCTGCTACCGTGGCCAACCAAGAGGTGTTGCGTTCTCGGGGTGCCCACTTCTTTGGACCCACTTCGGGAGTGCAAGCCTGTGGAGAAGTTGGTTTTGGAAGAATGGAAGAACCAGAAGAGCTAGTATCCGCTTTATCTTCTCTGTTTGTTCCACCGTTGTTTTCCGGTCGTAAGGTTTTGGTGACTGCTGGACCTACTCGAGAAGCGATCGATCCAGTGCGCTTCTTAAGTAACCGTAGTTCGGGGAAGATGGGATATGCTGTTGCCGCTGCTGCTGCCGAAATGGGGGCACAAGTCACTTTGGTCAGCGGGCCAACCTCTTTGCCTACCCCACGGTCTGTGCACAGAGTGGACGTGCTTTCCGCAGCAGAAATGTGTCAAGCAGTTTTGCAACATGTAGAAGCCTATGACTTTTTGATCTCCTGTGCAGCGATTGCAGATTATCGACCTGCATCACCGTCTCCCCAAAAAATCAAAAAACAGAAAACTAGTTTTTCTCTAGCACTAGAACGCACTGAAGATCTTTTGATGTTAGTTAGTACTCTGCCGAAACGGCCATTTTTGGTTGGTTTCGCTGCGGAAACTGAAAACTTAGAAACCAATGCTTTAGAAAAACTGCACGGGAAAGGTTTAGACATGATTGCAGCCAACTGGGTTGGCAAGGATGTTGGTTTTGAGCGTGAAGACAATGCTTTGCAGATATATTGGAGGGGTGGATCTCGATTTTTAGAGAATGCGCCCAAACCAGAATTAGCGCGGGCTTTACTCGAAGTGATCGCAGAACGATTTTTGAGTTCAGGACAACTGATTTAATTTAGGAGTTGCGCAGTTGAGACTACAAGTTATTGATTTTGCTCGTTTTCTTGTTCTTTGACAAAAGGTAAAAATTTCATAAGAATCAGAGGATCGTACTTCCAACTGCGTAACTCCTATAATTAACCTGAGTTCGACGTAAGAAATAATGTAAGTTATTGTATCAGTTATGTTTTATTATGTTCTTACTAAAACACTCTAGTATTGTGCTTACCTACACAGCACTTATTCAAACTTAGGTATCCAAAATGTTTGAAACCTTCTTTCTAGGATTGCTATAAATCAAATAAATACAGTGAATTAGCTTTTTTCTTACGTCGAACTCAGGTTAAGTTATTGTATCAGTTATGTTTTCTTTTGATCTTACTAAAAAAACTCAAGTATTATGCTTACCCACATAGCACTTATTCAAAAACGAGTTACACTTTCAACTGCGTAACTCCTACAAACTTAGGTATCCAAAATGTTTGAAACCTTCTTTCTAGGATTGCTATAAATCAAATAAATACAGTGAGTTAGCTTTTTTTCTTACGTCGAACTCAGGTTAATTATGAAAATTTCTGTTATTTTGCCCGCACGAGATGAAGCACCAGGACTAGCTAAAATCTTGCCTCGGTTGCGAGAGTTATACCCAGAAGTGGATTTATTAGTAATCGATGATGGATCAAAAGACAACACGGTAGAGGTAGCGGAATCATTTGGGGCTCGAGTCATTTCTCACCGTTATTCCATGGGCAATGGCGCTGCGATTAAAACGGGAGCACGAAATGCGCTCGGTGATGTCGTGGTATTCATGGATGCCGACGGGCAACACGATCCCAATGAAATACGAATCTTGGTTGAAAAACTCTCTACCGGATACGACATGGTAGTGGGTAGTCGCGACGCCTCTGGCCATGCCAACCTTTCACGACGTTTTGCCAATGAGTTGTATAACCAGTTTTCTGGTTGGATGGTGGGACATACGATCCCAGACCTCACTTCTGGTTTTCGAGCGGTTCGCACTGAAAAACTACGAGAGTTTTTGTTTCTTCTCCCAAATGAATTTTCTTACCCAACTACTTTAACCATGGCCTTTTTTAGGTCTGGTTTTACAGTGGGATTTGTTCCTATTCAAGTACAACGTAGGATCGGAAAGAGCCACATTCGACCCTTTCAGGATGGGATTCGTTTTTTACTGATCATTTTCAAGATCGGGACGCTTTTTTCACCCCTAAAACTTTTTTTTCCGATTAGTCTAATGTTTTTTTCTTCAGCAATTAGTTACTACCTTTACACGTTTTTGAGTGACCACCGATTTACTAACATGGGGGTAGTGTTATTCATTACTTCAATGCTGATATTTTTAGTAGGTCTCGTTTCGGAACAGATCACGGCACTCATGTATCGACGACCGGAAAAATAGTAGGTGAGATTATCTCTTGACCGCGCTTTTAACGGGTGAGCTACTCCGAAACCCTCAAAAAGCGACTTCGTCCCCTGACCCTTCTCCTTGCCAGGAGAGGGAAGAAAGGATTGAGGATTGAAGTCGAGTGATCCCGCGAACTATGGAGGAATGGGTGACCCGCAACATCGGTCACAGAAGAATCGGACCTGGGGAATCTACCGACTCTGATAGCGAACTCGGGTGCGATTCGTTTTTAGCAAAAATGCCTGAGAAAACAGGCACATAACCTAGAGTAGCCAGAAATGGCCAGAACTGTTCAAAGGAAACAGGTGCAAATCCTGTTCTTTAGGAGAAAAAGAAATCCTGACCTGGCCATGCAAACGAAGCGGACATCAACGCGGACAGCAAAGCTGGCAACAGGACGTAATCAGAGCCAATTCAAGTAGGCACACTGGCGTTAATGGGGAGTCAACATGGGAAAACCGTAAAAAGCACCTTACGCTACAGCGGTAACTTGGAAGTAATACCGACTACATCCTCGTAACTCTCGTGGCATTATCCGATCGATAGCCACCTCTCTGAGAAGAGGGTTGGTGAACTGGAAAACCCTAAACTGACGAGTATCTTTTAAACGGAACGAATAAAAACTTACCCATGGTCTTGGGGTAGTGGCCTAAGACAAGCAGGATGAGGCCGATTGGGTAAGGGTAGGATGACCGGTAATTGGGGCAAGGTGATAAGACTGGATACAACCAAGCAGAGCATGATAATTGGCACGATCAAAACACCGATTAGTGATATCGGAAACACTTGGAAAACGGCACCGTGGAAATGGTATCGGACGAGAGTTTCGCCTGCAAAGACGTATCCACGAAGCTGAAAAGATTGGGAAAGACAATCTTAATAGGCAAGGTAATGACCGAGATCGAAATCAATCTTAGTCAGCAGCCAATATCATCGGGAGCCGTATGCGGTGAAAGTCGCACGTACGGATCTAATCGAGAGCTTCATGGGGTGACTCATGATTCGACTCAACCGTGTTCGGCGGCAGATTTTAGAGTTGCCCGATCCGAAAAAGTGGCTTGCCATTCTCAGGGAGCCTGTCACAATAATCGTAGGTTTCCGGTGTACCTTACACATCGGCTACGGGCGGTAGGCCTGAAAGTAATGCGCGTGGAGGGCGACAACCACCAAACGCTGGCGGTGAAGGCACCGTTGGAATATGGCGTCCTGAGAACCGCGAATCGATTTTACGTGCGTAGAGAGAGCGTCATGGATGGCGATCGACTGCGCACTCGGATCGGACTCCAAAATGATCGCGGTTTTCTGGTGTACCTTGAACACCGGCTACGGGCAGTAGGCCTGAAAGTGATGCGCGTGTGTACGGGCGACAAAGACTAGGCGTCGGCGGTGAAGTCACTTCCGAAATGCCGGCGTCTGCCAACCGTGAACCGATTTTACGTGCGTGGAAGGAGTATCATGGATGGCGGTTGACTGCGCACTCGGATCGGACGCCAATAATTCAGAAGTCTGGAGTTTAATTGATGAATAATTTTACAGTAGCCCTGCTCGGTGTAGGAGGGTTAGTAGCGGCGGTGTTAATAGCCAGTTGGATTACGAGTCCTCCCAACGTAGGGATACATCCTGTGCAAGATCCCTTTCGAACCCTCGGACCATTAGAACGCACCCATCCAGACGTTCCTCCTGTCGTGGAGGCTGCGCCAGAAACTCCACAACCACCTGTTGCCGTAGTGCCTACACCTTCTGTACCTCTTGTCGACATCGCACAAGTATCCAATGTAACACCTCCTGTAGTAGTGATACCACCTCCTGTGGTAACAGTAGAAACAACCCCTCCCGTTTTTGATCCTCAAAAGGCAAGAGAAGCTTACGTTGCCCATTGTTTTGCTTGTCACGAAACGGGGGCTTCTGGTAGTCCTGTTCGTGGGGATGTGGGAGCTTGGGGCGGACGAATTGCCCGAGGTGTAGAAGTATTAACGTCTCATGTGTTAGAAGGCTTTAATACCATGCCAGCACGCGGAGGAAACCCAAATCTTTCAGATTCAGAAACTTCTCTTGCACTTGCCTATCTATTAAGTCGTTGACGTGGGACTAAAACACTTAGAACAGTTATTTCGCCCAAAATCAGTCGCAGTCATTGGTGCTTCGAACACGCCGCGTCACGTCGGCCAGATCGTGATGCACAATTTGTTGATGGGAGGATTTAGGGGCCCGGTCATGCCGGTCAACCCAAAACATAAAGCCTGTTCTGGAGTGTTCGCGTATCCAAGCGTAGAGAGTTTGCCAGAAACTCCAGATTTGGCCATCGTCGCCACGCCTCCTGCCACGGTTCCAAAGATCATTGCGGATTTGGGTGCACGAGGCACCAAAGCTGCAGTAATCATGACAGCCGGCCTTTCAGGAATCACCGATGCTTCTGGTCGGACATTAAGTGCAGTGGTTTTAGAGGAAGCTCGGCGGCAACGTTTGAGAATCTTAGGTCCTAACTGCATTGGCGTTGTCGTACCAGGCTCCCATCTGAACGCGAGCTTTTCACATCTTGACATCCTTCCTGGCAAGATTGCCTTCGTTTCCCAATCTGGTGCTTTGTGCACTTCAGTGATTGATTGGGCTAAAGGAAGAGGCATCGGTTTTTCCCATTTTGTTTCCATGGGAGATGTAGGGGACATTTCCTTTGGGGACATGTTGGACTACCTAGCAACGGAACCCTCTACTTCCGCCATCCTTCTTTACATTGAATCAATTACCCAAGCACGACAGTTCATGTCGGCTGCTAGAACGGCTGCTAGAAATAAACCTGTTCTCGCGATTAAGGCAGGACGGGTCTCAGAAGGTGCTCGGGCTGCTACCTCACACACGGGTGCCTTGGCAGGTGCTGATGATGTATATGATGCCGCCATGGCACGTGCAGGTATTTTGCGCGTTTACGAAATCGAAGAATTATTTGATGCGGTAGAAACGCTCGCTCGTGCAAACTTGCCAAAGGCCAACCATCTCACCATTTTGACCAATGGTGGTGGACCTGGTGTCATGGCTACTGACTATTTAATATCTCATGGCGGCGCGCTCACCACACTTTCAAAAAATACTTTAGAAGCACTCGATCACGTGTTGCCAAAGTATTGGTCTCGAGGCAACCCAATCGATATCATTGGGGATGCGACTCCAACTCGTTACGCCGATGCAGTCCGAGTTTTACTCGCAGCACCGGAAGTGGACACCCTGTTGGTGATGCACTCCCCAACGGCCATCGGGCCTGCAGAAGAACAAGCCAGAGCAGTAGCTGAAGTGCTCAAAAGCTCCCGACGAAATCACCTATTGACCTGTTGGCTTGGGGGGCAAAGCGTAGAGCTGGGACGCAAGGTGTTTCGGTCTGAAGGAATTCCTACTTACGACACTCCAGAACAAGCCGTGTTGGCGTTTTTGCATTTGGTGCAATATCGACGGAGTCAAGAACTGCTCATGGAAACTCCTCATTCGATTCATGAGGAGTTTACGCCTGCCACCGCGGTAGCCCGGCTAATAGTAGAAAATGCACTCACTGAAGGCCGAGACCAGCTCTCCGAACCAGAAGCCAAAGCAGTCTTAGCAGCCTATGGCATTCCAGTAGTAGAAACCCATATCGCCAAGACGCCAGAAGAGGCCGTTCGGATTGCTGAAAATCTTGATTTTCCCGTTGCACTCAAGATTCTCTCTCCCGACATTATTCATAAAACAGAAGTGGGTGGGGTTGCCCTCGACCTTGAGAGTGTAGAGCAGGTTTTAACCGCTGCCCAAGGGATGGCAACGCGCGTCCTAGAACTAATGCCTTCGGCACGTCTCAATGGTTTTTCTGTTCAGAAAATGGCGCGCCTCCCAGGTGCACATGAATTGATCGTGGGTGCGAGCTTAGATCCGGTGTTTGGCCCAGTCATTTTGTTTGGGCACGGAGGGCTTGCAGTCGAAGTGGTAGGAGACCGTGCAGTTTCTCTACCACCATTGAATATGAACCTTGCCGGAGAGCTGATCTCTCGAACGCGGATTTCTAAACTGTTGGCGGGATATCGGGGTTTACCTGCAACAGATTTGGATGCTATCGAGCTTACCCTGATTCAGGTAGCACAACTTGTTGTAGACCTGCCAGAAGTAATAGAACTAGATATCAATCCGCTTTTTGCAGACCAAAGCGGCGTATTGGCCCTAGATGCCAGGATGCGGGTTCGACCCGCTACCAGCACCTGTGGTTCACATCTGGCGATTCATCCTTATCCAAAACAATTAGAAGAGTGTATTTCTTTGTCAGGTTACCCGGAAGCTGTGATCCGACCTATTCGCCCAGAAGATGAGCCCGCACACCATGCTTTTTTAGCACGTCTCCTTCCGGAAGACATCCGTCTACGCTACTTTAGCTTATTTCGAGAGTTGCCCCACGCCAAGATGGCGCGCTATACCCAAATCGACTACGACCGGGAAATGGCGTTTATCCTTTCCGCTCGAGAAGAGAATGGTGCCACAGAGACCTTAGGAGAAGTAAGAACCATCACCGACCCGGACAATCGGCATGCGGAGTTTGCTTTAGTAGTACGTTCAGATTTGAAGGGAAAAGGCTTGGGGACGATACTAATGAACAAGATGTTACGCTATTGTCGATCTAAGGGTACCCCACGAGTTTACATGATTACCCTAATGGAAAACGTAGCCATGCAAGCACTTGCCAAGAAATTCAATTTCCATCGACGGAGATCAGAAGACGGCGAGACCATGGAACTGTGGTTAGACTTGGTCTAAAAAGATCTCGCCGCGCAGTTTGTTTACTTTATTTCTTGCCAATTACCGAAGTAAGGACAATCTAGGGCAGGAGTTCCACTGGTGTCTTCCAAAATTTTGGCTTGAATCATCTTGGTAGAAGCATCCATGATGGTGTACTCAACCTGCATGGAGTTAGACTTAAAGAGTCCTTTGTAAAAAATCTTGATCCGGGCGGTCTCTTTGTCTCCCTGACGGCTCTGGGAAACGGTTTCGGCTTTGGCTGCCTTGTTGTCTACGGTGGGGTGTGCGCACTTCAACGTGTCTTCCACAGCAAACTTCAAGTAATCAAAAGCGTACGCGTGTACTGGTAAAGTCAAAAGCAGCGCTAAAAGTGGTTTTTTCATCTAAATCAGTCTCCAAAAAAATGCCTACGATCGTCTGGGGTACCCGAAAACCAGTCAATATTCTATCCTGAGACTGCAAAAACTGCAAACTGCTTGCAAAAAATGACACAGAGCTATTTTTCCTGAAGAAATCGCTATACAAAGTCGTATACTATTGACACATAGACCAACGTTGTAGGTGCACTCGATGGGACTCGATTTTTTTACTAACCCTGAACAAGAACACAGGGTACGACCTGCTAATCCACCAATTTCTATGGACTTAGAAGACCTTCAGAATTTGAAGGCAGCTAAAAAGAGATTTCTCGCGATTAACCAGGAGAGACTAAACCGCACGCAAGAATCTCTACGAATGCGGCAAAGAGAATTTCTCCCAATTCTACCACTTTTATTTCATATTAACCACCGATTATTGCCCGGATATGTTTCTCAATCCACGCCTTGTATTGTTTCGCAGTATCAACCAAGCTCACAGGCAATGGAAGCTGCTCGCCAATTCAGCAAGACTTTTGGTTTCAATAAACACCTTCTGCCAACTAAAGCAAGCATTTATGGACTTTTCGTTATTGGAAGTGCAGGAACCGTAGCACATTCTGAAAAAAGTGACTTAGATATTTGGCTTTGCCACGATCCCGCACTGAGTAAAGCAGACCTTCAGGAGCTTAGCAAAAAGGCAGTTCGCATTGAAGAATGGGCAAATACTTTCGATTTGGAAACCCATTTCTTCCTGATGAATGCGGATACGTTTAGAAGTGGTGAGACTGTCGATTTAAGTAGTGAGAGCAGCGGAACGGCCCAACATCAGCTCCTCCTAGAAGAGTTCTATCGGACTAGTCTTCTGGTTGCAGGTCGAGTTCCCGCTTGGTGGCTCATTCCTCCCAATCAAGAACGAAACTACGAAACTTATCTCAAAACCTTGGTTGAAAAACGACTAATTTCGGAAGAGGATTTCTTAGATTTTGGCTCGATCGGACATATTCCCGCAGAAGAGTTTTTTGGCGCAGCACTTTGGCAAGTCTATAAAGGAGTGGATTCTCCTTATAAATCGGTTCTCAAGATTTTGTTGATGGAGACTTATGCCGAGGAGTATCCAAACTTAGATCTGCTCTGCGCCCGTTATAAGAAGGCTTTATACTCTGGAGTAGTCAACCTAGATCTACTAGATCCGTACATTATTTTAATCGAAAAACTAGAAGACTATTTGGCTAAACAAAACAATCCAGCGCGGGTTGAATTGGTTCGATTGTGTTTCTATTTCAAGATTGGCTTGTTGCTTAGTACGGTTCCAGAGAACGAAAGATCACATTGGCGCAGTGCTTTGATGGAAGCATTGGTAAATCGATGGGGCTGGGACGAGAAATATATCTCGTTTTTGGATTCCAGAAAGAATTGGAAGATGGTTCAAGTTGTAAAAGCTAGGCAATCTTTGGTCAAAGAGCTTAGCGATAGCTATCTCTTTTTATCTAATTTTGCTCGAGAAAATGCTTCTCTCCTTCAAATTAGTCAACATGATTTAAATATCTTGGGTAGAAAGCTCTACGCGGCTTTTGAGAGAAAACCCGGCAAGATGGAAATGATTAACCATGGTATGGGTTCCAATCTTTTTGAGACCCATTTAACCTTGGAACAGGTCGTAATGCAGGATGGCAAAGAGGGTTGGAAGTTCATTAACCCAAGCCAAGCATCTAAACCGGAAGAAACTCTGGATGCAGAAGAATCTGGAGCATTGAAGTATGGTTTGAGCGTAATTAGCTTACTGACTTGGTTCCACTTTAACCAAGTGATTAATCCGCGGACAGTCGTTACGGTACATTTGCGTCCCACTTCATCTGATAGTGTTGGTCAGCCTCGTGTGCATGTTTTGAGTAGCAAGGAAGTTCATGCCATTACTCAGACACTTCAAGACTTTGTTCCTGGTGGAAAATTCAAACACTTAGAAATTGAAACGCTTAAGCAACCTCCTCATATCATGAAAGCGATTGTTTTTTCTGATGTTGGAATGGATCCTCTTGCTTATTATGGTCGGACTGGCTCTGAAATCATCAGTGGACGAAATGATGCACTTCGGTACAGTAGTTTTTCAATCAACTTAGTGTGCAGCGTTGATCTAATTGTTATCACCAGTTGGCATGAGGTGTATTGCTTTTCCTACACAGAATCTACGGCCATTTTGGATAGTCTTGTGCAGTATCTTCGTTGGAACTTAGAGAATAAATTGCCTGACCCTCCTATTCCAAAAGCCTATAGTTTTTCTTCCTCTTATGGTTCGTCGATCATGAGGCGAGTCGCTGAATTGTACCAAGACGTAGTACCATTTTTTACCAGTGGTGCACCAAAGTCTTCGTTGCGTTATGTGTTGGCATGTGGTGCTGACCACTACGTACTTTACGTGGAAAACAATGCCCTGCAATATGCAAAAAAGGAGTCTATTTTAGAACTTCAAAAAGCACTGGCGGCACCAGCGTCTGATTTTATGCGTGTCCAAATTGATCGACGTGCACTCACAGATACGGTTTTGCCTACTATTTACAAAGTGAACCAAAAGAATGCCGTGCAGTTATTTTATCAAGTCACAGGCAACATGGTTAACATTTATGTATTAGATGAACATGGATCTTTGTTTTTTCAGCGCACTACGTTTTATGATGAAAATATCCTCATGGGTCATTTCGAAGATTTTTTCACAGCTGTCTTAAAACGAAGGGCGACGTATTTGCGTGATTCCAACCTGCCTTCACAAAGTATTGATATTCATTTCTACCAAATTTTTAGAGAAGCTAATACCTTTACCCTGAGACCTGCTTCTCGAAAAAAACAACAAAAGCGTTATTTCGATATCCAAGCACTTTCCGATGTTGGAGGAAATATTGGGAATTTTGTGATTCGTTGTGAAGGGCACGAATTCTCTTCTTACGTGCATGGGAACTTCTTATTTAAGGAAGTAGCCAACCATGTGTTTGAGCTCCGTAGAAGCACCGCTCGGTATCCAATTTACATCACGGATATAGATCTTACGACTGCTTTTCTCCAGGGAAGGCCACTGGAGACGGCACAGGTAGCCGATTTCTTAAACTACAAGAAGCGAATCGAAGATAAACTCAATCTTGAACTGGGGCAGACGGAAACGATTGTCTAAGAAAATTCCGTCAAAGACTTTGGTCATGCGGTGGTTGCAGCAGTTGATTTTAGTCTGCTTAGAGCGTTTTTCGATTAAGTTGAGTGTAGCCTGAGTTCAGAAAATAATGAAAAC
>CAUYTX010000433.1:0-14342 GCA_963575665.1 Gammaproteobacteria bacterium | reverse complement strand
CGCCGCGAGCAATGCTTGGGTATAAGGATGTTTTGGGGATCTAAAAATCTCCTCAGTATTGCCTTGTTCGACGATTTTCCCAAAACGCATGACAATGACTTCATCCGAAAGTGCTCGTACCACCTTTAGGTCATGACTAATAAAAAGATAGGCCAATTTGTGAATAGTTTGGAGTTTCCTCAAAAGATCTATGATTTGTGCTTGCACGGATCGATCTAAAGCGGAAGTAGGCTCATCGGGCACGACCAAACGTGGTTTTAGAATCATGGCGCGGGCAATCGCGACCCGTTGCCGTTGCCCACCAGACAACTCATGAGGATAGCGGCGGCGAAGTGCAGGATCTAAGCCAACCTCCTCCAGTGCTTGAGCAATCAATTCTTCTCGTTCAGCTTTCGTGCCTCCTAACTTATGTACTGAAAGCCCTTCTCCTACGATTGCATCAATGGGTAATCTTGGGTTAAGACTGCCAAAAGGATCCTGAAAAACGATCTGCATTTCACGACGCAAAGGACGTAATTGGCGCGTGGTAAGAGGACGGAGGTCTTTTCCCAAGAAATGCAAACTACCTTCGCTTCCTTCTAATCTCAAAAGTGCAAAACCGAGAGTGGTTTTTCCAGATCCACTTTCTCCCACGATGCCGAGGGTGTGACCTTCTCGAACTGTTAAAGAGACATCATCCACTGCGCGGACATGGTCTACAGTATGACGAAAAATGCCACGCCGAATCGGAAACCACACCTTGAGGGCATCGGTTTCTAACACGATGGGTGCGCTGTGAGAAGCAGATTCAGGTTTCACCCCCGGGTCTGCTGCTAATAGTTGGTGGGTGTAAGGATGTTTTGGGGAGGAAAAGACTTCTTCCGTGGTGCCCGTTTCGACGATGATCCCCTCACTCATGACACAAACCCGTTCTGCTACCCTGCGAACAATCCCAAGATCGTGGGTAATGAGCAACAAAGACATGCCAAGGCGTTTTTGTTCTGCTTTTAGGAGGTCTAAGATTTGTGCTTGAAGGGTAACATCTAAGGCAGTGGTGGGCTCATCGGCAATCAAGAGATCAGGTGCATTGGCCAACGCCATGGCAATCATCACCCGCTGGCGTTGTCCTCCCGAAAGTTGGTGAGGAAAGGCATCCAAACGGTGTTCTGCCTCGGTAAGACCTACTTGTTGCAATAGTTCTAAAGTTTTAGAACGGGCTGTCTGGCGCGATAACCCTTGGTGGAGAATCAGTGTTTCAGAAACTTGTTTTTCTATGGTGTGGAGAGGATTCAAAGAGGTCATGGGTTCTTGAAACACCATGCCGATCCGATCCCCACGCACTTTTTGCAAAACGGAAGAGCGCGCGCCCACTAACTCTTGATCTAAGAACTGAATACTGCCACTGGGGTGAGAGGCAAGCGGGTAAGGCAATAACTGAAGAACTGATAACGCCGTGACTGATTTACCAGACCCACTCTCTCCTACTAAGGCTATAGATTCCCCCCTTCGAATCTCAAAAGAGACACCGTGGACTACGGTCTGAGATCCAAAAGCGACTGCAAGATTTTGGATTTTGAGTAAAGAATTCAGAGAATTTTCTCCCGCGCCACAAAATCTACGAACCGCGCTGCCCAAGGGTGTTGACGGGTATTGCGCTGGTGAGAGTAACAAGCGAGGAGGTTTCGATATACGATGCCATCGTGGTGACCAGTGACACCAGCACCACGCTGGATTTCATAGGCAAAATCTAGATTAGAGGCTAGATTCTCTAAATGTGAATAATGGAACTCATGACCCGGGATCTCGGTAGTTTGATCGTGAACGGGCCAAGGATGAGAAGAAGTTTCTTTTAATCGAATATATCCCCGACCAATGGGCTTTTCAGTCATGACCACATCGGCAGGAATGACACCGACCATTTCTTGGATACGCTCTGCCCACCGGATGCACCGAGATAAATACATCAATCCCCCGCACTCGGCATAGGTGGGCATACCACGTTCTATGGCAACACGGATCTCACTCCGAAGAGACTGATTTTTTGAAAGTGCTTCCATTCGCACTTCAGGAAATCCGCCACCAATGAACAATCCGTCTACTTCTGGTAAGTGAGTATCTTGCAACGCATCAAAAAAAACGATTTCTGCTCCTGCGAAACGTAATGCTCCTATATCATCTGGATAATAAAACGAGAACGCAGCATCTTTGGGAATGCCAATTCGAACCTTGATAGCAGGATATGAAACAGGCTCCAAAACAAAAGGCAAGCTAGGAGCAGTGTTGGCAATGTCCAAAAGTGCCTTTAGATCGACTTGCGCTCCTACCATTTTGCCAATTTCTTCCACATGCATTCTTGCAGAAGAGGCTTCATTGCTCGGTATGAGTCCCAAATGGCGTTCTAAAATGGCGAGTTTTGGATCTTTGGCTACTGAGCCAATGACGGGAACATTAGTGTAGCGTTCCAACACTTTGCGGAGTTTGCTTTCATGGCGTGCGCCACCCACTTTGTTTAGGATGACGCCGGCAATGCGAACCTCCGGATCAAAGGCTTGGTATCCCAACACTAGAGGAGCCACCCCGCGTGTAACCCCTTGAGCATCGATTACCAAAACAACTGGAGCACCGAGTAACTTGGCAAGGGCTGCGTTGCTATTGCTTCCCTCTAGGTCAAGACCATCGTACAACCCTTTATTGCCTTCGATTAAAGCGATATCACTTTGGATCGAATGAAGAGCAAAGACCTCTTGGATCTCCTTCGGATCCATAGTCCAGAAATCAAGGTTGTAACAAGATTGTCCACTCGCGAGGGTAAGCCACAAAGGGTCAATGTAGTCTGGCCCTTTTTTGAAGGGAGAGACCAGATAACCTTGCGCACGTAAAGCGGCGCATAAACCAATGGATAAGGTAGTTTTACCGGAAGATTTGTGTGCTGCGGAGATAAACAGGTGGGCCATAACTCTCACTCTCCGCTTAGCCCCACAAAAGCTCGTGGGGCTAAGGAGGGTTTAGTGCTTTTCGGCCAGACATTCGTCCAAATCAGCGTCTTGGAGGCTAGCAGGAATCAATGGCAGCATGCGAGTGACCGCAATGACCAACAGAGCTGCCAGAGCAAACCCTCCAATGCCAAGCATGGCTTCGTAGATGGTAGGTATATAATTGCCCACTTGACCATCGAAGAAGGTGCTGCTGACTTCGTACCCCGGGAAGATCGTCAAAGGATAGGCTTGTCCCCCAATGATAGTGACATACATTTGAGATAACCCACCCAAAACTACTAAGATGCAGGCTAGATAAATGATGAGCCTCTTTTGAGCAAGTGGTCCGTAGATCAGTAGCAACGGTAGCACTGTTCCGATGAAGATCTGCCCAATCCAGAAGATCTTAGAGTAGAGGTTCTCCCCACTTAGCAAGAAATACTCAACTCCTTGACGCTGCACAACATACAAATTGGTCAAGTGATATGCCAAGAAGAAATAGAACGAAGCAGCTACAAAGACTCCGAGAAGGTTCTTCAAACGGGCCATCAACTCATCACCAATGGGACGCCCAGCCCAATAGGAAAGCGTCTCTAAAGTCATGAGATAGATTGCAGTTCCGTAGGAAAACGAGGCAATGATAAACATTGGTGCAAAAATCGCCGCGTTGTAAGCATCTCGTGCGACTAAGAAACCAAAGATCGATCCAGTTCCAGTAGTCAGGATTGTGCGCCAAATGAACACGCCTAGACCGGCCACCTTGGTGTATGGGTTCAATTTACGTTCTAACATAGTCCAAAGGTAGACAATGGCTAGAACGATAAAACCGTTGTACAACAAGATGTTCCAAGTGAAGATCGATTTTAGGTTGTAACTAGTCATGGCAACCAGAAGGCGGTCAGAACGTCCCATGTCCAAAACTAGGATCATTAAACCACCTACTAAGTGAGCAATGGCGACCAAAGCCGAGAGACGAGACAAGGGTTTGTAAGGTGCCTTGCCAAAAACAGAGGCAATGGAAGCTAGATTGAGTTCTCCAGAAGCCGTGATGATTAGGAACACCGCGAAGACATGCGGCAATCCCCAAACGATCTGGTTGTTCATTCCGGTAACCCAATGCCCTTCCGTCTCCATGTAATGAGCAGCAGCCAACGCAACCAGAACCATGACGCCTAGCAGCGCCTGCACTAACCAGTAACCCCGGCCTGTCTCTTTCATTTCTCGAAAAACGATATTTTTCATGTGAGAGACTCCTAGAGACCTTGATACCGAACGCCGGTGTTTAATTGCAGTGCCTCACGCAGTTGTCGCGTAGGTTCCGTGGCAATGCGTTTGGCGATTTCACTCTTAGGATCCTTCAGATCACCAAAAAGCATGGCTTGTTGGCCTTCTTTTTGACAGGCTTCTACGCAAGCTGGGAGTTTTCCGGCATCGACGCGATGAACGCACATAGTACAAGCTTCAACCGTTCCCTTGCCACGCGGGGCATAAACCTTTTGACCATGTTTTTCTTCATGACCAAAGGAACGGGCTTTGTAAGGACAAGCCATCATGCAATAGCGGCAGCCGATGCAGATGTGTTTGTCTACTAGAACGATTCCATCTGCACGACGGAAAGACGCTCCCGTGGGACAAACATCTACACAAGGTGGATTCTCACAATGTTGGCAACCCATAGGCAACGAAAGCACGCGGCCGGTGGCTTTTTCGCGAAGCTGCACTTTGCGTAGCCACTGCGCATCCGTCTCAGGTCGATTGTGCCCCGTTAGACCATTCTCACTATTGCAAGCAGACACACAGGCAGTGCAATCGGTACCACATTTCGTGGTATCCACAAGAATTCCCCAACGGGATTTGTCGTCTACGGCCGCGTCAGGTACACGAGCCAAAGCGACTAAAGGGATTCCGGCAATGCCGACCACGGCGGTCGATGCTGCGCCAAGGAAACCACGCCGACCCGGATTAGTAGGTTGGTTTTCGTCCATTGATTGCCTCAGTGCTTGGTGGCCGGCGGAGCTGCCGGAGTAGTGGCATGACACTCAAAACAGTCTGGTTGGGCACCCACGTAGGCGTGACAACTTTGACAAAACTGTCCTGGGTCATTGACTGGAATGTAGCTACCATCTGGGCGTTGATCCGCGTGACAGGCAATACACTCCTTTAAGCTATTTTCTGAAGTGCGAATGCCTTGGCGCATGGTTAGATTGCGCTTGTGCAGAATTAAGCTCATGTGGTTACGTCGTATGGACGCGAGATCCTCAACGCAATGACAGGGTTTTTCGCCAGAATGTTCACACCTTGCCATGGGAGGGGTGGGTTTGGGCACTTGACAGGCATACGCCAAAGCGGGGACATTTAACAAGGCCCCCGCAATGAGCAGTCCTGCAACCCGTAGACGGGTGCTAGACATGCGATCTCCTATTCCCCCATGCCCATCTGGATATAGCCAGTGGGACACACTTCCGCACAAATATGGCAACCAATGCACCGACTGTAATCGGTGTACACATACCGACCCATGGTTGACTGACTCTTTGGAGTCTTTTTGACGGCCTCCTGTGGGCAGAAGATTACGCAGTTATCGCATTCAAAACACATACCACAACTCATACAACGTTTGGCTTCGTCAATGACGGCTACTTCTGTGAGCGGAATCATGCGCTCTGAGAAATTTCCGATGACGTTGTTGCTGTCTACGTTGTGGAAACCACGTTTATTGCGGTCTACATATTTGAAATGCCCCAAGAAGAGCATGTCTGCAGGAATCACTTCTTGCGTAGCACGATCTTCGTAGTTATGCACTGCAAACTTAGCGTCTGAAGTACCCCAAGCCTGCTGATGTTTGTACTCTTCCGGCTGCAGGCCTGCTTCTTTGAGTTTAGCCATCAAATCAAAGTGACGAACGTCGACTTTGGGCCGTTTGCCGAGCTCAATACCTGCAAGGTACTTTTCAATCGATTCGACGGCAACTCCCGCTTGTCCAATAACAGTAGTCAGGAGATGGGGTTTTACGACGTCACCCACGGCAAAAAAACCACGACGATTCGGAATCTGGAAGTGACGATCGGTGTTGATGAGTCCGCGACCATTGTCGAAGGTCTCTAAACCTCTTAAGTTCCCAGATTGGCCAATCGCTGCGACGATGATGTCGCATTCGATGTCTTCTTCCGTGCCAGGAATTGGAGCTTTGGTCTTTTCGGTCAGACGTTGAATCCGAAGGTGAGTAGCACGAGCATCTGCCCCTTTAATGACAGCGACAGGTCCCGTGCTCCCTTGAATCTGAACTCCTTCTCGTAAAGCATCCTCAATTTCATGCTTAGCAGCATTCATCTTGTGGATAGGTGAACGAGAAAGAAGCAGAACATCAGCACCTTGGCGAGCAGCAGTCTCAATGACGTCGTGGGCCGTTTGGTTAATGATGATGTGTTCTGGAAAGTCTTTCTCGTGGATCGCGGTAATCTTGCCCAAACGACGAGCCACGGTAGCTACGTCTACGGAAGTGTCTCCACCTCCGATCACAACGACTCGACCAGTCACAGCTTTCAAACGGCCGTCATTGAAAGCGTCTAAGAAGGCGATACCACTTAAGCAGTTGGGTGCATCGGCTCCGGGAACTGGCAGTGCTTGCCCACGCTGTGCCCCTACGGCCAACAAAACTGCATCGTAGTCTTTTTCTAAGTCGGTAATAGAAACGTCTCGTCCAATGCGAGTGTTGAGACGAACTTCTACCCCCATTTCAACGATTCGGTTAATCTCACCCATGAGGATGTCACGTGGCATCCGGTATCCCGGAATGCCCCACATCATCATGCCTCCCAACTGGGAGTGATCATCAAAAACAGTGCAAGCATGACCACGTCGGCGAAGTTGATAGGCGGCCGCTAAACCAGCAGGGCCTCCCCCTACGATGGCAATACGCTTCCCAGTGTCTGGGCCTGCAACAAATTTGTACCCGGCTTTTAGAGCGGCATCACCAATGTACTGTTCAACCGAGTTAATACCAACGTGGTCTTCCACTTGGTTTCGATTGCAGCCATCTTCACAAGGAGCGGGGCAAACTCGACCCATGACGGATGGGAAAGGATTGGCATGGGTAGAACGCCGAAAGGCGTATTCCTGCATGCTTACGCCCTTCGGTGGTTTCTCGATACCACGAACGATATCGAGCCAGCCACGAATATCCTCACCTGCTGGGCAACTTCCCTGACAGGGAGGAGTACGGTGAACATAGGTTGGACACTTGTGAGAACTGTCCGCACTAAATATGCGATCAGTCATACGTTTCCACTGATCATCGCCGTCTTTGTACCGACGAAAAGTTAGACCTGCGTTCCGTTTACCCATTTCTTCTTTGGTTATCGCCATAACGATTCTCCACTGCCCAGGCTGTTCCGAGAAAGGACTACTCTTTCGTACCGAGTTGAATAGCATTACTGACGAGTTGATGCACGCCTCCGATCATGTCTCGATCGAATTTGTAATACGGCAGTACTTTGGTGAACTGACTCTTGCAAATGGCACAAATTGCAGCCAAGTAATTCACCTTTTGATTGTCCACCACCTGACGCAAGGCTTGCATTCTTGGATAAGCACCTTTTACACGCACAGGCATGAGGTCATCTGTGAGCAAACCACCACCACCACCACAACAGAAAGTGTTTTCGTGGATAGTCGCAGGATCCATGTCTACAAAATGGTTACAGGTAGCCTTAATCACTTCTCTGGGGATAAAGAATTGCCCACCGGGCATAGTACCCATGCGAGAAGCACGTGCCACGTTGCAAGAGTCGTGGAAAGTGACCACGCGGCTGTCATTGGCTGCTTTGTCCAAATTGAGCGCGCCACGCTTAATCAAATCGTAAGTAAACTCGCAGATGTGCTGCGGTACTGGATAGCGAGGGTCTAAGAAGTCAAAAGGCCCGATAAGGGTATTCCAGAAACTGTAAGCTACCCGCCAAGCGTGCCCGCACTCGCCCACGATGATTCGCTTTACGCCCAACTCGCGAGCGGCTTCCTGGATCCGCATCGCGGCTTTTTTCATGTTGGCATAAGAGCCAATGAACATGCCAAAATTTGCACCTTCGGAGGCTTTAGAAGATAAAGTCCAAGAAATGCCTGCCTGATGGAAGACTTTACCGTATCCAATCAGACCATCAATATGAGGTTCTGCGAAAAGGTCTGCGGAAGGTGTTACCAAAAGAACTTCTGCGCCCTTCACATCCAAGGGATAACGGACTGCTACCCCAGTGGCTGCTTCTACGTCTTCCTCAAGACCCTCTAATGTGTTGAGAATGACTGGACCCTTCATTCCCAAGTTATTGCCAATCTTAATATTTTTTCCTAGGATCTCGTTGGTGTACTTCTGACCGAGACCTACGGAATCCATGATTTCACGTGCCGCCATTGAAATCTCGGCGGTATCAATCCCATAAGGACAGTAGACCGAACAGCGGCGACATTGGGAACACTGGTGATAATAGCTGTACCAATCGTCCAACACGTCTTTAGTGAGGTCTTTGGCACCCACCAACTTTGGACATAACTTCCCAGCAATCGTGAAGTAACGACGATAGACTTGGCGCAGAAGATCTTGACGTGCCACTGGCATGTTTTTGGGATCCCCAGTGCCAATGAAATAGTGGCATTTGTCCGTACAGGAACCACATTTCACACAAGAATCCAAAAACACCTGAAGCGAGCGGTACTTTCCTAGGAGCTCGCCCATCTTCTTGATGGCGACTTCTTGCCAATTATCCACAAGTGCCCCAGGGAACCCTAGGTCAGTGTTGTGCATTGGATTATTGACAACGAAGGGGCTGATACCCTTCATTGCATCGGGCTGCACCGCCGGGGTGGGACAAATCGGATAATCGCCTACTACTGGAACATCGAAACTGGCCACGCGTGTCTTCCTCTACATAGTCCGCGAATTGAAAATTTTAGACGGATTCCTTGGCCCAAGATGCCACATGACGACGCTCACGTGCATCGTCCACTTGGTTTCGGGTGGGGCTAAAAAAGATCCCGGGCACGTGCAGCAGCTTAGAGATCGGGAAAACAATGAGGAGCAATGCAACCAAGCCAAGATGCACTAACAAAATTGGATCCGCAGGCAAAGGCTGCCAAGAAAGCCGTGTCAATCCCAAAGCAAACGATTTTACTGCCACGATGTCCGTGTGTACGACAAAGGTCATGGCCAAACCAGACAATACGATAGCCATGAGCAAAACAAGCATCAGATAATCAGAAGGCAAAGAGATGTAGCGTATCCTATCTACTAGGAGGCGTCGTGCCATCAGACCGCCTAACCCTGCTAACATGCCGAGAGCAGCATATTTACCAAAGGGTTGAATCAAGCCAACTACTAAAGAAATCGGTTCTTGAAAATAGCGCAAGTGGCGCGTAATGACCAAAGCAAGACAAGTATGAAATAAGAAACCAAATAACCAAGTCCATTTGGTAGACTTGAAAAGACTTTCAAAAAGAAAAACCTCGCGCACCATGCGGAGGAGTACGCCAAAACGTGAAAGGGGTGCCGGCATGGTAGCAATGCGGAGGGGTGCCGGAGATCGAGTGTAAATCACGACGCGACGGAGTACTCCGAATACAAAAACCGCAGATGCCACGTAGAGCAGCACCGCATAAAAAATGGTCACCGCAGACATGCTGAGCATTTCTGAAAACACCTCTTCGCTAAATTCGTGCGACTCTGAACACGGCGGGCAACCATCACCCGCCGGTTTCGCCGCGTGTTAGATACAACCGGTTGGCTTGGGGAGTCCAGCGTACCGGCAGGCCTGTTTGGCAGGACCGTAGGGGAACAACTCGTAGAGGTACTTGCTGTTGCCCTTCTCTGGTCCAAGTTTTTTTCCAATGGCTTTGGTCAAAACTCGAACGGCGGGGGCAATCTGATAGTCGTTGTAGTATTCACGCAGGAACGTGATCACTTCCCAATGACTTGGGGTAAGTTGAGTGTTGTCGTCTCCTGCAAACCTTTCTCCAATGTCTTCATTCCAATCGGCAAGGTTAACCAGATAGCCTTCCTCGTCGACTTCAACTGACTTCCCATTGACTTCAATCGTTGCCATCTCTACACTCCAATTACTATGGAAAAGGAAACACTAAACAGGTCGCCTTCAGATCTAGCATCTACAAACGCGGCTACGCGCAGCATTGTAGACTTAGTACCTATTTGAAGCAACCTTACAGCCAAGACTGGGTGTTTTTGTGTTCAATGACCAAATCAACGAACTTAGCATAGTCGATGACTTGAACACCATCCAACACCCGCTTTGCGACACCCCGTGCCTCAAGGTCTGGCCCCAAAGCATACACAGACAGTTGCGATAGTGCTTGTTGGACCATACCGGAAGTAGAAGTGCCCGCAAGAGCAGCATATACACCATCCTCGATTAAGAGGACAGCACTGCCAGGTTGGGCGTGCGCCAAACAGCTTTTCAGGGTATTGCGATCGAGTGGTGATTTGTTGACTGTGTGCAGCATTTCAATCTCCTTAGAAGCTCAAAAGTACATCCTGCTGCGCCATGAGATCGGCCATTTCAGCACGGCTGACCACTTGTGCATCCACTAGCAGGTCGTCTTCGGAAAGACCACGCTCTTCTAAAGAGTCCTTGGCTACGTACAATTTCTCGATGTCGTACCCTTCCAATGCACGGTAGGTCGGAGAGAAATTTTTGATCTCTATGGCCTTGGTGTTTTGACCTTTAATTAAGTCATAAACACCGTCATCAAGGAATGCCAAACTAACGTCTTGATCGAAAGCCGCGCTGATTAATACTACTTCGAGAGACTCTAGGGCATAGATAGTCCCATACGGAGCTCTACGATTGACAAACATGAACTTTTTTACAGTTCCGCTTTCATCCGTCATTTTCGTGTTCCCCTAATCCCCGAATACGACCAAGCGGTCTGCCTGAATACCGGCTTCCACAAGCTGACCGAGGCCAGAGATACGGAAACCAGGTGCTAAGTTATCGGCGTTCTTGCCATGTCGTTTGGCTTCGCTCTCGTCCAAAATGCCTCTACGCTGAGCAGCCGCCACACACACCACGAGATCGATGTTGTTTTTAATAGCCAGATCTGACCAACGATTGATGACATTACGATCGTCTTGGGGAGGAACGGTCAAACGGGTACCGTTGTTCACACCGTCGTGATAAAAAAAGACGCGATAGATTTGATGGCCTTTGGCCAGGACTGCCTTTGCAAACTGATAGGCGGTGTCCGAGGCTTGGTGCTGATAAGGCCCTTCGTTCACCATGATGCCGAACTTCATAGAATCTCCGCAAGGAAACCCCCGATTTCAGTCGGGGGTAGTTTACAGATCCTCCGCAGCCCCTTGACCATACGGCCAAGGGAGGGATGCAAACTTTTAGAAACGGATGTGAGTAGAAGCGTTCAAGCTGCTACGCGCGCCACGCCAGTTGTCGATGTGGAATTTAGTGAAGGGCAAGCCAGTCAACTCAAAGAAACGTGCCCAGCCGATTCGATCCACCCAGTCGGCCATACGTTCCCAGTCCTTGGCATCTTCTTTGTAGACGCGCAGAATCTGTTTGACGATGGTGGCAACCTCTGTCCAACGAGGAGGATTGTTAGGAATGCCAGCAGCAACCAATTTATGGAACTGTGGTTTTCCACGAGCATTCGAGTTTTTACCACCGACCCAGATGGAAAGTTTGGAATGCTCAGGGTCGTTAATCTGCATTGGAGGGCAGGGCGGATAGCAGGCACCGCAACAAATGCACTTCTTTTCGTCTACTTCCAAGGAAGGTTTGCCATTGACCATCGCAGGCCGAATCGCTGCCACTGGGCAACGAGCCACAACGGTAGGACGCTCGCACACATTCGCCACTAGGTCATGATTGATCTTGGGTGGTTTGGTATGTTGAACGTTGATAGCAATATCACCTTGCCCGCCACAGTTGATTTGACAGCAAGAAGTAGTGATATGAACCCGATTGGGCATTTCTTCGCGGACAAACTCTTCGTGTAGCTCGTCCATCAATGCCTTGACCACGCCAGAAGCATCTGTGCCTGGAATATCACAGTGCAGCCAACCCTGGGTATGGGCAATCATGGTAACCGAGTTTCCAGTCCCGCCGACTGGGAAACCCTCTGCTTGCAACTTTGCAATCAGAGGAGCAACTTTATTCGAATCGCTCAGTAGATATTCAATATTGCTTCGGATTGTAAAATGTACGTAGCCTTCACCGTACTGATCGCCGATGTCACAGAGTTTGCGAACCGTGTAAAGGTCCATTTGACGCTGAGTGCCTGCGCGTACGGACCACACTTCTTCACCACTCTCCGCCACATGGTGTAACACACCCGGACGAGGACGATCGTGCCATTTCCATTGGCCATAGTTCCGGCGTAATACCGGGTGCATGTACTGGAACGGATCCGGCACGCCACTCTCAATAGGTGGACGCATCTCGGCCATCGTAACCTCCAAAAAGTGATATGAAATTCACCAAAGAGCCTGCTCACGCAGGCCCTACAACAACGGTTTGCCCGTGCAAGATCAACCTGCTTTGCGAGCGGCCCACTTTTCAGCTTCTTCGTCCCACTGATCCATACGAACGTAGGAACTGATCCTGGGGTGGGAAATCATGTGAGGATCGACTTCCAAACCAATACCTTCCAAGAAATTGACCAAACCAATACGATCAATCATTTCTCCAGTCCGCTCGTGCTCAAGAGCATTTTCTGCAAAGAAGTCGATGGTGTTCTGCGCGATCTCGCGGAGTTTCTCCATGTCTTCTTCGGACTCAAGTTTCATGAAGGGAACTACGACGGTTCCAAACAGATCACCGATCTTGAGTGTTCGTTTCCCGCCAATCAAGAGGGTAACACCGCGGTCTTGACCCGGTTTAAGGGCTTTGGTCATGACGTTGATGCAGTGCATGCAACGAACACAATTCCGATTGTCTACTGCTAAGCTGTTGTCATCTTGGAGACTTAAGCAGTTAGTCGGACAACGTGAAATCACGTTATCTATCATGTACTGACGACCACGCTTCTCTACGAAGATCTTGACTTCTTCTTGATTCACGGCCATGTCGTCGCGCCAAGTGCCGATGACGGCCATGTCAGCACGTTGGACGGAATTCATGCAATCGTTGGGGCAGCCCGAAAATTTGAACTTAAACTTGTAAGGCAATGCAGGACGGTGCATGTCATCCAAGAAAGTGTTTACGATTTCCCGATGGGCACGAGCTGTGTCGTAACAGGACTGTTCACAGCGGGCATGGCCGATGCAAGACATACTGGTACGAACGGCTGGTCCAGCACCCCCGAGGTCAAAACCCATTTCGTTGAATTCGTCGAATGCGGCTTGTACTTTGTCGGTGGTGATGCCCTGGAACATGATATCACCGCTTTGGCCATGATAGGCCACGAGACCGGAACCATGTTTCTGCCAAACGTCACACATCTTGCGCAGGATGTCAGTGGAATAGTGCATTCCTGCGGGAGGCTGAATGCGCAGGGTGTGAAATTCTGCAGACTGTGGGAATTTGCTTGCTACTTCGGAGAACCGCGGAATGATTCCGCCTCCATACCCGAACACCCCGACCGTGCCTCCTTTCCAGAAACCTTTGCGGGTCTCGTAGGAGTGCTCGAGCTGTCCCAAGAGGTCCACCATCATGTCATTGTCTTGGGCCAGACGTTTGAGGCCCGTGATAAAGCTGGGCCAAGGCCCCCCCTCGAGCTGGTCGAGCATAGGGGTATTGTGCATTTGTTTCGCCATGAGCTCTCTCCGATTCTTACTACATCATTCCGGGCCTATGCCCGCAGCCGGTATTTTTGGGGTACACCGGAAAAACCACTCTACACTTCTTTACGGTCTATAAAAGACACAATATTTATAAGAGTATTAAGAATAAAATCAATACAATACGAAAGGCAGCACAGTCTAGGACTGACTGTACAAGTTTAATACCTACCTATTGGGGAATAGAAAAAATCTAAACATATCCCAAAAAGGGTAGCCTCTAGTACGAGGATTCAAAACGTGCTAGGGGGGCATTTAAGAAGATCATACTTCCTCTTTGCTAAAGGAAAACCAGATTCAAAATAGTGTACACTAAACAATGGGAATTGGGTGATTTAGATTTTTAGGATTTGTGTGGATTTAACCGCATGATTCTTATCACAAGGGTAGTTCAGAATACACACGGGAGCCAATAATGCAAGCAGACATCGTACTTACTGCCATTCTAATGGGTGCATTTGTCGTGCCTGCATTCACTGCGAGCAACACCCACGAGCCCGTAGAAGATACTGTCGTCAAGGTTCCCTTAACGGAAGGTCTATAGCAAAGCTATGGTAGAATGGTTACAAAGATCAAGAACATGATAGGAAGAA
>CAUYTX010000432.1:0-14375 GCA_963575665.1 Gammaproteobacteria bacterium | reverse complement strand
TTAGATTTTATAAATTCTTTAACCGCAGATTCATTAACAGTCAACCACTCTAAAGGCACATCTTGAATATCTGCTAATTCAAACTTCCAGAGATACCGTACACCTTTCGTCTTAGTTAATTCGGCAGCAGCTTCAGCTTTCTTTCTCTCAATCTCAGCTAATTCTTCATTTTCTTTTCTCAATCTCTCAGAAGCAGCTAATTCTTCAGCTTTTTTAATCTCTAATTCTCTTGCCGCCAATGCTTGTTTTGCAATAGCCAATTCTTCTTTCTCTTTTAATAAAGCTTGTTCAGCATCACTAATATTTGCAGAAGCGGATAATTGAGCTTTTTTATTATTAATAAGTGTAATGAAATGTTCTTTAATTGCTAATGCGTCCGGATAATATTCTTGAAATTTATCTTCACCAGGAAATTTAGTGTTGATGGTATTTAGTAATCCATCACAATCCTTCACTATTTTAAGTTTTGAGTAGCAATCATTCAGCCAAGGAGAGATAGTTGCTATATAGTCTGTTATAGACTTTTTACGAGCTTCTTCTGCCGCGATCTTATCAGACTCAATTTTAGCTTTTGCGTTAATCTCATCTTGGATTCTTTTAGCTTCTGCAAGTCTATTGGCTTCAAACGTCTTCACTTCATTTTTGATGTGAGTGATACCTTCCTCAATTTTCTCAGTAAGTTTGGCGCAAGTGGAGTCAATAAGTTTACCGGCGGATAAATAAGGCTCTTTTACCTCTTTACGTTTGTCTTCTATTGACTTAGCTATGAAGTTAGCTTTAGATAGGTTTTGTTGTCCCACCATAAGGGTAGAATCATCCATTATAGTAATTTGAAGGCATTGCTCTCCAATACTGTCCACTTGGATTTTAAGGGAGTTAATGATGTCTAATGACTTTTGTAACTCAGGGCTTGTGGTTGTTATTTCTTTGGTTGTTTTACTCATATTTGTTTGTAGTTAAATTTCCACTTAATTTCTGAATTGATAAACTTTCCTATGCTCTCAGCTTCGAGTGCTTTTACCCATATATCCTCAGAAACGTCTGAGTAAGAGTATTTCTTTCCTTTAAGGTAAAGTACTTCCATTTCCTTTTTATCCTTCTTATATTCAATAGCGGCCACTTGACTACTATTTGTGAATGATTTAGTTGTTTGCATTGTTCTTATTTTATATACTTCTTTTTCTGTTAACGGGTACTGTTTTATTATTTCGTCAACCGACATTAATTTTATTTGAGGCTCTTCTAGTTTTCTAATAGCTTCCTTAATTTTATCTTTTTCCATTTTGGTTGATTTATATAGTTAAACGTAAAGATATTAAAAAGGTTTCAAATAAATGAAAATAAATATTAAAAGTCATGTTTAGGTTCTTCCCCTATTCTATAATTATCTATTCTCATCACAGCACCATTGAATTTAGAAGGGATTTCTCCCAAAGCTCCGTTTCTATTTTTGGCTATGATATTAATCAGTAAATTTCTAGATTCTAAAGAATGACTGTGATACTGATAATTGTCAGTCATTCCATAATACTCAGGTCTATAAAGGAATATAACCATATCCGCGTCTTGTTCAATAGCTCCAGACTCTCTTAAATCGCTTAACATAGGTTTCTTATCACCACCTCTAGTTTCAACACTTCTACTTAATTGGCTTAGTGCTATGATTGGGATATTCAATTCTTTTGCTGTTTGTTTTATTCCTCTGCTAATTAAGCTTATTTCCTGTTCTCTATTTCCTTTTCCTCCATCCACTGTCATTAGTTGCAGGTAGTCAATTACAATCAGCTCAACCTTCATATCAATAACTAATCTCTTAGCTTTCTTTCTAAACTCAAATAAGCTTAATGCAGGCGTGTCATCAATATAAATTGGTGCCTCAGATAGCTTAATACAATCTCTAGCAATGGCATTAAGCTCATTCATATCAACGTTTGATGTAGTTATTTTAGATACATTAATATGACTCTCGCTAGCTTGTAACCTTCCCATAATTTGTTTAGATGACATTTCTAAACTGAATAATGCTACCGGTTTCTTTAAGTTTAAAGCAGGGTGTTTAATAAATTGTAACGCTTCGGCAGTTTTACCCATAGATGGCCTTGCCGCTAATATTATTAAATCTGTCTTTTGCCACCCGTTTGTAAGTTTATCTAAGTAATCTATTCCCGAAGGGATGCCTGAAGGTAATCCTGAATCAATCACCTCTCTCATTTGAATTATAGATGAGCTGTGTACATCTCCAATATGTTTAGTTTGGTTGCTAGATTTAAAATTAGTGAGTTCAAACATAGCTTGTATTTCTGAGCCAATTAATTCAAACACATCTGAGTTCTCATTAAATAAACTTTCTTGGAAGGTAATTGATCGTACTATTAGTTTACGTTTAAGTTCATATTCCACTAAAATACGCGCGTGCATTTCAATATTTGCGGAAGAAGCTATTTTATTAGTTAAAGTTGATATATAATATACTCCACCAACCTTCTCTAGGTAATCCATCTTTTTAAGTTCCTGGCAAATCATTCCCATGTCTGCTCTTACTCCGGATTTAGTGAGGTTGCAAATAGCTCTATAAATCATTTGATTTTTAGGCTCGTAGAAAGTGTTTTCAGAAATAATAGGGTAAACTACATTTATAGCTTCTTGTTCTAATAGACAAGCTCCTAATACTAATTCCTCAAGGTTTATTGCGTGTGGTGGTACTTTTCCGTTCATTTCTTATAACTGTTTCCTAATTCTATTAAATTCTGACCAACGTTTTTATTACCCGTTGTTACTACTTTATATTCATCTCTAAGCCAATTAGTGTTCATCTTTTGCTTCCAAGCTCTAACAGGTGTGCCTTGGGTGTCGTGCCAAGGTGGATTACCTAATTCATAATGCTCCCATGCTTTAGTGGCTCCTACATCAGAATAACCTTTAGATTTAAAGAATGCTTTCACTTCATCAAGTGTTGGTGGTGTAAATCCTTTGATTAGTTTAGTGGTGCCGTGTTTATAAGCTTCACGAACTTTACGGATAGTTACGGTAGATTCTTTTTTAGAGAACATATAAATATTTCCATCTAAATTAAATTCTTCGTCAAAATTAATTTTCTTCATTTTCCTCCACAATTTTTAATGCTTCTTTTTTCTCTTTCATTTCTTGGTACAATTTAAAACTTCTATAATTAGCACATATATTTTCAATAATTCTATCCATGCAAATAGAAGCTTTTTTTACTTTATCTAAATAAATTCCAGTAGCTTTCTTAGCTTCACCTTCTAAGTCTCGTTTCTGAGCTTGTAAGGCTTCAATATTTCTTTCTATAACGTGTCTTGCAATGATTGTGCAAGCAATGTCATTTTCAATATCACCTTCGTAATTAAGATGAGCTAAATTGTTTTCGTCAATTTCTAAAATGTAAGTGATTGTTTTTTCGATTTTCATAATTTAAAAGGTAAGTTATTATTTATATTGTTATTATTTGATTTAATTTTTGCTTTCTCTTCTCTCTCTCTTATTTCTTTACTTGCTGCCGCTGCTTCTGCAACACTAACAAACCCTGATACGTCGTAACCTTTATACCGCAAAAAAGAAATTGTTTTTGGGGTGGCTTCTTGTTTACCAAAGATTTCATTTACCATGCTGTGTGTATAGTGAGTGTTTTCAATATCATACCCCCATTTGGCTATCACAGCCAATTGAGCTGTCGTAGCCTCTTGTTCTCCTCTATAAGAATTTGGTATTTTAAGTTTTGGTAAAGATAGTAAATTAACCTTCTCGTCTTTATCTCTAGAATGTTCAAGTTTTACAACTCTACTCATTCTTTCCATAATTATTCTATCCTTCTCCTCTCTTGTCATAAAAGTCCTATCTTCTGTAGGTTTCTTTTTGTCAAGCTCCCAAGCATTCACAAGTGAGTGTTTAGTTGTGCTGTCAACAATATCTAAAATAATACAATCTTTCTTAGCGCTATTCTTAATTGCTGCCACTCTCTCTTCCACAGTTTCTAATCCGTGAATAACTCCAGGTAATGTTCTTGTGCCTCTTCCAACAATTTGTAGGTAAAGTGAAAGTGATTTTGTTGGCCTACTAGTTATAATACAGGAAGTTTCAGGGCTATCTACTCCTTTTGTAAGAAGTCCTACATTAAATAATACATCTATTTTATTTTGTTGATATTGTTTCCAAGTAAAATCTCTATCTCCGGTTCTTTCTTCATCACTACTTATAGCTTGTGCGTTAATTCCTTTCTCTCTAAAAGCTTCTGCAAGGTCTAGACAGTGTTGTATATCAATTCCAAATCCAATTGCTTTACGTCCCTTACAATACTCTAAATAAGAATCTGCTATTTTAAAATTTCTAGCGGGTGTATTTATTTGCATTGATAAGTCTTTCTGATTAAATTCTCCTCCAAGAGTTTTCACTCCGTCAAGGGAACAGTTAGTGCTAATTTTTACAGCGTTAAGTTCTACCAAGTAGCCATCTTTAATCCCTGAGTCTACATTATATTCATAAACTATCTCACTGAATAAATCTGATAGAGGTAGGTTGTCCAGTCTATATGGCGTGGCCGTAAGTCCTAATCTTAATTCGGGGGTAAAATGTGAAATTCCTTTGTAATATGACTGACTCATAAAACAGTGAGCTTCGTCTACGATTACTAAGTCGTATAAATCTTTAGGTAAACGATCAAGTCTACGGTGGAGCGTTTGAGCTGAACAGAAGCAAATATTGCCGTATGGTTGAAACACATCTGCTTTAAGGAGACCTACCTTGTAATCTGTGCCTGCAAATAATCCTCCACTTCTAACATAGTTTACGAATCCTTCTTTTTTTATGTGGTTCATTAAAGACTCATCAAATCTTTCTGATAAGAATGCCATTGCCGCTTGTTCTAAAAGCTCTTCTGAGTCCACTACAAATAGTACTGATTTAAACCTTTTAGCTATGTTAACAGCGACAAAAGTTTTTCCTAATCCGGTGGCAAGGCATAATAATTGGGTATTAACTCCATGTGATAATTTGGAGAATACAGATTCAATAGCTTCTGATTGATATTTCCTTTGTTTTTTCATTTAATCTTCAAACAGAACGTATTTATTCCATAGCCTACTAATAAGGCAGTTACTTAACCATTGTTTAATTGTTTTCATTATTGTTTAGTTTTTAGGTATTCTTGGTAGAGTTCTTTGGTTGTCTTAATAGGCTCGTCGATTGATTCAAACCAACAATCTGGCATAAACCTAATATATTCGGTTTGTGTTATTAAATACGTTGCAAACTCTACCGCATTACTTTCCTTTGGTTGTTCTTTGGGGTGTAAGTGGGGGGGGAAATTAAATAAAATATCTTCGGCAAAGTCTTCTAAAAATCCCTCTAAATTAATTTCTTCATCTTCGTTTATTGTGCTTACAAAAGGATATCCGTGTACTGAATCACCCGAAAATGTAAATCCTTTACCTTGTAGAAAAAGTAAAACTTTATCATTTAACTCCTCCCTCAGACTTTCAATGTCTTTTGGTTGGGATAACTCAGCTTTCAACCTTTCGTTTTCTTCTTTGTATTGGGCTACTGCATTTTCTAATTCTCCAATATATCTTAACACGCTAATAGGCGTAGTTATGTAATTTTCTTCGCAATTATTACGATAGTATTCTAAGTCTTTTACTTCTTCGTTACTTTTCATATTTATTTTAATTAATTATATAGTTAAACTTTACATCAACACTTAATTTGTCGGAATACTTTAATAGTATTTCTAACTCAATCTTTTTACAGTTCTCAAAAGATATTATTTTACGCCTATCAACTTTTAACCACTCAGCCATAAATTGTTGTGTTATACCTGCTTGGTTTCTTATTAGTACTAACTCAGCTACTATTTCTTTGTACACTTTTTTAAAATCATGTACGTTATTATGTACTTCTATATTCATAACTTATTGATTATTAATGTTAATCGGTTAGACGGTAGTTATAAGCCATTGGCGAAAAGCCAACGGTTCGCTTCGCCTTATAACACAGGCTAAAACGACAATTACTTAAACTTTTTTACCCGCCCACAATTACTAATTCAACATCTACCATTCTGCAATCAATTAAATTATGTTCAAGGTTTTTAAAATGTCCTTCTGTAAATCCTGCTATATGTGCCACCGCTTTGTGCGTTTCTACAATCTTTTCTTTAGTGTGGTCAGAATCGTATAAATGTGGCTTGTCGGTAATGTAACCACCATCTCCCACAAGTTTGTTTGTATCAATGAAATGTCCACCATACATAAGCACTCTAAATTTTTTGTTTTCCATTTTATAATTGTTTTAATTAATTCCTTCGCTCAAAAGTTTAAAAACCAGACTGCTAACAGCACATACACGCTATTTTGCCACGCTCAATCCAACGCTCACAGCGTGTATCTGCAAACCGTTATGCTCCATTTTGCTTTGCCTCGCTAAACCCATCCAAGTATTCAACTGCATTTTCCGTTAAAATAAATTTCCAATCAGCATTTCCGCTAAGTATTACAAGGTTTTTCAAGTAACCAGTTCTTACTAATTGCCAAATATCTTCCATATCAGCATCGTTATCTTTTCTGTAATTGTTCATTTGTCCACTTGAAAAACCTTCGAGTATTAAATGCTGTTGGTGAGTTGGCTTTTTTAAATCTATCATAAATTTATTTTTTGCCCACACACGCAAAATGAGAGCATAACAAATGCTTACAAGAAATTGCGGGTGCAGTGGTTAATTGATGTTTTGTAGTTCTAATTTTCATTTTCGGTTATTCAAAATTTGTGGTTCTTAATCCGCAACTTCTGTAATCATCGGACGTTATAAGCTGTCCCTTAAAAATATCGGGTTCTTTAAATCGTTACACATTTGCTCGGCTTCGTATATCTTATCGTCTTTAATATGGCTTATTACAACGTGTATTAAGAAACCCACTGCTATTGCTGAACCTCTTACTACCTTACCATCTTGTCCACGTTCTAATAGCATTACACCACTATTTAAAATCATTGACGATAGAATGGCTATCCTTGTCTTTCCTTTAGAAACAAGCCCGGAGATACGTCATATTATGCCTGATTCAGCATTGTATAACGGTCATGCTGATTCTAACAGAATAGAGTTTTTAAATGCTTATGGAAAAACAATTGAAATTTTAAATAAAATAGCAGCGATATGAAAACACTAACATTAATACTAACCCTATCCTTTTCGATAGGGTTAAATGCTCAAACTTCTATGGTTTTAGGAATACCAATGACAAAAGAACAAGATTTAACTTTTGATTATTATAGTAGTTGTTTTGCTACTATTGGACTTGGTCAATTGTTTGATAAGGTTACTAATCATAAAAGACCTATCCTTTGTGGTGTTGCATCAATGTTTTTAAATAGTGGTGTAATGCTATTAGAACGTGGACAAGATGGTAAGGTAGTAAGAGGTTCAGCAATAGCAGTGGGTTTCTTAATACACGTTGTAATAAGCCATATTAAAGACGATAAGATATACGAAGCCGAGCAAATGTGTAACGATTTAAAGAACCCGATATTTTTAAGGGACAGCTTATAACGTCCGATGATTACAGAAGTTGCGGATTAAGAACCACAAATTTTGAATAACCGAAAATGAAAATTAGAACTACAAAACATCAATTAACCACTGCACCCGCAATTTCTTGTAAGCATTTGTTATGCTCTCATTTTGCGTGTGTGGGCAAAAAATAAATTTATGATAGATTTAAAAAAGCCAACTCACCAACAGCATTTAATACTCGAAGGTTTTTCAAGTGGACAAATGAACAATTACAGAAAAGATAACGATGCTGATATGGAAGATATTTGGCAATTAGTAAGAACTGGTTACTTGAAAAACCTTGTAATACTTAGCGGAAATGCTGATTGGAAATTTATTTTAACGGAAAATGCAGTTGAATACTTGGATGGGTTTAGCGAGGCAAAGCAAAATGGAGCATAACGGTTTGCAGATACACGCTGTGAGCGTTGGATTGAGCGTGGCAAAATAGCGTGTATGTGCTGTTAGCAGTCTGGTTTTTAAACTTTTGAGCGAAGGAATTAATTAAAACAATTATAAAATGGAAAACAAAAAATTTAGAGTGCTTATGTATGGTGGACATTTCATTGATACAAACAAACTTGTGGGAGATGGTGGTTACATTACCGACAAGCCACATTTATACGATTCTGACCACACTAAAGAAAAGATTGTAGAAACGCACAAAGCGGTGGCACATATAGCAGGATTTACAGAAGGACATTTTAAAAACCTTGAACATAATTTAATTGATTGCAGAATGGTAGATGTTGAATTAGTAATTGTGGGCGGGTAAAAAAGTTTAAGTAATTGTCGTTTTAGCCTGTGTTATAAGGCGAAGCGAACCGTTGGCTTTTCGCCAATGGCTTATAACTACCGTCTAACCGATTAACATTAATAATCAATAAGTTATGAATATAGAAGTACATAATAACGTACATGATTTTAAAAAAGTGTACAAAGAAATAGTAGCTGAGTTAGTACTAATAAGAAACCAAGCAGGTATAACACAACAATTTATGGCTGAGTGGTTAAAAGTTGATAGGCGTAAAATAATATCTTTTGAGAACTGTAAAAAGATTGAGTTAGAAATACTATTAAAGTATTCCGACAAATTAAGTGTTGATGTAAAGTTTAACTATATAATTAATTAAAATAAATATGAAAAGTAACGAAGAAGTAAAAGACTTAGAATACTATCGTAATAATTGCGAAGAAAATTACATAACTACGCCTATTAGCGTGTTAAGATATATTGGAGAATTAGAAAATGCAGTAGCCCAATACAAAGAAGAAAACGAAAGGTTGAAAGCTGAGTTATCCCAACCAAAAGACATTGAAAGTCTGAGGGAGGAGTTAAATGATAAAGTTTTACTTTTTCTACAAGGTAAAGGATTTACATTTTCGGGTGATTCAGTACACGGATATCCTTTTGTAAGCACAATAAACGAAGATGAAGAAATTAATTTAGAGGGATTTTTAGAAGACTTTGCCGAAGATATTTTATTTAATTTCCCCCCCCACTTACACCCCAAAGAACAACCAAAGGAAAGTAATGCGGTAGAGTTTGCAACGTATTTAATAACACAAACCGAATATATTAGGTTTATGCCAGATTGTTGGTTTGAATCAATCGACGAGCCTATTAAGACAACCAAAGAACTCTACCAAGAATACCTAAAAACTAAACAATAATGAAAACAATTAAACAATGGTTAAGTAACTGCCTTATTAGTAGGCTATGGAATAAATACGTTCTGTTTGAAGATTAAATGAAAAAACAAAGGAAATATCAATCAGAAGCTATTGAATCTGTATTCTCCAAATTATCACATGGAGTTAATACCCAATTATTATGCCTTGCCACCGGATTAGGAAAAACTTTTGTCGCTGTTAACATAGCTAAAAGGTTTAAATCAGTACTATTTGTAGTGGACTCAGAAGAGCTTTTAGAACAAGCGGCAATGGCATTCTTATCAGAAAGATTTGATGAGTCTTTAATGAACCACATAAAAAAAGAAGGATTCGTAAACTATGTTAGAAGTGGAGGATTATTTGCAGGCACAGATTACAAGGTAGGTCTCCTTAAAGCAGATGTGTTTCAACCATACGGCAATATTTGCTTCTGTTCAGCTCAAACGCTCCACCGTAGACTTGATCGTTTACCTAAAGATTTATACGACTTAGTAATCGTAGACGAAGCTCACTGTTTTATGAGTCAGTCATATTACAAAGGAATTTCACATTTTACCCCCGAATTAAGATTAGGACTTACGGCCACGCCATATAGACTGGACAACCTACCTCTATCAGATTTATTCAGTGAGATAGTTTATGAATATAATGTAGACTCAGGGATTAAAGATGGCTACTTGGTAGAACTTAACGCTGTAAAAATTAGCACTAACTGTTCCCTTGACGGAGTGAAAACTCTTGGAGGAGAATTTAATCAGAAAGACTTATCAATGCAAATAAATACACCCGCTAGAAATTTTAAAATAGCAGATTCTTATTTAGAGTATTGTAAGGGACGTAAAGCAATTGGATTTGGAATTGATATACAACACTGTCTAGACCTTGCAGAAGCTTTTAGAGAGAAAGGAATTAACGCACAAGCTATAAGTAGTGATGAAGAAAGAACCGGAGATAGAGATTTTACTTGGAAACAATATCAACAAAATAAAATAGATGTATTATTTAATGTAGGACTTCTTACAAAAGGAGTAGATAGCCCTGAAACTTCCTGTATTATAACTAGTAGGCCAACAAAATCACTTTCACTTTACCTACAAATTGTTGGAAGAGGCACAAGAACATTACCTGGAGTTATTCACGGATTAGAAACTGTGGAAGAGAGAGTGGCAGCAATTAAGAATAGCGCTAAGAAAGATTGTATTATTTTAGATATTGTTGACAGCACAACTAAACACTCACTTGTGAATGCTTGGGAGCTTGACAAAAAGAAACCTACAGAAGATAGGACTTTTATGACAAGAGAGGAGAAGGATAGAATAATTATGGAAAGAATGAGTAGAGTTGTAAAACTTGAACATTCTAGAGATAAAGACGAGAAGGTTAATTTACTATCTTTACCAAAACTTAAAATACCAAATTCTTATAGAGGAGAACAAGAGGCTACGACAGCTCAATTGGCTGTGATAGCCAAATGGGGGTATGATATTGAAAACACTCACTATACACACAGCATGGTAAATGAAATCTTTGGTAAACAAGAAGCCACCCCAAAAACAATTTCTTTTTTGCGGTATAAAGGTTACGACGTATCAGGGTTTGTTAGTGTTGCAGAAGCAGCGGCAGCAAGTAAAGAAATAAGAGAGAGAGAAGAGAAAGCAAAAATTAAATCAAATAATAACAATATAAATAATAACTTACCTTTTAAATTATGAAAATCGAAAAAACAATCACTTACATTTTAGAAATTGACGAAAACAATTTAGCTCATCTTAATTACGAAGGTGATATTGAAAATGACATTGCTTGCACAATCATTGCAAGACACGTTATAGAAAGAAATATTGAAGCCTTACAAGCTCAGAAACGAGACTTAGAAGGTGAAGCTAAGAAAGCTACTGGAATTTATTTAGATAAAGTAAAAAAAGCTTCTATTTGCATGGATAGAATTATTGAAAATATATGTGCTAATTATAGAAGTTTTAAATTGTACCAAGAAATGAAAGAGAAAAAAGAAGCATTAAAAATTGTGGAGGAAAATGAAGAAAATTAATTTTGACGAAGAATTTAATTTAGATGGAAATATTTATATGTTCTCTAAAAAAGAATCTACCGTAACTATCCGTAAAGTTCGTGAAGCTTATAAACACGGCACCACTAAACTAATCAAAGGATTTACACCACCAACACTTGATGAAGTGAAAGCATTCTTTAAATCTAAAGGTTATTCTGATGTAGGAGCCACTAAAGCATGGGAGCATTATGAATTAGGTAATCCACCTTGGCACGACACCCAAGGCACACCTGTTAGAGCTTGGAAGCAAAAGATGAACACTAATTGGCTTAGAGATGAATATAAAGTAGTAACAACGGGTAATAAAAACGTTGGTCAGAATTTAATAGAATTAGGAAACAGTTATAAGAAATGAACGGAAAAGTACCACCACACGCAATAAACCTTGAGGAATTAGTATTAGGAGCTTGTCTATTAGAACAAGAAGCTATAAATGTAGTTTACCCTATTATTTCTGAAAACACTTTCTACGAGCCTAAAAATCAAATGATTTATAGAGCTATTTGCAACCTCACTAAATCCGGAGTAAGAGCAGACATGGGAATGATTTGCCAGGAACTTAAAAAGATGGATTACCTAGAGAAGGTTGGTGGAGTATATTATATATCAACTTTAACTAATAAAATAGCTTCTTCCGCAAATATTGAAATGCACGCGCGTATTTTAGTGGAATATGAACTTAAACGTAAACTAATAGTACGATCAATTACCTTCCAAGAAAGTTTATTTAATGAGAACTCAGATGTGTTTGAATTAATTGGCTCAGAAATACAAGCTATGTTTGAACTCACTAATTTTAAATCTAGCAACCAAACTAAACATATTGGAGATGTACACAGCTCATCTATAATTCAAATGAGAGAGGTGATTGATTCAGGATTACCTTCAGGCATCCCTTCGGGAATAGATTACTTAGATAAACTTACAAACGGGTGGCAAAAGACAGATTTAATAATATTAGCGGCAAGGCCATCTATGGGTAAAACTGCCGAAGCGTTACAATTTATTAAACACCCTGCTTTAAACTTAAAGAAACCGGTAGCATTATTCAGTTTAGAAATGTCATCTAAACAAATTATGGGAAGGTTACAAGCTAGCGAGAGTCATATTAATGTATCTAAAATAACTACATCAAACGTTGATATGAATGAGCTTAATGCCATTGCTAGAGATTGTATTAAGCTATCTGAGGCACCAATTTATATTGATGACACGCCTGCATTAAGCTTATTTGAGTTTAGAAAGAAAGCTAAGAGATTAGTTATTGATATGAAGGTTGAGCTGATTGTAATTGACTACCTGCAACTAATGACAGTGGATGGAGGAAAAGGAAATAGAGAACAGGAAATAAGCTTAATTAGCAGAGGAATAAAACAAACAGCAAAAGAATTGAATATCCCAATCATAGCACTAAGCCAATTAAGTAGAAGTGTTGAAACTAGAGGTGGTGATAAGAAACCTATGTTAAGCGATTTAAGAGAGTCTGGAGCTATTGAACAAGACGCGGATATGGTTATATTCCTTTATAGACCTGAGTATTATGGAATGACTGACAATTATCAGTATCACAGTCATTCTTTAGAATCTAGAAATTTACTGATTAATATCATAGCCAAAAATAGAAACGGAGCTTTGGGAGAAATCCCTTCTAAATTCAATGGTGCTGTGATGAGAATAGATAATTATAGAATAGGGGAAGAACCTAAACATGACTTTTAATATTTATTTTCATTTATTTGAAACCTTTTTAATATCTTTACGTTTAACTATATAAATCAACCAAAATGGAAAAAGATAAAATTAAGGAAGCTATTAGAAAACTAGAAGAGCCTCAAATAAAATTAATGTCGGTTGACGAAATAATAAAACAGTACCCGTTAACAGAAAAAGAAGTATATAAAATAAGAACAATGCAAACAACTAAATCATTCACAAATAGTAGTCAAGTGGCCGCTATTGAATATAAGAAGGATAAAAAGGAAATGGAAGTACTTTACCTTAAAGGAAAGAAATACTCTTACTCAGACGTTTCTGAGGATATATGGGTAAAAGCACTCGAAGCTGAGAGCATAGGAAAGTTTATCAATTCAGAAATTAAGTGGAAATTTAACTACAAACAAATATGAGTAAAACAACCAAAGAAATAACAACCACAAGCCCTGAGTTACAAAAGTCATTAGACATCATTAACTCCCTTAAAATCCAAGTGGACAGTATTGGAGAGCAATGCCTTCAAATTACTATAATGGATGATTCTACCCTTATGGTGGGACAACAAAACCTATCTAAAGCTAACTTCATAGCTAAGTCAATAGAAGACAAACGTAAAGAGGTAAAAGAGCCTTATTTATCCGCCGGTAAACTTATTGACTCCACTTGCGCCAAACTTACTGAGAAAATTGAGGAAGGTATCACTCACATCAAAAATGAAGTGAAGACGTTTGAAGCCAATAGACTTGCAGAAGCTAAAAGAATCCAAGATGAGATTAACGCAAAAGCTAAAATTGAGTCTGATAAGATCGCGGCAGAAGAAGCTCGTAAAAAGTCTATAACAGACTATATAGCAACTATCTCTCCTTGGCTGAATGATTGCTACTCAAAACTTAAAATAGTGAAGGATTGTGATGGATTACTAAATACCATCAACACTAAATTTCCTGGTGAAGATAAATTTCAAGAATATTATCCGGACGCATTAGCAATTAAAGAACATTTCATTACACTTATTAATAATAAAAAAGCTCAATTATCCGCTTCTGCAAATATTAGTGATGCTGAACAAGCTTTATTAAAAGAGAAAGAAGAATTGGCTATTGCAAAACAAGCATTGGCGGCAAGAGAATTAGAGATTAAAAAAGCTGAAGAATTAGCTGCTTCTGAGAGATTGAGAAAAGAAAATGAAGAATTAGCTGAGATTGAGAGAAAGAAAGCTGAAGCTGCTGCCGAATTAACTAAGACGAAAGGTGTACGGTATCTCTGGAAGTTTGAATTAGCAGATATTCAAGATGTGCCTTTAGAGTGGTTGACTGTTAATGAATCTGCGGTTAAAGAATTTATAAAATCTAA
>CAUYTX010000431.1:0-14827 GCA_963575665.1 Gammaproteobacteria bacterium | reverse complement strand
CTCCGGAGCAAGTTGATAAATGGTTAACTGATGGAATATTAGCAGGGACTAAACCTACTTATAATCCAGGTAAAGAAATTGATTATTGGGAAAGACAAATGAGGGAGAGAGAGTTTAATCAAAGACAAGGTAAAATTGATGCTAAAAGTCAACCTGCAAACATTTACGGAGCTTGGCAGGATTTAAATAATCCTAAAAAGAAAGCAGGGTTACTTTCTCCTGTTACTTTTACTAAAACATGGGGCGAAACTCCTGAGACAAGTGTTGTTGACAATAGAGGTAAAGAATTAAACTTAACAGGGTTTAAAGTTACAACTCCTGGTAAATATTTTACAGATGGAAAAGGGGTAAGGAGAATTATCACTACAGTTGATGTGCCTATTGAAGATGCTAAGAGATTAGGTATTTTCTCTGAAAAAGGATCAACTATTAATAAAGCTGAATTATCAAATGAAGGCGCTGAATTATTAAAGTTAACTCAAGGCGGAGAGTCATTAAAGGGTAGCGATAATGGAATAGCCGCTGACTTCTTAGGTAAAGCTGTTGTAAGAGGCTCGGGAGATAAAGGTATTGTTCAAGTGACAACTTCATTACCTATTGACCCGAAAAATCAAGCTATGGAAGAGTTGTTTAACTCTCATTCGGGTCCCGCTAAAATGGTTCCCGCTTTAGAGGGAGATAATACTTCAAATAGTCAACCGAAACAAAATCACCCTCCTATTACGCAAAATGGGTTTACTTATACGTGGAATCCAAAAATTAACGACTACGAATAATGCCAGACTTAAAACCTAAATTTGACCCGAATAAGCCATATACGGAGATAGATACTCCTATTGCAAATAAGCCTAAATTCGACCCAAATAAACCGTACGAAAAAGCTGAAGTTACTACAGAAGTAGTGGAGCCTAAAGTAGTGGAATTAGACCACAGATTAGAGAATGCTACTAATATTATAAATGATATTCCTAATATTAGCGAGTATCAAAAAAACCATTTAAAAAACTTAACTATTAAAGGTGCTAATAAAGAGCAATTAAGTCAAGCTATACAAGGTTTTCAAAATCAGAATAAAAAAGATATTCATGTTTGGTCAGATAAACCAGAAGCTAGTTATGGAGAATATGCTTGGAATAAATTAGCATCCGGTTCAGCTCACTTAGGTTCTATCTTAGCAAAGGCTCCTGAGATGGCTTTAAATATTGTTAACGCACCATTTAATTATGTAGCTAGTGGTAGAATGACTGAAGATTTAAACGCTGTACCAAATGTTCCTGAGTCTTTAAAGAATGATTTAGGATTAAATGATACTCCGTTTAAAGCTAGTGATGTTGCCGCGCAATTAGGAATTAAAGAAAATAAAATAGCTAAATATTATGATGAAGATGTTAAAGCTAGACAAGCTATAACTGCTTCTAAATATGATAAAACTATTGAGGAATATATTGCTAACGAAGAGTACGGTAAAGCTTTAGGCGCAACTTCTGGGGCAGTATTAGAAAGCGCTCCTGTAACTATTAGTTTAATGATGGGTAATGCGGCAGGAATTGGTGCTGCAGGTTCTACTTTAGGTGGCGGTGTTGTATTTGCTGCAGATAAAAAATCAGAGTTAGATAATGACGAAGCGGCTAAACATTTAAGCGAACAAGAGAAATTAAATATAGCCATGTCTAATGGTTTATTTGAAGGTTTATTTGAGCAATTTGGTGTTACTAAATTAGGTTCAATTACTAAAAATATTCTATTAAGAAGTGGTAAAGAAGAGGCTAAGAAAATAGCTAAAGAAGGATTTAAGGATGTTTATTTACCAGCACTTCAAAAGTTTGTTGGCACATCTTTGGCTGAAGAAAGTTTAAGTGAAGCAGGCACACAATTTGCTCAAAACGCTGTTGATATTTATAGTGGGTACAAGCCAGATAAAGATATAATGGAAGGGGTAGTTGATGCCGCAATAGTTGGAGCCGCTTCGGGTGGAGTGATGGGAGCCGGTCCTGCTATGTTAGAGGTTGGTGCTAATAAAAAAGCTAATCAATATGCTGATATTATTCAACAGGAAGATAAAAGAGCAAAAGAAAATATTAAGAATGAACACGCTTTTCATGTAGCTAATCAAGGCACTGATGCTGTAGAGAATTTTAATAGAAATGTTTTAAACGCTATCGCTGATGGTAATTTAACTTTAGAAGAGGGAGAGAAAGCTAGACATAGAGTGAATGCTTACGCGGGTTATGTAGAGCAAACTGCTGATTTAAAATTAGATGATAATACTAAAAAAGAAATATTTAATTTATCTTATCAAAAGCAAGGTTTAGAATCTGAGGTACCTAGTGATGTTGTTGAAAAAGATTTATCTCCAATAGAATTAGCTAAACGTAATGCAAAGCAAGTTCAAATAAAAGGGCTTCAAAAAGATATTGATAATTTAGTATTAAACGGTCAAGTAAAAGATGAGCCAATTGTTGCCTCCGAAACTGAAAAGAAGGTTGACGCGAATAAAGAACAAATAGATGGTGAACTTTCTGATACTGAAAAAGAATTAAGAACTAAGGCTGAAGAGCATAAAGGAGAAACGGGTTTTCTTCCTCATGAAGAAGTTAAACGTAGACTTAAAATAGGAGATATTCCTGCTATGAATGAGGTTGACCCTGCTCAGTTTAATAAAGAAGCAAGTAAAGGATTGCCAGGATATAACCATAGGGTTAAATATAAGCAGGTAGCCGATCATATTGACTCTACTGTTGAAGGTAAAGAAAGTGGTGTATTGAAAGTAGTTGATACTAAACATAAGAATGAAAAAGGTGTTTGGAGAGATATTAAAACTATTGAAGTTGAATTACCTAGTGGTCATAAAATAAGAATGTCAAGTTCAATGGCCAGAGAGGACTCAGATTTAATGGGCCACTTTAGAGAAGAGAATTTACCTAAGAAAACAAGTGATGCTAGAGCTTATAAGGAAATGGAAAACTTTCCTGTTAAGATGAAAATAGTTAAAACCACCCCAGGTATTAACGGAGAGAATACTGCTATTAAAGTTTATAATGCTAATACCGGTAAAATATTAGGATGGGCAAAAGCTACAACAAAAGGACAGGATGCGCTAGCTCAACCAATAATTACACGACAAGAAAGAGAAGCTAAAAAGCCAGGTATAACTAGAGAGGAGCAAGCTGCTGAATTAAAGAGAAGAGAAGATTTAGCTAGGGAAGAGATGGTTATTGAGCCTATTGATACGTTACCAATTAATACTCCTATAAATGAAAAAACAGGAACCAATGGCAATGTTAGTCAAGAGGCTAAAGCTGCTGAAAAAGAAGCTAAACAACAAGCTAAATCTGAAGGTGAAAAAGCCCAAAAAATAGCTGAATTTGATGCGAAGACTATAGAATCAAAACCTACTGAAATATCTATTAATGAATTTGAAAGAAATAATTTATTAGATGGAGGGCACGACAATACATCTATTGATAATGCTATTGCAGAAGCTAATAGAATATTGAAGTTACCATTAAGAGAGATGGTGGCTGAATTACGCAAAGTTGGTATTTTAAATTATGGAGATAAATCAGAATTACATCCATTTATAGGATTAAGTTCTCAGGAGATGGAAGATACTTTCCGCCAAATTGAGGAGGGTAAATATTCTAAAACTGTAGAGAGATTATTTTATTATTTAAATAAAGTAAAAGAAACTGGTGAATATAAAATAGTGAGTGGTAGTGGTGGTACGACTCTTAAATATGATATGCCATTATTCTTAAATTTCTTGGAGGGTAAAAATGAGAGAGGCTTAACGGCTATTGAGGAACAAGAATTTTTAGCAAAAGAACAAGCTCGTAAAGAAGCTGAAGATAATGGGTTGTACCAAAAGAAAGGTGAATTAGAGGTATCTAAATTAAAAGAATTAGATTTAAATAGTTATAGCAAAGATGAGTTAAACAACTTAATTGATCAATTAGAAACAGGAATGAGTGATATTCTTAGGACTGAAGGATTTAATAAAAAGGCTCAAGAATTAAATGATTTAATAGGTAAAGTTATTGACGTTTATACTAGTAAACAATTGCTTCAAAAACAAAAGAATGAAAAAGGCAATCTAAACATTGGTAGCCATGAAAGAGTATTGGAAGTGGCTAAGAGAATACAAAAAGCTTTTCCAAAAGTTAAAGTAGTGTTTAATCCAAAGTTAAGCGCCGCAGGTAGATTGAAGGGTAATATCATCGAGATTAATCCTTATTACGCTTCTGCCGACACTCCTATACACGAAGGGGCGCATATTATATTGGATGCTATTGGTCACAATAACAAAGTGATACAAGCGGCTATAAAGCAAATTAAAGCTAGTCCAGAAGGTGCTAAAATGTGGGAGAAAGTACAAGAGAGATATAAGGAGTTAAGTGTTGAAGGACAAGAGAATGAATTACTTGCTGAAGCTATTGGTATTGAAGGTAAAGGAATATTTGATAAAGTAGTTGAACAAAGTAAGTTTAAGAATTTCTTAGATTATATTTTTAATTGGGTTAAACAGAAATTAGGATTAGATAAAAATATTGCTAAGAGTTTAGCCAAGCAAATTATTTCGGGTATTGGCACTAAGAAGTTAGAAGGATTAAAAGAAACTGAATCTGAAAAATTACAAAAGCCTACTAAGAAGTACGATACAAATGAGGAAGGTGAAGCTCAAAGTTTTGCTGAATTTAGAGCAGACCAATGGGACAGAGATGTGGAAAAAGAGGCCGCTGATATTGAATATGCTAACGAAATAATTAAAGATAAAAATTCTACTGACGCTGAAGTAAAAGCTGCTAAAGGATTAAAAGAAAATATCCTTTCTCGAATGAGAGAAGATAAAAAGAATTACATGGATTATAAAAATGCTGTAACTAGCATTGAAGATTTATTAAAAGAAGATAATTTAGAAGATTTTACTAAGGAAGAGTTAATGGATGCTTATTGGAATGCATCTTATTACATGGATAATAATAGTGAGTTGTTTAAAAAAGCTCAAACTAGAATTGCTATATTACTTCAAAATGAACAAATAAAAAAGCTTCAGGAGAAAAATCCCGATTTCAAAAAAGAAGATGTGGGTAATGAAGATATTGGCCCGCTATTTAAAATATTCGGGGCGTTATCTGACGCTACAGCAAAACATCCTGCTTTACAATCATTATCATTAGCATTAGACAGAGCTTTCTTAGCTAAAAGACAAGAAACTGCAGCAATGAAAACTAAACACGAAGCATTAGCTAAAGCTGTTATTAAAGAAAAAAACAAACAATTAGGAATAGTTAAAGGGACGGGTAAGGGATTGTTTAGCTCTAATTCAGCTAAGTATTTTGAATATGTAGATAATGGTAAAGGTCAAGTATTAACTGAACAGGAAGCAAAAGATAAAGGTTTATCAAAAGCTCAAACCGAATACTTAAACTATTTCAGAGAATTAAATAATTTAAGAAATGCTGCTTATGATGAGAATGATAATATTATAGAAAATGATATTATTAAAGTTGACCCTAAGTTTAGAGAGCAATGGAAGCAAGGTGGATTTGTCTCAGCTTTAAATGCTTATTTAACCGGTGCCACAGATTTAGAAACTGAAATTGAAACTAGCGAAGTTGATCCTGTTACAAAAGAGAAGCTTAAAAAGTCTTATGGTGACATTCAGCAGGAGTTAAATAACGGAAAGGGTAATGTTGTAGGTAGAATAATGAAAGCTTATAGCATTGCTTTTAAGGCTAGAAAGGCTGCGGGTATTAACACTAAAAACAGTTCTATAAGTTATAAGGGTGGTTTAACATTAAAATCTGACAGAGTAAGGCCAAAGGATAGAGGTTATTCAAAAGACTTTTATGCTGCGGCAAATAGTTTAATAGATGATTATTCTCATGTAAAAAATATGACTCCTCTCATACCGTTGTTTGATTCGGTTCAGCAATTGTATAAGAAAACTGTTGGGCATGAGTCTAATGCTGTTGATTTTATAGAAGGAGAATTACAAGATAAGATTTACCAAAATCAAGGTGTTGGAGTTTTAGGAGCTAAAATTGACGCTATTGCTAAATGGTTTAGAACTATTGGTAGTTTAAATACAATGGCATTTAACTTACCTGCAAACATTATAAACGTTGGTATAGGTAATTATAGTAACTTACGTAAAGAAGGGTTAGCTCCTTTCTTAAAGGGTAATGACAGAATGTTTCGTGGCGGAAGAGCTACTAAAAGAGCCGGTGAACGTGCTATTAGTAAAAAGGCTTTAGATATTCTTGAAGACTACTCGGTAATACATCCGGATTTCGACTCTAATCCTCAAATGAAATTAGGGGGTATATTTAACAAGTTAGCATATTTCTTTAACCAAATGGGAGAATATCAAATATCAGGTTCTATGTTCTTAGGTCACATGACTAAAGATGAGTGGAATAGTTTTGAGTTAAAGGACGGTAAATATCAATTAAAACCAGGTGTTGATAAAGTTGCTTTTGCTGAAAAAATGCAATCGTATAAAGATATGGTTTCTGGAATCCAAGGTAAATACGATGAGAAGGACAGAAGGATGTTTATGAGAACTGAACTTGGTAAAGCTGTTGCTCAATATAAGACTTGGATGCCAGATTGGATTAAATCTAGGTTTGGCGCTGAATTTATTAACAAGTATGGTAATAAAGAAATAGGCAGTGTAAGAAGTGCGGGCAAAGTAGTGGTGAAGAGTTTTAAGACTTTAACTGAACAAGGCGTTTCTGAGTTAATGAGAGATATGAAGAGTGGCTTAGAGTTTGATAAGAAAAATGGCAGATTAAAAAACAGAGAATTTGCTGCAAACTTAAACGGGGCCATTGCTATTGCTTCTATTTACTTATTAATAAATGGTGGAGATGAAGATAAGAAAAAGAAGAAAAAGAAATATTACGACCAATTATCATTAGAGAACGCTTTAGGTAACTTATTGTTCATTTATGACCCTGACCAAATGATTTACTTAATAGAACATCCAATAGCCTTACAGTCAACTGTTACTAATTTTATTAAGGCTGTAAACGGAGTTATTACCGGTAATACTAAGGATATGAAGAAGTATGGAACTAAGGTGTTACCTTATGGTAAATTATTTTAAACTATTGATAAATATATTATGGGTGATAATAAAAAATAATTATATTTACTAAAATTTAAAATAATGCCAAGTCCAACATTAGCAATAACATTAACCACAAGTGCAACTTGTGACACTATAACTTTAGTAGATGCAACTGCTGATTATGGCGGAGGTACTGTAACAACAGCATCTATTACAGGATGTGTTATTACAGTTAATCTTATCGGAGGTTCTTATTTAACTTATACATTTACAGTATTAAATAATACAATCACTGCCGCTACTTTAGGGATTAGCGGCGCTACCGCAACCTCAATTCTATCTGAACTAGCTAGTACAGTGTTCCCATTCGTTGCTACACCATTTGATTTATGGGCAGACTATGGCGTTACGGTACCAACTTTTGCAGATGGGGTTGTGGAGGTAGATTACACTATTAGCGGAATCGGGTACGCTTATACCACTTCTGCCGCTAAAACTGTTTTATGCGTGACGCTTTGTTGCGCATTACAAAATATGGGACAAAAAATAACTCCTGATGATTGTTGCGAAAATTGCTTATGGGAGTATCTTAAAGCAGAAGCTTACTCTGATTTAGCTGTTATGAGTACTAATATTGGTAACACTGATAGAGCAGCTTTATTTATAGAAAAAGCACAAGCATTGTGTGATTGTAATTGTGGTAATTAATAACTTAAATAAAAAATAAATTATGTGTGATTGTTCAAATTGTAATTCTAGTATTACTTCAACACAAGGACCTAAGGGTGAAACTGGTGCCACAGGAGCTACCGGTGCAACTGGACCTCAAGGCGCTGCGGGAACAAATGGAACTAGTGGAACTACTCCTGTAGTATCTGCGGGTACGGGTACTACTGTGTTATTAAGTAGCCAATCAGGAAGTACGGTATTATTTACTGACGCTGCAGGAGGAACTGCTGTTTTACCTTCTGCTCCTGCTGTAGGAACATTCTTTGATTTTGCTATTGGAACTACTGTAACAAGTAATTCAGATATAATTAAATCTACGGGTACCGATGTATTTGTAGGGGCTATATTTATGAAGAAAGCTGCTACAATAGACCTTATTCAAACTCCTACAGTAGCTTTAACAGATAATACTATTACGTTAACTCCGACTGTTGGTGGACTTATAGGAACTGATTTTAGAGCTACTTATACTGCCGCAAATAAATGGACTATTTCTGGACAAACTTATGGAACTGTAACCACTACACCTTTTAGTACAATATAATGACGTTTCAAGATGATATAGTATTGACAGTATTGAAGGCGAAAGATATTGCCGGATGTTGGGGAGAGAACTTCGTTAACATGGAAAAGAACGGAGATGACGTTGATAAATGCTGTTATATGAATCTAATGCTATTAATGCGTTGGATCAAGATTATGGAATCGTATTACTGTAATAATTACACTACAGCGGGTAATGTTGCGGAGCCTAATTTTGTATGTTTAACGTTGGCTCAAGCTCAAGAATTACTATCTAAAATAAAGATATTAGCTAAACTGTAAATTTCATTTTTACACACAAAAAAAGCCTCTCATTACTGGAAGGCTTTTTTTAATATTAGATATTTTCTATTTCGCTATATCCTAACGCATTACAAATTTAATTATAATTTCAATAACTTGCAAATTATTTTAAAATATTTACTTGTCCTAAATAAATCACTTTAATTAAACCACCACTTTGAGAAGCATTTCTCTGAACATTACAGATACTTTGTGTTTGATGTGGTTGTGGTAATGGAATACAACTAGGAGGATTTTTACTACCTGTACAGGTATCGCAACCGAAAGGATAAACTCCTGCAATACCAATTTCATTTCTGTTCATTGTATTAGCGAATGATTGTATTTTAGGAATGGTTGGGCCTGCGTTAAAATAGTTGTTAGTTAATAAATCTACGCGTATAACACAATTTACTCCGTGTACACAAGAGATGTCAATTGTTTCTTGAGGATTACCTGCTTGGAATGAATTATTGATTATAAATTCAAATTGGTTAAGTCCGTTGGTGTAAGATGGAGTGGTGCAATTATCGGGAGCATAATTAAATGATATTACTCCGTTATAACCTAAAGAATCTGGAGCATAAGCGATTGTAGAATCATTTGGAGCTAGAGTGAATGTTCCTTGTAAACCACCTTGTAGAGTGTCTGTAATAAAAGGAATAAGAGATACATCTTGAATACAGCCAGGGGTTGCTCCAAGGGTAACATAAACTAATACAGTATCTTTTGAGTGGTTAAAGATTTGCATTGTTGTTTGATTTTGGTTGGAAGGAGTGTTAACTTCAACTTCCACCACTTCTACGCAGCTATTTAATAGAACTGCTAGGAATAGGGTAATAATTTTTTTCATGTTTTTTTGTGTAAAAGTAATGTTTTATGGGGTTAATACAAATAAAAAAAGAGGATGTTTTAAGTCCTCTAATTTGCCATTGGTTATTTGAGATTTATTTCTTTGTTACAGCGAATATTTTAGCTTTCTTTTTAGACTCTTTGTATTGGTCTTTCTCGTTTTGATCGTGGTTATGAACTCTAATAACTCTAGCGTCTTGTTCTTTTTGACCTTTCTCTCTACGAACTTGTTTTTCAGATTTAATACCTTCACTAATAAATTGCTCATTAGAACGTAGGATATAGTAAACGGCATTCTCTTCCATAAGAACGTATTGCTCACCATTAATTCTTATCTCTAGGTCGGCATATACATTGTAGTAGCAGCGTAAACCTGCACGAACACCTTTTGTGCAATCTGGGCCTATTCCGTAAATAATACCTACGTGAGGCATTTGTGAGTTTTCGGCAGATGATTCGGGTAGGATAATACCACCAAGTTGAACTACGTTTTGTTTAATTTTCTTTACTATTACACTTTTTCCTAGAGGTATTGGCATATTAGGAATACGCTTGTACTCTGAGTCGTTTGGTAGGGATTCAATTACATCCCATAGTTTTTCTTTTTCTTGTTGTTTCATATTTGTTTTGTTTTTAGTCTAAAAATTCGGGGTAAATAAATTGTTTTTTATTCTTTGCTATTATTGTTTTTTCCACAGCTTCTTTAAATACTTCACAGAAATAATGTCTTACAATCATTTGAGCTTTATATCTATCACAAAGTTTATTAGTGATTATTTTAGCTTCTATTAATTCGTTAAGTAATTGTTCTGATTTCATTATGCCACCACTTTTAATTTGTCATTCATTGCTTTTATATATTTAGTAAAAGATACTACATCCCTATCAACTTTTATTGCTCCCATAGGAATAGAGTTCTTTAAATATAAGCCTTCTAAAGAAGTGCATCTACTTAAAGCTACATAAACCTGCCCTGAGTCAAACGAAGCGTCTACATCAGCTATAACATTGTCAAAAGTTAACCCTTGGCTTTTATGAACTGTAATTGCCCACGCTAATTTTAATGGCATTTGTTCAAAGGATGCTGTTGGTACCATTTGGATTTTACTTTCTCCGCCAATTGATTTTGATAATTGAGCTTCAAATTTTTCCCATTTTTCAATAAACACTTTAACTGATTTTCCTTTTACATTTATAACAACGTTGTTTTCATTTATCTCGGTAATGTTTCCAATCATTCCATTGTAATAACCTCTACTGTTATTATTTTTAATAACCATTACTTGAGCGCCAACTTTTAAACTAACAAGTTCTATTTGTTTAAAGAAATCATCTTTAAATTCACCACTCATAGTTGCTTTAAAATTAAATTCTTCTGAGTCTATAGCATCGTATTTAATTTTATTTATTTCATTAGCATTTGCATTATGAGTTGTTATTGTGATAAATTCAGTATCAGATTCGGGTAGTTTAGTTCTATCGTTAAGTGATTTTAATTGAGAGTCTAAAATAGAGCCATCTCTAACGTTGTTAAGTATTGAGATAAACTCATCGTTTTTCTGTCTGTAAATTTTCTTTAATTCAATAAATTTAACCTTGTCAGAAAATAAGCATTCGTGAAATATTTTTGCGCTAAAGAAATATTCAGTTTTATATTCTAAGTTTAAGTCTTGAGGTTTAGATTTAATTGGCGGCAATTGAAATAAATCTCCAATAACAACTAACTGAACACCTCCGAATGGTAAAGAGTAATTACCTCTAAATGTTTTTAATATATTGTCTAATAAATCTAGCATTTCACATTTAACCATTGATATTTCATCAATAATTAAAACATCCATTTCTTTAATTATAGCTTTCTTTTCTGTTTTGTATTTAAACTCAGCAAACACTTCTCTATATCCCATTTTCGGAGAGTATTTCTTATAAGGGTTTATCTGAAAGAATGAGTTTATTGTTACACCACCTGCGTTTATGGCAGCTACACCTGTTGGAGCAACCACTATTTTATTTCCATCTTCAACAGAATTAACAGCTTCTATAAAATAAATATTATCTTCATCTATTGGAGCATCACTTTTACCCATTATGTGTTTTAGGAATGTTGTTTTTCCCGTGCCTGCGTTTCCGGTTAAAAATATTATTGATGGTTTATTCATGTTTTACAAATTTGTAAGGTTTTTAAATTTATTTATTCTATCACAAATCTGTAAGAGAATTATATTCTTCTTTTAAATCTATTTCTAATTCAAATACTTTATTCCACATTTCGTGGGTTAATTCGCTTCTAGGCTTTGTGTCAAAATCTGAGTGGCATCCATTTGTTGGTAGTCCCGTCTTCTCGTTAATACGTGACACAATAGAATGGCATAAAATCTTTATGTTATCAGGGTTATTTCTAAATGCCGGATAGTTTTTTTTATTCAATATATGTGAGAAGTTACAATGTGTTACAACCGCAATTGGAATACCACAAACAAAACATTTACATTCTTCCATGTCACTAAGTTCATCTAGCACAGATTCAAATGTATCTCGCTCTCCCGAAACTTTAAACTTCTTCTTAATAGCTGAACGTTTAAGTGGTTTAGGAGTCTTCTTAGGCTTTGGTCCTTCTTTTGGCTGCGGATTAAATCTGCTCATTATTTAGTTAGCATTATTCTTATTTTAACTCCAGGATTATTTTTATCAACTTGCATATCCGCAAAAAATGGTTTACCAAATCTACGATTATCATCTTCCCACCAACCAAAATCTGTCATCAAGTCAAATACTGATTCAGCAGGACCAAAGTAATCCACTAATTGATTAGTGCTTCTGATAAATGTCATCTCAATATTTAGTGGAAATTTCAAGTCTAATTTTTCAATTGTAGCTTTAAATTCTTTACCGAACGTAGTCCAATATGATTTAGTTACATTTTTATATTCTGTATATTTAGCAGAAGGTAAGTTCATAAGTTTTTTAGTCTTAGGATGAACAAATACTAACCTACAATTCTTCTTAGAAGGAATCTGATATGGGATAAACCATTCTGTAACGGGAGCTGATTTAAAATCGGGGCTATTGTTCACTTTCTCTTTTACAACAAGTTCAATTTCTTCAAGAATATTCTTAGCTTTTTGCGCACGAATATAATTTGATTTAATTGCAGGTGGTTGCCATGAGCCGTCGGGATTCTGGGTATAATTTTTGTCTCTAAAGAACTGTTCTGTGATATTATTCTGTTTAGCCATTAGATTTACCTCCCCAAATTAATTGTTCAAAATCATCTTCCATTTTAAATTGTAAATCGTACATAGTTTTAGTTTGAAAGTCGTTATTATAATATTTCTTAAAATCAGAACGCAATTTCTTATAAGCAAGTTCCTGCTCTTCAATTTTACGTTTTAATTTTTGGTAAGAACTTTCCATTATTTAAATATCAATTTAAGTCTATGTAAAGCTTCTTCTTCAGAATAAGGTGTTATCTCATAAGACAACTTGCCACCCTTTAAAACAGGCTTTCCATAGCCTACATTAACAAATACACCTAACCTTGTGGCAATCCATAGTATTTGTTCTTCTGTTACACCACCTTGACTAGAATTAAGGTATTTACTAAGTCTTGAACTAGAAATAGCCATACCTCTATCTTGAGCATCTTTAATAAGGTGTCGTTGGTATTTAAAGACAGATGTTATTCGGCTTTTTATTTCAGTTCTTAATGTTTCGTCGTTTGCTAAATTCATAATTTCTCTATTTCTTGTTTAACTTCTTGCCAGTAAACATCCTCGTTAACTGTACATTTTAATGGTATTGAAAATTTAATTATTTCATCAACCGCTATTAAAGCACATTGTTTAACTTCTTGTTGTGAGCAATAGTTTATTGCGTCAGAAAATTTATCAACTAATTCTTCTGCTTTTTCTTTTGGTGTCATTTCGGTAAATATTTCTCATTACTCTTAATTCCATTAACTAAGATTTTTAATTCATCAGCATCGTTTTCTTTAAGAAAATAATATTTCTCTAACACTTCTTTTGTATCTGTATTAATAACAGATATTCTAGTGTAAAACTTCTGAACTTCATTCTTTTTAATCGGCTCGTTAAACACTTCTCCAAGTATTTCTAAGTCCATTCCGTTGTGAGTAAGATACTCAGCATATTCTATTTTTGATTCCATATTATTTGTTATAAAATTTGTTGTAATAATCTTGAGGACTCCCTACTACTATACCGTTCATCTCGCAGTCAATAAGTACTTTTGTTATGAACTCTCGCATTTCGTCCTGACTTAAATCAGCTAAGCTTCTTGTGATAACTATTTCTCTTTGTTCACCTGCAATTTCCACCACCTTCACAAGGGTTAAAAACTTGGGAGCAAAGTAAAACTCATGTACATCATCTTTTTTATCTAAGTGAGAGAACATTTCAGATTGGTAGCAAGTTGGTAGAATGCCGCCTCTGTAATAGTTATTCTGACTCATTGATACTTTCTTAAACACTGGTTTAATAAGCTCAACAAACTCTTTTCCTTCTAATGATTGCATTTGTCCACGATAAAGCTCATTGTTGTAATATTGCTTTACACCATTCTTTACTATACCGTAATGTTTAATTTCTAAAGGCATAATTAAAAAGGTAAATCGTCGTCTTCTACAACGTTATTAATACTCATATTGTTTTTGCGTAAAAAATCTTCTTTTAGAGACTTCGGTAATTCTTTATAATTCTTAATAGCTTCCGCTAATAGTAATTCTTTTTGCTCAAAAGTTAAACTATCTTCACTTACGTGTAAAAAAGTCTCATACCCTTCTCCTCTTGATATTTTAAAAGTGTAATATTTGCTCATATTTATTGGTTAAAATCCTTCTTGTTTATATTCCGTAAATTGTTGTTGTTTAACTTTTTCTGCCAAAGTAAAAGTGTCCGAAAGTTTCTTTTCACTCTTTATCTCTTCGGCACCTCTCATTGTTTTAATCTCTGTAATAATCCCTTGTATTTGTTTGCCGACAATATCCTTTTTATTAATCTGATTATTAGGGTCTAATCCCACTTGTACAATTACCTTCTGAAGCTTTGTATAGTTTGTGGAACCTATCCAATATAATTCTTGGTGTATTAGTCCATTATTTTTAAAACTTACAATTACAGCCGGATTACCTTCAAATGTAATTATCTCACCATTACTCTTTTTATGCAATTTTAAGTCTGAGATAGTTAGGATATGAATACCAACAGGTATCTCAGATTTTAAAATTGATATTTTTTTAGCTTCTAAGCTCATTAGAACGGTGGTGGAGAATCAAATGTAGTATTATCCACTCCGTTAATAATAGGCGCTGAAAGAGTGATTGTATGC
>CAUYTX010000430.1:0-14862 GCA_963575665.1 Gammaproteobacteria bacterium | reverse complement strand
CGCTTGCTTGACTCTTTCCCTTAAATCCTGTGAATACGATCTTGCCATCTTACCCCTACCTGTCAGTTCAACTCCTACTATATTACCATCATCCACTTAATCGAAAAACGCTCTAGGGTTTTAGAGGTGCAAGGTCGCCCTTAGGATTATAGGTTGGGGCCAAATCTCATGACATGCTACAATTTTTACACAGAGGAATGCAGCCCAAAGAGGATGTTCAATGCCTTTCGCTATCCGCAAAGCAGTTTTTCCTGTAGCAGGCATGGGTACTCGGTTTTTGCCTGCGACCAAGGCAAATCCAAAAGAGATGTTGCCCATCGTTGATAAACCGCTGATCCAATATGCAGTGGAAGAGGCAATCTCGGCAGGCATTACGCAAATGGTGTTTGTAACCAGTTCAACCAAACGCGCCATTGAAGACCATTTTGACTCGAATTTTGAACTCGAAAACCTTTTGGCCAGCAAAGGGAAGACTGAACTTCTCGAGATTGTTCGGGGTGTGTTGCCAAAAGGGGTTAGTTGTGCTTACGTGCGACAACCAGAAGCATTGGGTCTTGGGCACGCGGTTTGGTGCGCCAGAGAAGTTGTTGGGAATGAACCCTTTGCAGTGATCTTAGCAGACGACTTGATTGACGGTGGTGAACACAAGAGTTGCCTCCAACAGATGGTTGAACAATATCAAATCCACGGATGCAGTGTCCTAGGCACTGAACGAGTCCCACCCGAAGAGACTAACCGCTACGGCATCGTTCGCCCTGAGTTTATTTCAGAACATGTCGCACAAATTCGTGAGATCGTCGAAAAGCCAACCCCTGGGAAGGCACCCTCTAACTTGGCAGTGGTTGGTAGATACCTTCTAACTCCTAGGATCTTCGAGCTTTTATCTGCAACGGGTCGTGGCACAGGAGGAGAAATCCAACTAACCGATGCCATTGAAAAACTTTTGTCAGAAGAGTCCGTATTGGCTTACCAGTTCCAAGGTCGTCGTTACGATTGCGGGAATAAACTTGGTTTTTTGCAAGCTACCGTGGAATATGGCCTAAAACATCCTGATTTGCGCAATGACTTTCTTGGCTATTTGCGCAATCTGACCCACACAGACTTTGTTCCCTAGTCTAGGATGCAAGGTTTCTGTGGTGAGGAAGATGCTGACGTCCTCTTGGTAACGCGTCATTTTTCAATGCGTTGGGGAGGCGCGGAACACTCTTTAGCTGCAGTGGTAGAAGATCTCAAGATAGCTCAGCCAAAATGGTTGTGGGCGGTCAGTGATGGTGGTTTCGATCCACCTGGCCGTTTGCATTCGTTTCCTCTTATTCAGCGTTCTTTGCGGCAAAAGGCAGTTCAAGAAATTGTGGCTAAGTTTCAAGGACGATTATCTCTGATTCAATCCCTGATTGGGCCCGCTTTTGTGAATGCTCTCCCACGTTCGGTAAAAACGGTCTTTTTTGTGCGCGATGTGCGTTACTGGGGTGCGTGGCCAAACTACGAAATAGGTGTGCGACGAATCGCAAAGACAGCCTATCGATTAACTATGGCACCGGCAATCGCTGCCCTTCGGAGAGAAATGCGCATTGCACTGAACTGCGCAGACCTTGTCATCGCTAATTCCATTTTCATGGCCGATCGGATTCGCGCCTTTTCCAGTCGAGATTCTCTTTTGCTCTACCCAAGAACACCGGTAGAAGACTTCATTGGTCCTACAGAAGAGGATGTAGGGACAGTTGGCGTAATAGGGGATGGTGCGGACAAAGGTGGGTTGATCTTTCGTGCTTTAGCTAACCGCTTTCCTGAAATTCCCTTTCGGTTACATGCTAGGGAAGTGGATAAAACACCTCTCCCAAAGAATGTTACGTTTGCGGGTTGGGAACGAGATCTTAAAAAATTGTATTCTGGCTTGCGATTAGTCTTGGTCCCTTCACAAGTTTCAGAAGCCTATGGTCGAGTGGCTCTGGAAGCATTGGGACATGGCATTCCTGTTTTGGTCAGTAGAGTAGGCGGATTGCCAGAGACAGTACCCCACACAGATTGGACAGTCTCAGATTGGGGAAATACGGAGGCTTGGTGTGCCTCTTTTGCAGAAGCCTGGCGTTCGGCACCAAGTCGCAGATTCGAAGCACATGCCTTTGCGCGATCACGAAAAGCTATGGTAGATGAACAACATAGACAACTGATACAACAATTGACTTAAGTAACTCAAAACAAGAAGCCCCAAAGTCTTGCAACTACGGGGCTCCACGACCAGAAGAAGCCTACTTCCGCATGGACTTCTCGAAAGCACGGCTAACTCGTTCGGAGTTACTCTCGCAGCAGCTTTTTGCGTCTTGCGCAGCACGCATGGCTGCATCAGCCTTACGGCTGGCTTCGGCGGCAGCACGGTTCGCTTGGTTGGCGAGGTCCGTTGCTTGGGCTACTGCACGCTGGTTGTCTTCCACTGCTTTGGTGGTCTCGCTGCTGGCACACCCAGCAGCTAGGGCTACTACCACTGCTAAAGCAGAGTATTTAACAATTTGAACAGTCTTCCGCATTTGATACTCCTAGAATGATTAGATTTTGGAGTCCGCGTAACTTTTCTACCCAGACTACGAGTGGTATACTGACACAAAATTAGCTTGCAAGGCAATACTTTTTATTGCGTAGCGTTTTCTGTGACTAATGACTCACTAGGAGTGCTGGACAATGCGTATCATTTTGCTGGGTGGACCAGGTGCTGGAAAGGGTACCCAAGCCAACTACATCAAAGAAAAGTTTTCGATTCCTCAAATCTCCACTGGAGATATGTTGCGTGCAGCAGTCAAGGCAGGCACTCCACTGGGTCTTGCCGCTAAAAAGTTGATGGATGCAGGAGCTTTGGTTTCTGACGAAGTCATCATCGGATTGGTCAAAGAACGTATCCAGCAACCTGACTGCGCTCAGGGTTTCTTGTTTGATGGGTTCCCTCGTACCATCCCTCAAGCAGATGCCATGAAAGAAGCTGGGGTAGACATCGATTTCGTAGTGGAGATTGATGTCGCAGACGAAGAGATTATTCGTCGCATGAGCGGTCGTCGGGTACATCTCAGTTCAGGTCGTACTTACCACGTCCTCTTTAATCCACCCAAAGTGGCCGGCAAGGACGACGCTACCGGAGAAGAATTGATCCAACGCGAAGACGATCGAGAAGAGACGGTTAAGAAGCGTTTGGAGGTCTACCATGCCCAAACGGAACCCCTAGTAGCCTATTACTCCAATTTGGCTGCTGCCGGAGACGCACGCGCTCCGCGCTACGTGAAGGTGGCTGGCGTTGGCTCTGTAGAACAGATCCGCGACCGAGTTTTTGCAGCACTGGGCTAAACTTGGGTATCTATATGTCTACCGCGAGGCACTTTGCAACGCGGTAGGGAGCGATTCATGGCTACTATTGACCTCACAAAAGAGAATTTCGAAAAGATCATTCAGGAAAGTGACTTCGTTCTGATTGATTTTTGGGCGAATTGGTGTGGCCCTTGCCGTCACTTCAAACCTGTTTTTGAAAAAGTGGCAGAAAAGCATCTAGAAATAGTCTTTGCTAAAGTCAACACGGAAGAAGAGCGCGAGCTGGCTAGTTATTTCCAGATTCGATCGATTCCTACCTTAATGGCTTTTCGCCAACAAGTGATTGTTTATTCTGAAGCGGGTGCATTGCCAGAAGCTGCATTCGAAAATTTGATTAGCCAGATTCAAGCCTTAGATATGGCTAAGATTCACCAAGAGATCGCAGAAGGGCAGCACTGAGTTAAGAACTTCCGGCAGAAGTCGGGGGTTTGATTGCGAGAAGTCTATGAAACTCTCCCTTGGTCCGATTTCCTACTATTGGTCTTCCGATACGCTGGTCAATTTTTATGAGCAGGTAGCAAATTGGCCAGTAGACATTGTCTACTTGGGAGAGACCATTTGTTCTAAACGTCGGTCGCTTTCGTTTCAAGAGTGGTTAGAAGTGGGCGAACGACTGACTGCTGCTGGTAAAGAAGTTGTGTTATCTACGCTTTCTTTGCTAGAAGCAGAATCTGAACTCAAAACTTTACGTCGAATCTGTGAGAACGGTCGTTTTTTGGTCGAAGCCAATGATATGGCTGCCGTCAATCTTCTTACCAATCGTGTTCCCTTTATCACGGGTCCTTCCGTCAATTTGTACAATGCTCAATCTTTGCGCCTTTTGCATAGCATGGGGTTGAGGCGTTGGGTGTTACCTGTCGAACTTTCTCGATCCACCCTAACTGACATACAAATAGAACGTCCTGAAGGATTAGAAGTAGAAGTACAAGTCTACGGGAGGCTTCCTTTGTCGATGTCAGCACGTTGTTTTACTGCTCGTGCCCATAACTTGCCTAAAGACGACTGCCAGTGTAAATGCCTAGACTACCCAGAAGGAATGTTGTTGCATTCCCAAGAAAACCAACCTTTTTTAATACTTAACGGAGTCCAAATACAATCTGCCTTAACTTACCATTTAGTAACTGAGTTAGCAGACTTAGCACATCTTCAAGTAGACGTTGCTAGAATTAGCCCCCTTCCAGAAGGGACAGATCGTGTAGTCTCCATTTTTCGAGAGGTCATGAATGGAACGCGCTCTCCACAGTCGGCACTCGTAGAAACAAGTTCCCCTTTGGGAACCTGCGTAGGCTACTGGCGCGGTCAAGCTGGTATACAATAGCTCTATTGAAGGAAATCTAAAATGAGTAATGAAAATTCTTCGTTCTTGATTTCAAATTTAGGTTTAGTACCACCAGATCTCAATTGGCGATCTACGTTCAGGTGGTGGTTTGTTAGATTCAATCCTCTTTATTTTTTCAGTGCGTTTTGTATTTTGTTCGGAGTTTTCAATTTTGCAGAAAACATTGATTCTGAATTCCAATCGCAGCTTTTGCTATTTTCCATTCTTCAATTATACGAGGTTTCACTAATTGGTAGTTCAGCCGTCCTAGTTCATTCCGCAAAAGCCATTCGTCCTGCAATTTTACTTACCTTATTAGAGTTAGTATTTCTGTTAGATTGTACTTTTCGCTTAGAAACTATGATCCAATTTGGTCAAGTTGGTTCTTTGGTAACTTTAGCTTGGGTTTCATTTGCTGGCGTAAAACTATGGGCCATGCAACGTGTTTTAAAAATTCAAGCAGCATTATTTCCATTTTTAGCAGCGTGGGTTTTAATTGCAAGCCTCGCTTGTATGATCCAATTACTTTCTTTAAGAGGTTATCAACTCACGGTTTTGCAAGTGTTTGGAGGTATCGTTGCAGCTTGGAGTGCTTTCTTCTTCAATTATCCACCAAAATTGGAATCTGCCTTAGCTACGACAGAAACAGAATTAACGTATTTAAATCGGCTGTCAAAAGCAGTTTTCTTCATGTTGCCTAGTTTTTTCTTTTATCATTGGATCAATTATAGCATGGTAGTATATGATGACTCCATTATGCCAATTCGCTTACAAATTGGGAATGGTATGTTGTTGTGGATGTTATTTAGTAATTCTGAAAGAAGTATTCTTTTAGCTGCAGGTTTGGCTTTTCTTTTTTCTGCTAATAATCCAAACTCTTATTCTTTTCCAGCCATTATGTTCATTATTTCCATTGGATTTACGTACCGAGCAATTGTTTGCAAATTAAAAAATCTTTTTGTTTTTTCTGCTTTAGCTCTCTTTTTCGCACTTTGCATATTTACTGCCGAAATAAAAAGTGTACATTGCAAAGTGAGCATTCACGCGTGGCAAGTCGATCTGCTAATTTTGTTACTTGGGTTCATTGGTTGGAAACTGCAAGTCACTTTTGCTTGGGTAGTCTTGGGTTTTCTCTTCTTGTTTAAGATGCTTTTTATGGATTGGTCTTGGGTAATTCACTTTTCTCAGTGGCTCCGGCCGTACGGCGGCACGTTATTCATAGGGATGGGCTTCTTAGCTCTGGCAGGAGGACTTGCGATCAACTGGGTATTGGGGAATAGCACAACGCTCGAGACTCCAAAGGCTACAGAAAATGATACGTGAAAGGTTAACCTATGGAGTGCATGCAGTACTGGCTGCGGTAGCGCAGGGTAGTGCTCGTGTTTTGTGGTTGGATGCAAAGCGTCAAGATACAAGATTGCGTGCTTTGCGGGAGGCAGCTACTGCTGCGGGTTTGCCTTGTAACGAAGTGGATCGGAAAGTACTGGAAGAAATGCTTCCGGAAGTGCGTCATCAAGGTGTGATTGCTCGCTGCATTGGTTCAAAGCCCTTGGCTGAAGAAGATTTGTCCTCGTTCTTAGAAGCACTGCAGGTCGTGCCATTCCTATTGATATTAGACGGAATACAAGACCCACACAATTTGGGGGCTTGTTTGAGAACAGCAGATGCTGCTGGGGTTCAGGCGGTAATTGCGCCCAAAGACCGTGCCGCAGGGATGAGTCCCACAGTACACAAAACTTCGAGTGGGGCTTCGGAGACGGTGCCTTTCTTTCAAGTTACCAATCTTGCACGCACGCTTGATCTACTAAAAAAGCTTGGTATATGGATCGTAGGCACCACGGATCAAACCAGTCAGTTTATCTACCGCGTAGACCTCACTGTCCCACTTGCGTTGGTGATTGGCGCGGAAGGCACCGGTATTAGAAGACTCACCGCCGAGAAGTGTGACCTATTAGCAAAACTCCCAATGTTGGGCAGCGTAGAAAATCTAAATGCGTCGGTTGCCGCGGGAGTCTGTTTGTTTGAAGCTTTACGCCAAAGGCAATTTGGCTGAGTCTGACAGAGTTAATTGATCAGGTGCACACTGAAGACGACGACGGAAATGTAAATCATTCGGAAAAGATTGCGCAACAATCCAGATTTGTTTCACCATTCCTCCGATTTTTGGCAACACTGATAAAGTTTGACGGGTTCGACTTTCGTCGAAAAACGCAAACGGTTCATCTAAAAAGAGAAATTGTGGTGCGCTGCCGGTACGATCCACTAAGCGTTGTGCAATGGCCAGTCGTAGTGCCAACATGGTTTGACGCTGCGTACCACTAGAAAGTTCTTCCAAGTCCATGAAATCATTTTTCTCTTTAGAAAAAGTTTCAATTCTAAAATTCATATCAATACGTAGGTATTCGTAACGATTTTCAGTAAATAATGGCAATGTGACGCTTGCTAGATCACGTATGGCGCGATTAAAGTGCTGTTCCATTCGGTGGCAAGTACCTTGAACCAGCTCGGTGGCCAGTTGCCGAATGGTAATTTTCCGACGGAAGCCATCTTCTGTGGTTTGAAATCCCGCACGTATTTCTTCTAAAGTTTTAATTTTTTTGATTTTTGATTCTTCTTTGGAAATGTTGTCACTAAGATCCTCTACAATGTTCTTATGTTGTTGAATCAAATATTCGATTCGTTTAGAAACGCGAGAAAAAATGTCATGAGTGCGAGTTTCAGAAATTTTATTTTCTGTTAGCCTTTTGGTAACTTGTTCTATTTCCTGATCTGTTGGGATTTCCTCAGAATCAGCTATTTCCTCTCGTCGAATCTCAAGAGAGCGTTGAAGTGTGGTAGCGTAGTGTGTTCGTCGCAGGGTTTTCGCAAACTCAATACGTTCCCCGTGAAGAATTTGTAGTTTCTTTTTGAGAAATACTCGGCGAACTTGAAACAATAGAAAAACGAACGTGATTACCACAGGAATTGATAAAAAATAAAAAGTGGGATCGACGCTTTCCAAAATAGAAGCCACCACAATTTTTCTTGGAAAATCAGGAAGCCAGTTAAATACCAATACAAAAACACTAGCAAGTAGAATCATTACCCAAAAGAAATCACGAACGCCCTTGATCCTAAGCCAAGTTTTTTGAATTTTCTGGATAATAGGTAAACTGTTTTGGTAGTGTGTGTAGGCTTGTTCTAAACCATTTAGACCACGATGCAATTCACCCAACAGGTCATTGTGAGTTGTATATTGTTTTCGCAATCCGCGAAGTTTTAGCTTGTCTGCAAGCAATTCGTCAATTTCAGATTGTACCTCCGAAATCTTAGAATGCACAATGTCGATTTCACCTTTTTCCTTTTCTATTTCAAGATCAATTTCTTTTTCAACTTGTTTGAGCTTGGCAATACCGGAAACCAGTTTTACGATTTCGCTCTTCGGGTGTGGTGCAGTGATTTCTCGTTGGGCAAGATAAAAAGAGTGAATAAACCCCTCAAATCCATATCCAAGCATGTCCTCTATTGCACGTAAAACGGGTTGCTGACCATTGGCAACTAGGCAATCTTCCCCTGAAGATAGCTTTGCACCGTGATTCCTATTTTTATCTAAAAAACGAAAGAGAGAATATCGTTCTTTTCCTTGAAGAAAATGAACGGTCACTGAACAATGGGTTTCTCCCCACCGAATACTTTTTTCGATGTGGTCATGGTCTAAAGAAAAGGTGCGTCCAAACAAGGCAAAACAAAGAATTTCACCAATCGTGCTCTTTCCAGATTCATTGACACCAGAAATCGCGATGATCCCTTCTTCTGGAAGGTCTTCTAATTCTACGGATTCATATTTGAGAAAATTCTTCGCATGCAAACTTGTGATAATCATGCCTGTCCTTCAAGGTGTCGGAGTTTGCTTAACACCAAGTCTACTGCACTTTTAAAAATATCTTCGTCAAATGATTCTCCAGAACTTGCGCGTTTCTCATGTTCAATTTCGCAATGTTCAATAAATTCTTTTGCAGAATCTGATTTGTTTTCAGATCGATTCGCGTGTGTCATAGGTTACTGTTCAAATACGGGATGGTCTATCCAAAATGGATTGGCTATTCCAGTTTTATAAGCATCCAAAACCTCTTTAGAGGAGTTTACGTATAAATTACTCACCGTTCCATCTTCATTTTCCCAACGTTCATGCCAAAAAATAGCTCCTTTTACCCGAGAATAGCGAGATGACATCAGTTTTAAAGCATCACGGAGGTACTCTGCTTTGTTTCCAAACTTTGGAAAATCTGCTACTCCCCATTCTGCAATTAAGATGGGTTTCTTAGTATCTACTTTTGAGATTTCTTGGTAGGGACCATCCATGGCCTGTTCCGCAGAAGACCACTCCTCACCAATAAATTGCTTACCGTACACACTGAGTGCGAGCCAATCTACATATTCGGGTCCGGGATAGTAGGCGGCCATTCGATTCCAAGAGGCTTCGGGAAAGTTGTTCCCATTGGCATGAAATACCCAAGCAATGTTTTTAGCACCACGCGCACGCACTCGATTGACTAAATAACGAAAAGTATCCTGATAAGTTTTTGGGCCTAGAGCACATGGTTCAACACAATTTCCTGAAGTTGCGGCTTTTGAGCCTCCTTGAAACACTCCTGACCACGGGAACCACTCCCCATTCATTTCTAATCCCCAAGAGACTAACAGGGGTTTTTCATAGGTTTTGGCATCATTTGCCCATTGGTCGATGTAGGTGTCAAATTTCCCGTTCAGAATATCTTGCAACTGAATGATGGTTTTCGCTGGTTTCCCAGATTGGGCTTCTTGGTAGGGAGGATCCCAAGGAGACCAGAAGATCAATGGTACCGATCCAGTTTCTCCTACTGCCTGCAAAGCCTCCTTCGGAAAAGACCGTTTTCCCCAATAGCTAGAGAAAGCCACAATCGCTAGCGGTTTTCCCACCAAAGATTCGAAATTCCGAATCGCTTGCACGGTTACTGTATCTTCAGTTTCGCCAAAATCAACGTAAGCACCTGCGTAGGCACCATTTTTGGGAATAGAGAGATGAGTGGGTACCTCTGCAGCACTGGTTAAGCCCACCCAAAACAATATGAACCAACGAAAATTGGGAACCATGGGATTTCTCGAAAAGTTTAATGCCCTAGTAGGGCTTGAAGGTCTTTTAGGTCTACGGGTTTGAGTAAGTGATGGTCAAAACCAACACGTTGTGCACGTTCTGCATCGTGGTCTTGGCCATAACCCGTGACGGCCACTAGGCGAATCCCTCGGTGTTCTGCTCGTAACCTCCTAGCCACTTCATAGCCATCCATTTCCGGCATGGCGATATCTAGGAAAACAATGTGTGGCCTGAAATCCCGAACGGCATCAATTGCCATGGGTCCATCTAAAACTACCCGTACTTCATGTCCCAACACTTCTAGGAGAGCACCAAACGAAATAGCAACATCTTCATTGTCATCTACTACTAAGATGCGACTCGCGGCTGGGTTTTCATTCAACAAATCAGGAACGCCTTCACCTGTGATAGCTGCCGTGGGTGGAGTCGCCACCGGCAAGCGAATTGTGTAACGAGTGCCTTGCCCTGGCCCCAAACTGCTGGCTTGAATGCTCCCTCCGTGAAACTCAATGACTCGGCGTACTACTGCCAACCCGAGACCAGGTTCACTTTGGGGTCGTTCTGTGTCTAATGGAATCTCCCCATAAAGATCGAAGATTCTGGACAAGAGGTCAGGCGGGATCCCGCGCCCCTGATCTTGCACTGAAATTACTGCTTCTGCCCTTTCTTGGCGCACATGTACCTGAATCTGCCCTCTAGGTCCAGTGGCGTAGGCGGCATTGTGCAATAGATGTTCTAAAGCTTGCGCAATGCGCTGAAGGTCAGCATCGACCCAGATGGGCTGTTCTGGTTCGACCATTTGTAAGGTTTGCCGCTGTTCTTCTAACAAGGGTTGAGTCCATTCAACGGCCTTCGCAACAATATCAGACAAAAGCAATCGATCTTTGTTTAGATCAAACTGACCGCTCTCGAGTCGTGCCATATCAAGCAACCCATCAATTAAACGGGCTAACTGACTAATTTGACGATTGATGACCGTCACACACCAACGGACTTCCGAAGTTTCGGACAACTTGTGGTGTAAAAACCTAGCGGCGTTCCGAACAGGAGCCAAATGGTTCCGCAGTTGGTGACCCAACATGGCAAGAAACTCATCCTTACGCCGTTGAGATTCACTGTTTTGGGCAGACTGGTAACGCAATGCTGCCCTCATTTCGGCATTACGATAGTTGGCTTCCGCAGCGGCTTGTTGTGCTTTTTCTAACTCTATCGTAGACGCATCCTTGCCAGACGGTGCTGGATGTAACGAAAAAGCCACGTAAGTGGGCAGATCAGCAGACAAAGGCCAACACCGAAGTGCCACAGGGGTTGCATCTACCAATATGTACTGAACTTCCTCCGAGTTACTTTCCCTGGAAAAACAACACTCTAACGCAGGAGTAATTTGCTCTAGGATCATGCTGCTTAGAAAATCCTTGAGGGGGTGTCCTACGGTTGGATTTTTTCCATTTCCGAAGAGTTTTACGAATGCGGAGTTAGCAGCACCACAAACCAATCCGCGACCTACTACGCAAAGTGGATCTGGAAAATGATCAAAAAATCGGGTGTGCAGAGTAAAGCGATGTTCTGGCAAGGGACGAACACTCTAGTTGGATCAAACGAATTCGGAAGGAATTGTACACCAAGTTTATTGACATCCTCCCCGCCTTAAAGGACGGGGATTCCTACGGATCTACACGCTGAGCTGTGTAGTCCGGAGCAAGTTCCTGCTTCACAGAGAGGACTGACTGCTCCTTCTCTCCACGGGCTAACCGGGCGTGTCCCACCCTCTGTGTAATGATACTAGACTTCAAAATAAAGTAAATCTAAAACCGCGCTATCCCTAAAATCCTTAAAAGACGGCCTCCCATCCCATCAGAGAGATGGAGCTAATCCTATTTGCTCTTCAATCGCACCTTGACATTTTTCGTTGTAATAAGCGATACTCCTCGAATTATAAGTCGTACAAAGTTGGTTAAACCATCCTAAGAGGTCATTGAACCATGCAGATTGGTATACCTAAGGAAATTCACGCGGGGGAGAAGCGCGTTTCTGCTACCCCGGAGATTGTCGAGAAACTTCAAAAGCTCGGCTTTTCGGTCGTAGTAGAGTCCGGTGCTGGTGCCGCTGCTAACTACTCTGATGATGAATATCAGGGTGTGGGAGCCACCATCTTCAAAACCCCAAAAGACGTTTGGGCTTCTGACATTGTGCTCAAGGTTCGAGCACCTGAGACTCGACCTGAACTTGGTATTGATGAAGTAGAGCTCTTGAGAGAAGGTGGCCACTTAATTAGCTTTTTGTGGCCCGGACAAAATCCAGAGTTAATGAAACTGTTGGCTAAACGGAAAGCCACCGTGTTAGCCATGGATGCTGTGCCACGTCTTACTCGGGCACAAAAGTTGGACGCACTTAGCTCAATGGCCAACATCGCGGGTTACCGCGCGGTTATTGAAGCAGCGCATCACTACGGAAAGTTTTTCTGTGGCCAAGTCACCGCTGCGGGAAAGGTATTGCCTGCAAAGGTCTTCGTGATCGGAGCAGGAGTAGCCGGACTGGCAGCCATTGGCGTAGCCGTTGGTTTGGGTGCCATTGTCCAAGCTATGGACACACGTCCAGAAGTGCGCGATCAAGTCCGAAGTCTCGGGGGTGATTTCGTCGAGGTCAATTACAAGGAAGAAGGGACCGGGGTTGGTGGGTACGCCAAGATCATGAGCGAGGGCTACCAAAAAGCCCAACGCGAAACGATTGCCCGATGCTGCATGGAAGCGGATATCGTCATTACCACTGCGTTAATTCCTGGGAAACCCGCACCAAAGTTGATTACTGCTGGCATGGTGGAAACCATGAAGCCCGGTAGCGTCATCGTCGACATGGCAGCCGAACAAGGTGGCAACTGCGAGCTATGTGTCTCAGGTGAAGTAGTTGTACGTCAGGGTGTGACCATCATTGGTTACACAGATTTGCCGAGCCGCTTGTCTAAACAGGCCAGCCAACTGTACGGAACCAACATCCTGCGGTTAATCGAAGAACTTTGCAAAAACAAAGATGGCACGTTAAACGTCAACATGGAAGACGAGGTAATTCGGGGTGCCACCGTCATTCATTCTGGAGAAATCACCTGGCCACCACCGCCTCCTCGTGTTAGCGCAGCTCCTGCCACTCCGAGTGTGGCCGCTGCTGCTCCTGCCGCTCCTGAGAAACCAAAAGCCAAACCTACTCCTGCTTGGCTAACTTTGGTTATTCAACTTGCCGTTGCTGGAACAGTATTATTCGGTTTAGGCTCGGTAGCACCACCTGCTTTCATGTCTCATTTCACCGTGTTTGTGCTTGCCTGCTTCGTAGGATACATGGTGATCTGGAACGTTACGCCTGCACTTCATACCCCGTTGATGAGTGTCACTAATGCCATTAGTGGGATCATCGTCATTGGTGCCCTGTTGCAAATTTCTCCTCCGATAAGCGCAGTAGCTGTCCATGTTGTGCCCGCGGGATTAGCAGCTTCTATCCCTTGGATGGCGGCCATCGGAATCCTGATTTCTACGATCAATATCGTAGGCGGGTTTTGGGTTACCCAGCGCATGTTGCGCATGTTCAGCAGATAACTGAGAGTCAAAACCATGTCCGAAGGAGTAGTTGTTGTCTCCTACATTGGCGCAATCATCCTTTTTATCTTGAGTTTGGGAGGATTGAGCAATCCTGAAACCGCACGTCGTGGAAACCTCTACGGCATGACCGGTATGACCATTGCAATCTTGGCTACGATTGTGAGCCCAAAGGTAGGAGGGTACGGCACTCTCCTCCTCATGATGTTGTTGGGGGGTTCAGTCGGTGCCATGGCAGCCATTAAGGTCAAGATGACCGAAATGCCAGAGCTGGTTGCATTGATGCACAGCTTAGTAGGTATGGCTGCTGTCTTGGTTGGGTACGCAAACTATTTTGATCCCAACGTTAACCTCATGGGCGTCGAAAAAACGATTCATGAAGTCGAAAGCTATGTGGGCATTTTAATTGGTGCTGTTACCTTTTCTGGTTCGGTCATTGCCTTCGGGAAATTGAGTGGAAAGATCACTGGAAAACCAGTGCTACTGCCTGGACGTCATTGGATGAACCTCACTGGGTTAGTACTGGTGATTTTCTTCGGTAAAGTTCTGTTGAACGCAGAAAGTGTTAGTGATGGCATTCTACCCATGGCACTTATGACCATCATTGCCCTGGCTTTTGGGGTGCACATGGTCATGGCGATTGGGGGTGCTGACATGCCTGTGGTGGTATCAATGCTCAATAGCTATTCAGGTTGGGCTGCGGCGGCTACTGGATTCATGTTAAACAATGACCTGCTTATTGTGACGGGTGCCTTGGTAGGCTCTTCGGGTGCGATCCTGAGCTTTATCATGTGCCAAGCCATGAATCGCAAGTTCTTGGCGGTAATCGCTGGTGGATTTGGCACCGCGGGAGGAACGACTAGCACGACACAAGCCCCACAAGGTACTGTGGAATCGATTTCTTCTAAAGAAACTGCAGAACTGTTGGGACATGCAAAACATGTGGTCATCGTCCCTGGGTATGGCATGGCAGTCGCTCAAGCACAACACACCGTGTTTGAAATTACAAAGTTACTGCGAGAAAAAGGCACGCAAGTGCGTTTTGCCATTCATCCGGTGGCAGGTCGTATGCCCGGCCACATGAATGTTCTGTTGGCAGAAGCCAAAGTCCCTTATGACATCGTACTTGAAATGGACGAGATCAATGAGGACTTTCCAGAAACGGACGTGGTAATGGTCATTGGTGCTAATGACATCGTGAATCCCTCGGCTCAAGAAGATCCCAATAGTCCAATCGCCGGCATGCCCGTGTTAGAAGTTTGGAAAGCAAAGACCTCGATTGTCATGAAACGATCGATGGCTTCTGGCTACGCAGGGGTAGACAATCCGTTGTTTTACAAAGAGAACAATCGGATGTTGTTCGGCGATGCTAAGAAGATGCTGAATGAGGTTTTGTCATCGCTTCGCGGTGGGTAATCTGGAAAGATTGCCGATTTTCGACTGGAGCGAGACAGGGATGTCGAGTGACCCCGCCGATTTAAGCCATGGTGGAGCGG
>CAUYTX010000429.1:0-14913 GCA_963575665.1 Gammaproteobacteria bacterium | reverse complement strand
AAAAGAAAACTTTCATAAAAATCAATGACTTGTATTTCCAACTGCGTAACTCCTAGCTCATTCGGAAAAGTTAATAACTAAACGAATACTTCTTCTCGTACCACTACACCAGAATCTAGCAATTTAAGTTCAATGATAGACAGGATGTAAATAATTTTTCTACTAAGTTCAAGAGTTTTGGTATAACTCTTTTGAGCTGCACTTTCTCTCCTATGTCTCAAGAAATAAATTGTCTTTCTGGAACTGACATGGAATTCTTTATGAATAGTTTCAAGGTGGCCAATCTCGATATGTTTTTCACTAAGTGACGTACCCGTGCTGTTTAGCCAGCTCCCTAAAGAACAATCCTCTTCGGATTCAAGGTGTGCATTGTGTCCCCAACCACGAAATGATTTATTTAGGCTACGCACCCAATTTAGATGGACTAACCTCGCGTAACTTACATTTAGAGGACCTTGTTCATCAGGAAGTGCATGATGAGGACCATTGAAAAGGCGACTCACCAAACTCCTAAAAGGATGCGCAATGGTTTCTTTCTGATGTCTAAATTCTAAGATATTCAATTCAAGTTCTGTCAAAAAGTAAACAATGTCGCGACTCAATAGGAGCATATCCCGCATTTTCTGCTCAAGTTTTTTATCTTCTAGCTTGTTTTCTACCATTTCATGAGCTACTTCATGAAAATGTTTATGTGTCCGCACGAGTAAATTAGTGGCATCAAAATTGCTGTAGGAATGAAGACCTGTTGTATAAATCCAATGCCCTAGTTCACAATCTTGGTAGGATTGTATTTCAACTGAATGCTGTGGATTCAAAACCATGGACTCTAAAGCCATTGTCCAGTTTAGGTGAGCTAGTCGCGCTACACTGATATTAAGCGTAGTATTCACAAAAACTCCTATAAAAGTTGCTAATTTCTAAAGACCTGTACTTTCTATCATGCGGTATTCAATCATAGTTAGCATAAATATCAAGTCTTGGCTATTGCGCTTAAGCTCATCAAGAGCCACTTCCGCTTCTACGTAATTTCGTTCCTTGAAAAGGTCAACAAGAGCATCTGCTGTTTCATGAAAGTGTTTATGACGTTTCTCAAGAAACGACATTTCAGGGTATTTACCATACCTTTTGATGCCTTCTTGATAAAGCCACATTCCTAATTCGCATGACCTATAGGATTGCAAATTTGGGATAGCTTCTTTTCGCAACAAGGTCTCCAGCTGAAGTAGCCATCTCAAGTGGATTAATCGAGCTCTGGATAAATCTATCATTTTATCCTATTCCTGTTTTGGAAGATTTGAATAATTTATTGCCACGAGACATTGAGAATAAATGACCCTTCCAATAATCGGACTCCTGTTCTTCTTGGGATTCTCTTGGAACAGTGACCACCCAAGTATGTTGAACTTTAGAAAACTTTGCCTGAATTCGTTTCTTTATGTTTTCCGTGATGTCGTATCCTTCTTTAATTACAATGTTTTCATCTAAGGCAATGTGTAGATAAATTTCCCAGTATTCACCAAGGCTACGACCTCGAATAAGTTTTACATCATGCACTCCTAGAGTTGTTCGAGAGATACGGATCATTTCGTCTAAGGCTTCCCTAGATACAGTAACATCTAATAAGCCCTTAATGGCATCCCACATGATGATACCAGCAATCCTAATGACCATTAAGGAAATAACAAATGCCGAAATGTGGTCTGCAGCAGGAACACCCGCGTTTAGTAGAATAATCCCGATCAGTACCATGACGGAGGAATAGGAATCAATTCTGTTATCCGAAGCCAGTGACTCAATAACTGTATTGTTGTTTTCTTTAGCGACACAGCTCAGGAAACGATGTGTTAATTCACTAGCTAATGCCGATAATACTACACCCCAGAACGTGATTACAAATGGAATAGATTGAATTCCTTCGATATCATCCCTAAAACTGGTTAGGCAAAGTGAGATGCCTCCAAATAACAACCACGCACCGATAATTAGGGAAGAGACGAATAGAATTTTCCCGTAACCAAAAGGAAACGTTTTACTTGGTGGTCGTTTAGCAATTCGCATACTGACCAACGTAATTCCTTTCCCGATTGCATCACCAAAAGAATAAAGCCCTTGGACCACTAAGCCCATACTACCGGACATCCAACCGACGAGGCTCCTAAATACCGCCTGGGCCAATGTACTGAGTAAATCTGTCCATCCAGCTCTTACTAAACATTTCTCACAGTGCTTAAATTTCATTTTGATCTACCACTTCCTTTACATTAGTTTAATACCGGTAGGATTGATAGAACTAAAGAAGAAGTGCCTATTAACCCGGCCCGACGTACTCGATTACTTCTAGTCCAAAACCAGAAAGGGCATGGAAACGTTTTGGAGCACTAAGCACACGCATTTTCCGAATGCCTAAATCACCCAAAATCCTAGCACCAATACCATAGTCACGAAGGTCTTCTTGGGGTTCATGACTGCTCACTGTTTCTAATCCTTTAATCCGTCGGACAATATTTTTTTGTTCCTGACTTCTACGTAGTAGTATTAAAACTCCGCCTTCTCGACCAATTCGAGACATTGCTTCACGCAAGGGCCAAGCACATCCCATGGAATGAGATCCTAGCAGGTCACATAAATCATCCTGAAGATGCACACGCACCAAAGGTGGCTGCTCTGAATCCAGAGTTCCACGCACTAAGGCAAAATGAAGGGTTTGATCGAGGGTATCTAGGTAAGCGAATAGCCGAAAATCACCGTATTCATTATGGAATGAAGTTTCCACTACTCGTTCGATGTTCTTTTCGTGCAGAATTCGATAATGGATCAGATCTGCGATGGTGCCAATCTTAAAATCATGGTTGGCTGCGAACTTTTCTAAATCAGGACGCCGTGCCATCGTCCCGTCTTCGTTCAAAATTTCGACGATCACTGCCGCAGGAGGAAGACCTGCCAGACGTGTGAGGTCGCATCCAGCTTCGGTGTGGCCCGCACGACTGAGCACCCCTCCGGGTTGTGCCATTAAGGGGAAGATATGCCCTGGATGGACTAAGTCTTCAGGACGTGCTCCGGGGGCCACAGCAGCACGAACGGTCTGTGCTCGATCTGCCGCAGAAATTCCAGTAGTCACACCACGCGCTGCCTCAATAGATACCGTAAAATTGGTAGCGTGCTTATCGCTGGTATCACTTACCATCAATGGTAAATGCAATTGTTGACAACGTTCTCGGGTCAAAGTAAGACAAATGAGCCCACGGCCATAACGTGCCATGAAGTTGATATCTACGGGGCGAACCAATGAAGCCGCGAGAATGAGGTCGCCCTCATTTTCTCGATTTTCGTCGTCCATGAGAATGACCATTCGTCCTTGACGAAGATCTTCTATGATCTCTGGAATGGTACTCAGTGCCATGTGCTGCCTTGAAATGGTTTGAAACCGGCTCGCAGTCCGCAGACCTTCGTATTCTACTTCTAGTGGATTAAAAAGAAAAGGGGTATTGCCGAATGATTATTGTGCTAGACCAATAGTAACCTAACATCTTTCAATAATTTTCCAAGGTAAACAATAAAACGTGCACCCGCCGCACCATCAATGACGCGGTGATCGTAGGAAAGAGAAAGAGGTAACAGCAACTTTGGCACAAAAGCTTCCTCTTCCCAAACTGGTTTCATGGTCGCACGACCGATTCCCAAAATAGCAACCTCGGGAGCGTGGATAATCGGCGTAAAATGACTTCCCCCGATTCCTCCCAAACTAGAGAGAGTAAAGCAACCTCCTTCTAAGTCACTTGGCAAAAGTTTCCTAGCACGTGCCTTCTCGCTGACCACAGCCAGTTCTTTTGCTAAATCCCAAATGCCTTTTTGGTCCACTTCTCGAATGACTGGTACTACTAATCCATGAGGAGTATCTACTGCTACGCCAATGTGAAAATATCGCTTGAGAATGAGATTTTCACCGCCTGCCTCTAGGGAAGCATTGAATTGTGGGTAGCGGCGAAGAGCGGCTACTACTACTTTCATTAAAAAAGCCAAGAGAGTTAATCGAGGTTTTTCTTCTACTGGCCAAGAGGCTGGAGGTGTAGATTCTGCAGACTTGCGAAAGGATTCTAAGTCGGTAATGTCTGCTTCGTCAAATTGGGTGATGTGGGGAATTGATAAGGCATTTCGATGTAAGGCAGGCCCTGACAACTTTTGGATTCGGGACAGCGGCTGAATCTCGACGGAGCCAAACGCCGAAAAGTTTACTTTTGGCCATTCTGGTAAGCTACTTTCTGTTTTCTTATTGGAAATAGGCACGGGTTTGGCGAGAGTAGATTTTACATGGCTCCGAATATCCTCTTGAGTGATCCGACCCTTTGGGCCAGAACCTTGAACGTCTTGGAGAGTTACTCCCAGCTCCCTGGCAAAACGCCGAATAGAAGGACTAGCATAGACAGCAGGTGTGGTGGTTTGAACGTTTGGGTCCAGTGCACCCGCCGGCGGAGGCAATTCACAACTTTCTGGCGCGGGCAAAGGTATTAGTTTTGTGGAAACAGCCGCAGGAGCAACCGGTATTTCGTCAACCGTAGCGGGTTGTGTCTCTAGTTTGAAGGTAAACAGGAGAGCCCCTTGAGAGATCTTATCTCCTATTTTAACGTGCACCATTTGGATAATGCCTTCTTCCGGAGAAGGAACCTCCATGGCAGCTTTGTCACTTTCAAGCGTTAATAGTCCTTTCTCTGAGGTGACACGATCTCCGGGAGAAACGAGAATCTCGATGACATCTACTTCTTTGAAGTTTCCAATATCAGGCAAGAAAATCTTTTTTAGAGTAGCCATGGGTTATGTTTTTCAGTGATTGGCTGGGTCTAAGCGTTCTGGGTCGATGCCATAACGTTGTATGGCTTCTGTCACTTTGGAAACAGGTAGGGTTCCGAATTTTGCTAGACTTTCGAGAGTCACGATCACAACATGGTATCGATCTACTTCAAAAAAGCGACGCAACTGCTTGCGAGTTCCGGATCTCCCAAAACCATCTGTTCCCAACACGTGATAAGGACGTCGTACCCAAGCGCGGATCTGATCTGCAAAAGCTTTCAAGTAATCAGTTGCCGCAATGACGGGGCCAGGGGCTCGTTTGGCCAAACACTGTTCAACGTAAGGAATACGTGGTGTTTCTTCTGGGTGTAACCGATTCCAACGCTCTATTGCCAAACCCTCTCGACGCAATTCTGTGAAACTAGTCGCACTCCAAATGTCTGACCCAATGCCAAAATCGGTGGCTAATATCTCAGCTCCGGCGATCACTTCTCGTAAAATCGCGCCAGAACCGAACAACTGAACCCGATCCCCTTTTCCTTCCGTAGATTGCAAGAGGTACATTCCTTTGAGGATACCTTCTTGGGATCCTTCCGGTGCCATAGGATGTAGGTAGTTTTCATTCATGGTCGTGAGGTAATAAAAGATAGATTCCTTTTCTACATACATCCGTCGTAGACCATCTTGAATAATAACTGCCAATTCGTAAGCAAAGGTAGGATCATAGGCAACACAGTTAGGAATGGTGGCAGCGATCAAATGACTATGACCATCATTGTGTTGCAATCCTTCGCCTGCGAGAGTGGTACGACCGGCAGTGCCTCCAACTAAGAATCCTCTGGCGCGGGAGTCCCCTGCTGCCCATGCCAAATCCCCGATTCTTTGGAATCCGAACATCGAATAGAAGATGTAAAACGGAATCATGGGAGTGGCGTGGTGACTGTAAGCCGTTGCTGCCGCAATCCAAGAGGACATGGCACCCGCTTCGTTAATCCCTTCTTCTAAAATTTGACCGCGCTTGTCTTCTCGGTAGTACATGAGCTGGTCAGCATCTACGGGTTCGTATAGTTGGCCTACCGAAGAATAGATGCCTACTTGTCGAAACAATCCTTCCATTCCGAAGGTGCGCGCTTCATCTGGGATGATGGGAACAATTCGTTTTCCTAAATGCTGATCTTTAATTAACACTGAGAGGATTCGAACGAGAGCCATGGTAGTAGACATTTCTCGCTCGGCCGCACTTTTGAACACTGGCTCAAAAACAGAGAGGTCAGGGATGGTCAATGCCTCTGCTTCGGTTCTTCTAGCAGGTAGGTAACCACCAAGTTCTGCACGACGCTCGCGAAGGTAACGAATCTCAGGGCTGTTGTCTGGTGGCCGGTAAAATGGGGCATCGGCAATTTTTTCGTCCGGAATGGGAATGCGGAAACGGTCTCGAAATGCCTTCAGGGCACGTTCTCCCATTTTTTTGGCTTGATGAGTGATGTTTTGGCCTTCTCCGGCCTCTCCCATGCCATAACCTTTGACTGTTTTTGCCAACACTACGGTAGGTTTTCCTACGTGTTGAACTGCAGCGTGGTAGGCAGCATAGACCTTGAAAGGATCGTGTCCGCCGCGGTTTAGTCGCCACAAATCCTCATCACTTAGGTTCGCAACGAGATCCAACAACTCGGGATATTTGCCAAAAAAATGAGTCCTTGTGTAGGCACCCCCTTTGGCTTTGTAGGCTTGATACTCACCATCTACACACTCTTCCATTCGTTTGAGCAGCAGTCCTTTTTTGTCTTTGGCAAAGAGTGGATCCCAATAAGAACCCCAAATCACCTTGAGAACGTTCCAGCCTGCTCCTCTAAAATGGGCTTCTAATTCTTGAATGATCTTACTATTACCCCGAACTGGACCATCGAGGCGTTGAAGGTTGCAGTTCACTACGAAAATGAGGTTATCTAATTTTTCCCGCGCCGCCAGTGAGATTGCACCCAATGTCTCTGGTTCGTCGGTTTCTCCATCCCCCACGAAACACCACACCTTCCGTCCCTGAGTATTTAGGATTCCTCGATCGTCAAGGTATTGCATGAAACGGGCTTGGTAGATGGCCTGAATTGGTCCTAGTCCCATCGACACCGTTGGGAACTGCCAAAATGCTGGCATCAACCAAGGATGGGGATACGAAGAGAGACCCCCTGCTTCGCTCTCTTGTCGAAAATGTTTTAACTGATCTTCAGAAATTCTGCCTTCTAAAAAGGCACGAGCATAAATACCGGGAGCGGAGTGTCCTTGAATAAAGACTAAATCTCCACCGTGTTTTTCAGATGGCGCGCGAAAAAAATGGTTAAACCCTACGTCGTAAAGGGTTGCCGCAGAAGCAAAACTGGCAATATGTCCCCCTAATTCGGCAACGTCTCGATTGGCCTGAACCACTAATGCCATGGCATTCCAACGAATGAGAGAACGAATTCGCCTTTCTAGTGCATGATCTCCTGGGCGACGAGGTTCACGAGAGGGAGGAATGGTATTAAGATAGGCTGTGTTGGCACTATAAGGCAAGTAAGCCCCAGAACGCCTAGCTTTATCAATTAAACGTTCGAGAAGGTAGTGCGCTCGATCTGGGCCTTCCAGTGCTAAAACACTGTCTAGTGCTTCTAACCATTCTTGGGTTTCTTCTGGATTGCAATCCGTAGCCATTGGCATCGCTTTTTAAGATGGGATTTAAGTCAATAACTCTGCAATTTGTTCTGGTGGTCGCACAAATTGTGCTGCACCAATTCGAATGGCCTCACCAGGCATCCCAAAGACTACACAACTGGCTTCATCTTGGGCAATGGTTAACGCACCACGGTCGAACATGTTTTTAAGCTCTTCTGCGCCATCTCGGCCCATGCCTGTCAATAAAACACCCGCAGCCCGTGGGCCAAATTGTTCGGCCACCGATTGGAACAATACACCCACTGCAGGCCTCAGACCATTTCTCGGCGGGGAGCGGTCTACCCTCAAATCGCCTAGAATACTGACCCATAAGTGGTGGTCATCTGGTGCCACGTAAACATGTCCCGGCAGTGGACGTTCTCCATTTTGAGCAACGTGCACTGGAAAACCAGAAGCCGTAGCAAGCCATTCTGCAAAACCTTGTGTAAAACCTGTAGAAATATGTTGAACTAGTAAAATAGGTGCAGAAAAAGGATGTGGTAGCCCTAACAAAACTTTCAAAACTGCAGGGGGACCTCCAGTCGAGGCACCTATGGCCACTACTTCGATCTTCCGAGGCAAAGGTTTAGACAATACTGGTGAGTTAGTAGGAGTCCAACGTCGAACCAATTTGATTTCAGACATCAATTTTAGGGTATTGATGATGGCCGTGCCTTCGGCCTCTGCATTGGGATCGGAGAATCCAGAGGGTTTTCTGAGAATGGCGAGCGCACCTGCTTCCAAAGCACGCATGGCCGTGTGAACTTCTGTGTAATGAATGCTCGCAGTGCAAATGACAATGGGAATGGGATTGGAAGACATGATTCGACGGGTGGTTTCGAACCCATCGATTTTAGGCATATGAATATCCATTAAGATCACATCGGGTCGGCGTCTTTTTACTAACGTAAGAGCCTCCTCACCATTCTCGGCTGTCCCAATGACTTGGAGTGTTGGGTCTCCTTCTAAGACGTAGACTAGGTAGTCACGAATAACTCGAGAATCTTCAACTATTAGCACACCAATCACAAATAGACACCACCACGTTTGTAGTAAACTGTAAAGTCCTTAGGACACTTCCGCGAGCAAAATGAGCAAAATTCAGAAAATTAAATGAAGCATAATGTATTATTCTATCCGTATTCGGTATGACAATACTCAAAAGCAGTTAAATTTTTTCGAGCTCGATCATATTTAGGAGTTTGCCGATTCTCCTTTTGTTCAAAATTCGGTATCCTAGTTTGTTCATTCTTGGAGGACGTAGCCCATTCTCCCAATTTCGGGAGGCTGGCCGTGTGGAGTTTTATGACGACTGATCTATCTAAAATGACTGTAGACAAGTTGCATGGACTTACAAAGGAGATTGAGAAGGAAATCAAGACGAGAGAGTCTGAGAAGAAAAAGGCAGAGGATCGCGAGAAACGTGAGCAACGTCGTGCTGTGATCAAGGAACTGCGCGAGACTATCAGTAAGAATCAAATCAGCCCGGAAGAATTGACATCTCCGCAGAAGCGGGTTCCAAGCGGGGATAAGCGGAAGGACGGCAGCAAATCCCCCCCAAAGTACCGGGATATTAAAGATTCGAGTCGGACTTGGACTGGGAAAGGACGTAAACCGAGTTGGTTTTCAGAGGCAGAAGCTCGCGGGGTGCCTCGAGCTTCTATGCTTATACCGGGATAGGTACGAGTTTCTCGGAAAAATGCAGAAGGTCTCAACAGATAAACCAGTTGCGTTGGTCGTCGATGACGAACCAGATATTCTGGAACTGTTGGAAATTACTCTAGCGCGCATGGAAGTCACAACCCGTACTGCTTCTAGTCTCGAAATGGCACGGTCAATCCTAGAACGATATCCAATTGACCTCTGCATTACTGATTTGCGACTTCCGGATGGAGAAGGCATTGATCTGGTAGCACATATCCAGCGTCATTACCCAAACCTTCCAGTTGCAGTCTTCACCGCCCATGGGAATATGGAAACGGCTGTCCGTGCTCTCAAGGGAGGTGCTTTTGATTTTGTTTCGAAACCCGTAGACCTAAAGGTATTGCGTAGTCTCGTTACTACTGCATTGCGATTATCTCGTCGCCCTGCAGTTTCGGGGTATGCTGCACTTCTCGGAGATTCGGGTCCGATGCGTGGCGTGCGTGCTACCATTGCCAAGGTGGCGCGCAGTCAAGCACCCATTCACATCACTGGAGAATCTGGTACTGGCAAAGAATTGGTAGCTCGTTTAATTCATGAACAAGGGCCACGTGCAGAAAAACCTTTTTTGCCGGTGAATTGTGGTGCTATTCCTGCAGAACTTATAGAAAGTGAATTGTTTGGTCATCGAAAGGGAGCATTTAGCGGTGCCATTGCAGAGCACGGAGGTCTATTTCAAACAGCAGTAGGAGGCACGCTCTTCTTAGACGAAATTGCAGATTTGCCCCTAGCAATGCAAGTTAAGCTCTTACGTGCAATACAAGAAAAGGCAGTTCGTCCAGTAGGAGCTTCTCGAGAAGTTCCAGTGGATGTTCGTATCCTTTCTGCCACTCACAAGGATTTATCTGCTTTGGTGCAGTTGGGCACTTTTCGCCAAGATTTATACTACCGAGTGAATGTTATTGAAGTTCGAGTGCCTCCGCTTCGTGAAAGGCGCGAAGACATCCCCATGTTGGTCCAACATTTCCTAAAACGCAGTGCCCAAAATTCTGGATTGGCGATGCCAAGCCTTTCCGCAGAAGCCATAGACACCCTCATGCGTCATTCATTTCCCGGAAATGTTCGTGAGTTAGAAAATATTCTGGAACGTGCAGTAACGCTTTGTGACGGGTGCACCGTTGAGAAATGTGACGTTCTCTCTGGTGAGTCTCTTCCCATTAAGCATGTAGCAGCAGAAAACACAGACACCCCCATTCTAAATACTACGCCAGAAGCAGCATTGGATCCTTTTCTTGATTCAATCGAAAAAGAAACCATCTTGAAAGCATTAGAACAAACTCGTTGGAATCGCACTGCCGCTGCCAAAATTCTTGGTATTAGCTTTCGGGCAATGCGTTACCGACTCAAAAAACTTGGACTAGATTAACGACCAAGCCATTGGTCTACTACCTTTGTAAAATGTTCAACGTCCAAAGGTTTCGTTAAGTATTCGACGAACCCTGCTTCCTTTCCTCTACTGACATCTCGTGGCATTGCGTTTGCCGTAACCGCAATGATAGGGATTTTTTTTAGCTCTGGATCTGACTTAAATACTTCTAATACTTGATATCCATCTATACCTGGAAGGTTGATATCCAGTAGGATTAAATCTGGCTGATGCGCAAATGCTAACTCAATCCCCAGTTCCGGTGTATGGGCTGTCAACAGTTGGATATGGTCTTTGTGGCCGAAAATGTGGCTTGCAAGGCGAAGGTTAGCAGGATTATCCTCAATGTACAGCACTTGATATTTGTATTTTTTTGCATCTACTCGATAGACCTCTGGTCTACTTTCTTCATCCGTGTCCTCCTCTAAAATTTTTTCAGCAGGTAAATCGATCCAAAAGGTGCTACCCACGCCTGGTTGACTTTTGACTCCGACGCTTCCTCCCATTCTTTCAATCAATCGACGAGTAATGGTAAGACCGATTCCAGTTCCTTCTACTTCGCTATTTTCAGCACCCAACCGGTTAAAGGGCTGAAAGAGCAAATACATGCGCTCTGGAGGTATGCCCAGCCCAGTATCAGAAACCGCGAGGCGTACCCGCTCTCCTGATGAGTCCAGAATAGAGATAGATACGCTTCCGTTTTCTGAATTGTATTTAATGGCATTCGAGAGAAGATTCAAAAGAGCCTGTTTTAAACGCATTCGATCTGCACGAACTGCGCTTCCGAAGAAGTCTTCTCTATGTAGAATAACGTTTCTGGCTGCTGCTAAAGGTTGAACAAGATCAATACACTCTTCTACTAAAGGTAGAAGTCCAACAGCCTCTAAAGAAAGATCAATACGACCTGCTTCAATTTTTGCCAAATCTAAGACTTCATTGATTAGTTCGAGCAAGTGTTGCCCAGCCTTCAAAATTTCGGAGATGCTATCTTTTTGTTCTTCGTCTAGTCTTCCATAAATCTCTAAGAACTGCGCAAAACCAAGGATCGCGTTCATTGGTGTACGCAATTCATGGCTCATGCTGGAAAGGAATTCTGATTTTGCTTGGCTGGCGCGTTCTGCGGCTTCTTTTGCTTCTGCTAGTTCCGCCCGACGTGCCAACTCTTCCGTGTAATCTGTAAAAATGTTGAACACATATTGCATGTGGCCATCTGTTCCGACCAAAGCTCCTAAGTTGCTTGCAGAAGTAAATTGGCTACCGTCCTTTCGCCTCATGGGCAAGAGTCCTGCCCAACTCTGTCCAAAAGAGATCGTAGGATAGATTTTTTCCATCGTTTCTAAGGCTTCGTCCGGAACAAATAAAAAAAATGGTTTTCCAATAACTTCTTCTTGGGAATAGCCTAACAACTGTTCATAGGCTTGGTTGATATAGGTGATGCGACCGGTGTAGTCTGTAATCCGAATACCTTGTCCAGAAACATCGAAGATACGGCGAAAAAGTGCGAGACGTTCTTCCACTACTTTTCGTTCGGTAATGTCCTGCACCGTCCCCGTCATTCTCAAAAGATTGCCATGTACATCAAAATCCCCTCGTGCTTCTTCGTGCACCCAACGAATTTCGTATTTTTCTTCTAAAAATTTATTTTCTGGATCTGCTGGTTGGAATAGAAGGCGATAATCTAAACCATGAGATTCACCTGGGTGGAATTCTGCTTGTTCTGACTTTCTAACCATTTCCACGTCGTCAGGGTGGATATAAGAAAAAAGTAATTCTCGACTTGGGGTAAACTCACTGGGATTTACATTCAATCGCAAGATTCGGTAAATTTCATCAGACCAAAAGATATTTTTGCTCATTGCGTTCCAGCTCCAATGCCCGAGATGAGCGATGGTTTGCGCTTCACGCAATGCTTGTTCACTGCGTTTTAGTGCAGTAATGTTGGTTCGAATGGCAACGTACTGGTATGGTTTTCCTTTTGCATCTAAAAATGGAGTAATAGTAGATTCTACCCAGTAAAAACCACCTTCTTTCCTGCGATTACACAATTCCCCTTGCCAAAGATAACCAGAGGCTACCATACTCCACATTTCCTTATAAAACTCAGGAGAGTGGTACCCCGATTTTAGGATTCGATGATTTTTTCCTAATAATTCTTCGCGAGCATATCCACTGGTGGTACAAAATTTGTCATTTACGTAAGTGATCCTACCGGCGCGATCTGCAATGCTTACTAACGCGTGCTGATTCAACGCCAGATGTTCTCTCTCTCGTTCATATAAAGTAGATTTGAGTCGGAGCATCATTTCGCCATACTGGCGTGCTCGTCTGGCACGGGTTGCTACTGCGGCGACTAAGTGGACAGGTTGCACCGGTTTTAATAGAAAATCATCCCCACCAAGATTCAGTGCGAGGATTTGGCTGCTCATATCGAGCTCATCAGATAAAAATAAGATTGGCAAATGGGTGTAGGCTTCCTGCCCACGAAGCACCGTAGCCAGTTCCGGACCTGTGACATCAGAAAAATAGATACTCAGCAAAAGTATATCTGGGCAAAAGGTTTGCATGACCTCTAACATCTTGAGAGGATCTACTAAAGCAAGCACCTCCATGCCCGCTTGTTTTAGAATAAAGGACTGAATTTGAAGCGATTCTACATCGTCGTCTATTAACAGTACACGATAAGGTTGCACGGGAATTCGTCCGGTCAACTCATCTAGCCAGTTTCCGAGCTGAGTTGTATCTACTGGTTTGGTAAGATAACGGCTGGCACCCGCTCGATAGGCTGTCAAGTAAGAATCTAGGTCGCTACGTTCCGAAACAAAAATGACTGGCAAGAAATCTTGTTGACGAGATTTGATTCCTCCGATGATTTGTGCACCTGCCATGTTTCCCTCTGGGAAGGTTAAATTCATGACCACTGCGGCAGGGCGTGTATCATCAGAATATGCTAATCGAAACGATGCCAGTGTTGGGAATGTGCGCACGTGGTATCCATGCGCTTCTAAAGCACGGCTTAACTTCACTGCTTGACTCACATCCTCTTCCACGAGATAGACAAGAGGTGAGGGGCGGTCTCTTAGTGGCTCAAAGGGAAGCGTATACATGGTTCTACTCACAACACCTCAGCGAAGACTGCATACGAAAAAGTTATATTTTAGTTGCGTACTCGTTTGTTTGACGGCGTGCACACAAGAAACCAATAGTTCCAAAGTTGTTTTGACAGTGCAGAATCAGGAGCAGGCATCTTCTACTGCACTTTTAGCCATGGAAGTCTCATTGTATTTTGTCCAAAACATTGACGATCTTTTGGCGCGGTTTCGGCCCGGGGAAGCTTCCGATTCAATTCTACCAAAAGAAAGTGGGTCTTTTCCGTGTCAAACAGGGGGTGACTACGAGGCTACTCAAGTAGGTACTACTGTTACCCTTCTCTATCATGATTGCAAAGAACAAAGAAGTGAGGATTCTTCAGAATCAAAAACTACTTTTTCTTCTAAAAAGGTTAAAAATGGGAGTATCACGTTCACAAGAGCGCACCTCAAAGAATACGAGAAGGCTTACCAAATACGATTTGAGATGCACACCGAATACGAAGATTCAGACAAAGATCATTTCTCACAGTCGGCTGTGATGGAAGGAATCTATGGCAATCAAGGAAAAATCGCTACTACCTTTACGAACCTTCACTTAGAAATCATGGATCAGGGACGCTGGTATGGAGAAGACTACCAATATAAATTACTCACTCAAGATTTTACTGTAACCCGTAATGAAAAAGGCGCTCTTCAGTACCAAGGAAATTTGGTAACTCAGGGAAAAGACTACGAAACACGTCCCCTTTTAGAAGGGGAAATAAGTTTGTTACCGTCTTCTACCCCTTTTGTGATCAATTCACAGGGAGAATTCACAGACGGGAGTATCCGAATGATCGGGGATCGAAAGACAGAAATATTCCTGACATTCCAAGATGGGGAGATTTGGACTTCGTTGGGAGGGGATTAAATCACCGTAAAAAAGTTACAATCAAAAAGGCACTGACCCGTGCCCGCAGCTAAGACCACTTTGCTAGAGCATTTTTCGATTAAGTTGAGTGTAGCTTGAGTTAAGCAAATAATGAAAACACTCATCCTTGGAGTCCGATCCAAGTGCGCAGTCGATCGTCATCCATGACGCTCTCTCTACGCACGTAAAATCGGTTCACGGTTTAGACGCCAGCACTTCGGAAGTGACCACCGCCGACGCTTGGATTTTGTCGCCCGTACACACGCGCATCACTTTCAGGCCTACCGCCCGTAGCTGATGTTCAAGGTACACCAGAAACCTACGGTTATTATAGTTGGATCCCTGAAGAATTGCAAACCGCTTTTTCGGATCGGACG
>CAUYTX010000428.1:0-14919 GCA_963575665.1 Gammaproteobacteria bacterium | reverse complement strand
TTTGCTTTGTTCATCTTATTATCCTAACAAATTTTGACCAACTGCGTAACTCCTAGATATAATCAAAAAAATCTCTGAACTAGAAAAGTGTACACATGACACAAGATGACATGAAAAAGGCTGCTGCCAAAGCGGCCCTAGAACACCTAACCCATGGTTGTGTTGTGGGTGTTGGGACGGGATCCACTGCTAACTACTTTATCGATCTCCTAGCAGAAAAAAGTTACTTTATCGAAGGTGCAGTGCCCTCTTCGAAGGCTACCGAAGAACGCCTCAAAAAGAATAGAATTGAAGTGCTAGACCTAAACATGGTCAACAGCATGGCGGTCTATGTCGATGGTGCTGACGAGGCTACTCGTCATCTACACCTCTTAAAAGGGGGTGGCGGCGCGTTGACTCGAGAGAAGATCGTAGCTGCGGTTGCCAAAAAATTTGTTTGTATTGTTGACGAATCCAAGGTAGTCAGTTTCCTGGGTGAGTTTCCTTTGCCTATCGAAGTCATTCCCATGGCTAGATCCTACGTAGCCCGAGAGATCCTCAAAATGGGAGGTGAACCGGTGTATCGAATGGGAAGCATAACGGACAATGGTAATATCATTTTAGATGTGTATGGCCTTACTATCTCCGAACCCGTCAAATGGGAAAGTGAAATCAATCAAATTGTGGGAGTCGTTTCCAACGGTTTATTCGCACGCCGCCCCGCGGATGTGTTGATCGTAGGGAGTCAAAAAGGGGTTCAGGTACTTACCTAGCCCATGACCGACGAGAAGCTACAAAAAGTGTTAGCTCGGGCGGGGGCTGGGTCGCGCCGAGAAGTCGAGACTTGGATTCAGGCTGGCCGCATTTCCGTGGATGGTACTCGTGCATTGTTAGGGCAGCGGGTCACCGGACGAGAACGGATCTTAATTGATGGTCAACCCATCGTCCTGCGTGCGGTAGTGCGCCAACGGGTGTTGCTTTATCACAAGCCAGAAGGCGAGGTTTGTACTCGAAAAGACCCTGAAAAACGGCCTACCATTTTTGATCATTTGCCGATCGTGCGCAATGGCCGCTGGATTTCGGTGGGACGTTTGGACTTAAATACCAGTGGGCTTATCCTACTGACTACGGACGGAGAATTGGCCAATCGGCTCATGCACCCTAGTCAAGGTTTAGAACGAGAATATGCCATGCGAGTTCTTGGGCCTGTCTCTGAAGAAGCTTTAGAAGCACTTCGTACTGGAGTGATCCTAGAGGATGGCTCTGCACGTTTTGAACGTCTAAGAGAAGTAGGAGGCGAAGGAAGCAACCGTTGGTATCATGGTATCCTCAAGGAAGGACGCCACAGGGAAGCGCGACGTCTTTGGGAATCTCAAGGAGTGAAGGTCAGTCGATTGATTCGGATCCGCTTTGGATCTGTCTTATTGCCTCGTGGATTGCGCCGAGGTCGTTGGGAAGAAGCTCCTCCAGAAGTAGTTGCTGTTCTGGCTAAACTGAACTAATGCAGGTTTTTGGTATGGATTTCCGTGCTTTTCAGGCCATCGCTGAACAGGGTTACACCCATATCCCTGTGATGCGTGAAGTATTGGCAGACCTTGATACCCCCCTTTCTACTTACTTAAAACTGGCACGCGGCCCCCATTCGTATCTTTTTGAATCCGTGCTAGGGGGAGAAAAGTGGGGACGATACTCCATTATCGGTCTACCTTGTCGCACTATTCTTCGAGTCATTGGCCATGAAGTGAGCCTGGAAAGGGATGGCGTGGTCATCGAGCGCCTCAAAACTCCAGATCCTTTGGCTTGGATTGCTCATTTCCAAACACGGTTCCATGTGCCGACATTGGCGGATCAGCCACGGTTTACTGGAGGATTGGTTGGGTATTTTGGCTATGACACCGTTAGATACATTGAACCTCGGCTAGAACACCGCTCTTCTACACAACCACCAAAACCGGATCCCGTTGGCGCGCCAGACATTTTGCTACTCCTTTCTGAAGAAGTCGTGGTGTTTGATAATTTGCAGGGGAAGATGTACCTCATTGTCCACGCGCCAGTGAGTTCAGTAGATTGGCTTCAAAGCTACGACCAAGCACAACAACGACTGGATCAGCTGTCTTGTCGCCTTTTTCAGGAAGTTCCGGGACAAGAGATCAATAGGAGCTCTACCCCTACTACCGAAGAAGAATTCACTTCTAAATTTAGCCGAAAAGGTTTTGAGGAGGCAGTAGACAAGATTAAACATTACATCGTAGAAGGCGATGTCATGCAGGTGGTCTTGTCGCAACAATTGTCAGTACCTTTTGATGCTCCTCCCTTAGATCTTTATCGCGCACTGAGAGTAATCAATCCATCTCCTTACCTCTACTTTTTAGATCTCGACAAATTTCACATTGTAGGCTCTTCTCCGGAGATTCTAGTTAGGCAACAAGAGGATTTGGTCACCGTGCGTCCCATTGCTGGTACTCGACCTCGAGGTGCCACAGAAACAGCAGATCAGGTTTTTGAAAAGGAACTCCTTGCAGACCCAAAGGAATGTGCTGAACATTTAATGCTCATTGACTTGGGTCGAAACGACGTTGGGCGAGTGGCTAAAGTGGGAAGTGTGCAACTGACTGAGAAGATGGTAATCGAGCGTTATTCTCACGTGATGCACATTGTTTCTCAAGTGACTGGGCGTCCACGCGAGGGCATGACTGCTATGGATGTGTTGCGGGCTACTTTTCCCGCTGGTACGGTAAGTGGTGCGCCCAAAGTACGTGCCATGGAGATCATTGACGAACTAGAGCCCGTCAAACGCGGGATCTACGCTGGTGCAGTGGGTTATCTCGGCTGGTCAGGCAACTTGGACACTGCCATTGCTATTCGGACTGCAGTGATTCAGGAGGGAACGTTACACCTTCAAGTAGGTGCAGGCATCGTCCACGACTCCGTGCCCTCCCGAGAGTGGGAAGAAACCATGAACAAAGGGCGTGCAATGTTCCGAGCCGTGGCCATGACACGCACTGGATTGCTAACTAGAACCAATTAGAAGAGAACCAAAGGCGTTTCTTTGGGAACATAAGTCGATAAAGTAAATCCCCTGCAATCACACCGATGACAATGCCGCTCAGCTCACCGATCTCGAGTTGTGGTGCGATGATTGTCGCACCTGCCACGATACCGATCCCAAGAGAAAAAAGGTGGTCAGTGCCTAAATTGAGGATTTCGTGGAGTGGCAGTGGGCCTTCTGCACTCACCAGTACTAGTCTTGGTTCATCAGGCAATGGTTGTACTTCTCCGAATGCCTCACTTAACAAACCAAACACTGTCAATATTCCTAAAAGTACCCTCCACTTTGCTATCATAAGATATCTCCGGACGAATGACACGCCATTTTAGTATGCTTTCTGAAGTTTTGCCACCTGTGGAGGGTTAATGGAGCTAGATGATTACTTAAAATTGATGGTGTCTAGGAATGCTTCTGATTTATACCTCACCACAGGTGCTCCTCCGAGTGTCAAAGTAGATGGAGTCCTCACTCCCTTAGAGCCATCTATCTTGCTTCCTGACCGCGTCAGAAGTATCGGCTACCCATTGATGCGGCCCGATCAGATAGAAGCCTTCGAACGAAGACCCGAAATGAATTTAGCTTATGCTCTTTTCGGGATCGGGCGGTTTCGAGTTAATCTTTTCAAACAGCGCAATCAAGTGGCCATGGTGATCCGTCACATTCGTACTGTGATTCCCTCGGCAGAAAGTTTAGGATTGCCTTCTATCCTGACAAAAGTGGTCATGCTTAAACGAGGACTTGTCCTAGTCGTTGGGGCAACTGGTTCTGGAAAATCGACTACTTTAGCTTCACTCATTGACTATCGCAATGCAAACAGTGCAGGTCACATCATTACCATTGAAGACCCCGTAGAATTTGTGCATCCTAATCGCAGATCCATTGTTAGCCAAAGAGAAGTAGGCATCGATACTGACAGTTATGAAGATGCTCTTAAAAACACCCTTCGGCAGGCACCAGACGTTATTTTAATCGGTGAAATTCGAGATCGCGAAACTATGAACCACGCAATCTCGTTTGCAGAAACTGGACATCTTTGCATCAGTACACTGCACTCTAACAATGCAGACCAAGCCTTGGATCGTATTATTAATTTTTTCCCAGAAGAGAAACGATCCCAGTTGCTCATGGAATTGTCGATGAATTTGCGCGCGGTGATTTCACAACGGTTGATTCCTGCGGTTCGAGGTGGTCGCACAGGTGCATTTGAAGTTCTGCTAGCAAGTCCATTGATCTCAGATCTAATTCGGCGCGGGGAGTTTGAAGGTATCAAATCCGTTATGGAACGCTCAGAACCCCAAGGAATGCACACCTTTGATAGCGATCTCTATCGTTTATACAAAGAAGGAATCATTAGTCAAGATGACGCACTCAAGAATGCGGACTCTCAAAATAATTTGCGATTAAAAATCAATCTGAGTGAGAACAAACAAGTTTCTTCTCAAGGATTACGCCTTGCACCGGAAGAAGCCAAAAAGGGCGAGTGGCCTAATCGCCGTTCGGATCCACCTAAAGTTCCCTGATCGGAAGTGGAAGACATGTCAAAAATCGTAGAGATTGGTGCCCGTGAAATTCTGGATTCCCGAGGAAATCCTACTCTCTCTGCTGAGGTGGTATTGCATTCTGGTGCTCGTGGAAACTCAGCGGTGCCCTCTGGAGCTTCGACTGGTTCTCGAGAAGCCATTGAGTTACGAGATGGAGACTTGACTCGCTACGGTGGTAAAGGGGTGCGCAAGGCTTTAGGACATATCACGGGAGAGATTCGCACTGCCCTATTAGGCCAGGATGGTACAGATCAACGGTCAATCGATCGTCTCCTGATAGAACTGGACGGAACGCACAACAAATCGCGCCTCGGGGCAAATGCTTTGCTTGGCGTCTCCATGGCCTGTGCTCAAGCCGCCGCGGTAGAAACCAAGCAACCATTACACCAGACATTGGGGAAAGGGCCTTACGTATTGCCAGTTCCGCTCATGAACATCTTGAATGGAGGAGCTCACGCGGATAACAGCGTAGACTTCCAAGAATTCATGATCGTACCGGTGGGTGCCCCTACTTTTTCAGAGGCTATTCGTTATGGTGCAGAGGTTTTTCATTCCCTCAAAAAGGTGTTGCACCATGCGGGGAAATCGACTGCCGTGGGGGACGAGGGAGGTTTTGCTCCTGATTTGCCTTCTAATGAAGCTGCTATTGAGGTGGTACTAGAGGCGATTGTCCAAGCAGGCTACACCCCAGGGCGAGATATTGGTTTAGCTTTGGATGTGGCTAGTTCTGAGTTGTACCGAGACCGTTGTTACACCCTCACCTCGGAAGGACGTGCACTGGGTGCTTCGGATTTAGTAGATTTATATGAAGATTGGGTGACACGTTATCCTATTCTCTCCATCGAAGATGGTATGGACGAAAGTGATTGGGAAGGTTGGAGCGTTCTGACAGATCGTTTGGGTAGTCGAGTTCAGTTGGTAGGGGATGATCTTTTTGTAACCAATACGCAGATTTTGCGTCGTGGCATTGAATCTAGCCTTGCCAATGCAATCTTAATTAAACTAAACCAAATTGGAACGGTTACTGAAACCCTAGAGGCTATACACATGGCCCAGCAGGCCGGATACGCTGCGGTGGTTTCTCATCGTTCTGGAGAAACTGAAGATACCTTTATCGCCGATTTAGCAGTGGGTTGTGGCGCAGGACAAATCAAGACGGGCTCTCTTTGCCGTTCAGATCGTGTGGCCAAATATAACCGTTTGATGTATCTTGAGAGTGTCTTTCCTGATCTTGTTTATGCAGGTCGCAATGCGTTTCCTGCCCGAAATTCCTGAGTATCCCCCCATGAAATGGATTGCAGCATTGTTGGTGTGTTTATCCGTTGGGCTTCAATATCGTCTCTGGCACGGCCCAGGTAGTCTCGAAGAGGTAGCAGATCTCCGCAAGGCAATCGAAGTGCAAACCCTTGAAAACAAAACGTTTGTAGATCGAAACCAAGCATTGGAAGCCGAGGTTCGAGATCTCAAGTCTGGATTGGAAGCACTGGAGGAACGTGGACGAATGGAACTTGGCATGGTCAAGAAAGATGAGAGTTTTTTCTTGGTCGTAGAGCGTTGATATTTGTCCGAACCCGCGCGCCATGAAACATGAGCAAGTTGAAGCCCATGCTGGGTTGCTTTCCATTTTTACCTTGTTGGCAATCAGCGTGGGCGGAATTATGGAGATTACGCCACTCTTTTTTATCGAAAACACGGTGGAATCAGTAGCAGGAGTAAGACCCTACACTCCACTAGAATTATTGGGGCGTGATCTCTACCAACGCGAAGGATGCTACGTTTGCCATTCGCAAATGATCCGACCTAGGCAAGAAGACTGGCTCAGGTATGGTCATTACTCCTTAGCTGCAGAGAGTCAATATGACCATCCTGCACAGTGGGGATCTCGCAGGATTGGGCCAGACTTGGCCAGAGTGGGTGGGAAGTTTCCCAACTCTTGGCACGTGCAACATCTCGTTTCTCCGCGTAGTTTGGTTCGTAGATCTTCTATGCCTAGCTATGACTGGATTCAAAAAGATCTTTTGGAAACCTCAGATATTGCAGGCCGAATGCGTGCTTTAGCTCACGTTGGCGTGCCATACACTGAGGATTCATCAGGGTATGAGGCTAATTTGAAGAAGTTTGGTTCTAATATGGCCCAATTTTTTGATATTCGTCGAGTCCGAGAAAGCCTTTCTGCTGAAGTGAAAGCGATGCACGGGGATCCGGAACACCCTACTGAAATGAATGCTTTAGTAGCCTACCTACAAGTGTTAGGCTCTTTAGTAGAATTCGGGAAATACGAAGAAGATTATTTTGTGCGATCCCGATGAGTAACATTTCAAGGATCGTTCAAACCACGGGGTACACGTGGGATGGAGACCTTCAAGAATTTAATAGTCCTGTTTCCAAAAAATGGAAAAGAGGATTTTACGCTACTTGGGTTTGTGCTGTTTCTTATTGGATTTTTTACCCGGCGTGGCCTCTTCCAAACATAGGTTATACAACGGGTGTGTTCAATCGAATCCATTACCATGTCCGAGAAGAACAAGTCACTAGCCATTGGAATAGTCGTGCATGGCTGCTTAGTGTCCTAGAAAAGAAAAGCGTGTTGCGCCAGCAAGAATACTTTCAACAAATGGAACTCCCTGCAGAAAAGAACCAAGAGCTTCTAGCCTTTGCAAGTTCTTTTTCAAAGGTCTTTTTGCAGGATCACTGTTTGTCTTGTCACTTAGAAGGTTGGCGTCAGGGGCTAACATTGGAAGAGATTCAGCGTGCCATTGTTCAACGCCATTCTTGGAATCTACGTTTATCCGATTCTGAAATTAAGACGGTGGCACTTTACCTTCAGCATAACCCCAAGGCTACTCAGTTCGAAGACTAGCCAACCCAAAATTACATAGGAGCGCGTCTATGAGAGGTCCTTTGGCCAATCTGATGAAACAAGCCCAGCAGATGCAAACCAATCTGCGGAAGATTCAAGAGGAAATGGCTGCCCTAGAAGTGACAGGGCAATCGGGTGGCGGAATGGTAAGCGTCGTCATGACCGGACGGCACGAGGTACGCAGAATCCAAATTGAGCCAGATCTCATGAAGGAAGAAAAGGAAATGTTAGAAGACCTTATCGCTGCGGCCATCAATGATGCAGTCCGAAAAGTAGAGGAATCTACTTCTGGGAAGATGTCTGCTGCTACTTCTGGGTTGGGACTTCCTCCTGGTTTCAAACTACCCTTTTAACACCTGAATGATTGTTTTTTCCGAAAAATTTAGGTACAATTTGCAACCTAAAATTTTTAGAGTAGGCTTACATTGGAGAAGGTATGTACGCGGTAGTCAAGACCGGCGGGAAGCAATATCGAGTCACTCCAGGGGAGACCTTGAGAGTCGAAACCCTTCCTGCTATTGAAGGGGAGTCCATCATTCTCGACAAGGTTTTGTTGATCTCCGAGGAAGGGAAGCCGATTTCGGTAGGATCTCCCTACATAGAAGGCGGGCAGGTGGCCGCCACAGTGGTTCACCACGGCCGTGGCGACAAGATTCGAATCCTCAAGTTCCGTCGCCGAAAACACTACCAAAAAGTGACTGGACATCGTCAAAATTACACGGAACTCAAAATCACTGGTATTTTGCCCGTAACGGCATAATCCAGTAGGTCAAGATATTTAGGGGTTAATGCAGTGGCACACAAAAAAGCTGGTGGTAGTACTCGAAATGGCCGCGATTCAGAATCAAAACGTCTAGGGGTAAAACGATTCGGGGGCGAACAAGTGTCTGCGGGTGCCATTATCGTGCGCCAACGAGGTACTCACTTCCATCCGGGCGTTAACGTTGGACGCGGCGGCGATGATACTCTTTACGCGATGGCTGGAGGTAAGGTTCTGTTTGAGACCAAAGGTCCTCACTCTCGTAAGTATGTGAGCGTAGTCCCAGTGACCTTGTGATGGGGAACCTTAGTTAGTGGTTAGTACAGGTTGTTGTGTTTACTCCAACTAAAACTGTGGTTTTTCGTCTAGGTCTGTGGGTCTCTGCTTCATCATTAGACCCACCTCGCGTTTCTGCCCGTTTTATGACTTCTGGGGGACCGCTGTGAAGATTAAGTCGATTATTTTGATCCTAACTACAACGGCCTGTTTCGTGGTGCCTTTATCGGTACTCGCGGCAGAATATGTTGGTTTAGATCCCTATTACGTACCCGAAGGCAGTCCGGCAACAGCGACTATCCAACGTCAAGTCAATAAATCCCTATATGTGACCTATCAAAATAAAACAGCAAAAACAATATATGTCAGTGTAGTAACCCATAATGCAAATGCTGGAACGACGACTTTTCGTTGCGAAAAAACACCCCAACCGGCGACCATAGTCTCATCGACGTCAGGTGGTAATCAGTGGGATAGAACAAATTTCTTCATAGTACCACCCGGCTATTATTATATGGGCACAACAGATAGTGGAGGATATGTTGTGTCATGGGTAGAGTGGTACTAGGTGAGGTTTGTTGACGAAGTCACAATCCAAGTCATCGCAGGAGACGGCGGAAACGGTTGTTTGAGCTTTCGCCGCGAGAAGTTTGCCCCGCGTGGAGGGCCCAACGGGGGAGACGGCGGAGATGGTGGCAGTGTCTACCTAAGAGCTGATGTTTCCGTTAATACTCTCGTAGATTTTCGAGATGCTCGGATCTGGCGCGCTGATCGCGGCGAAAACGGGCACGGAAAAGAGAAAACCGGCAAATGTGGCGAGGATCTCTGCCTTCGCGTTCCAGTTGGGACTGTGGTAATCAACGTGGCCACTGGTGAATCGCTCGGAGATCTAGTGGATCCAGGTCAGGTCCTTTGTGTCGCCCGCGGTGGTTTCCACGGCCTTGGCAATACTCGATTCAAAAGCAGTATCAACCGTGCGCCTCGTCAGACCACTCCTGGTACCCTTGGTGAAACAAGAGAGTTGCGCCTTGAGCTCAAACTCTTAGCGGATGTGGGCTTGCTTGGTTTACCCAACGCCGGTAAATCCTCTTTTATACGAAAAGTCACCGCTGCCCAGCCTAAAGTCGCGGATTATCCTTTCACTACTTTACATCCTCAACTTGGGGTAGTGCGGTTGGGGTATGAACAAAGTTTTGTCATTGCTGATATCCCAGGGTTGATTTCAGGGGCAGCAGAAGGTGCGGGGCTTGGCATTCGATTTCTCAAACACCTTTCCCGTACTCGTCTCTTATTGCACATAGTAGACATTTTGCCTGACCACGGGAATCTTCTCGAAGATATTCGCTGCATTGAAAATGAACTTTCAAATTACAGTTCGGAATTATCTACTCGGGAACGTTGGTTGGTCTTGAATAAAGCAGATTTACTCCCCCCAGAGGAAAGCGCGGCCCAACTTAAAATCATTGTTCAAGCACTAAACTGGACGGCACCTGCTTTTGTAGTTTCGAGTATCAGTGGGGTTGGGTGTACGGAATTGATCCAAAAAGTTTCGGATTATTTATCTTCTAGTGATAACTAAAATAGAGTGAGTTAAAGTAGAAAAGAAGAAATTAACAGCACGGCAAAAAATATGAATTTTGGAAATGGAAAAATAGAATATGACAATGGAAGAGTTTGTAAGAAATTTTAAAATTATTAAGGAGAAAGGTTTTATTCCAACAACACGAAGAGGACCTACTGGAGTTGGACATACTTTAGAAACTCAACTTAAAATAATTGAAAATAATTCAACACATCCCGATATTGAGGGAGGAGAATTAAAAGCACACAGAACGAAAGGAAAGAATTTAATAACTCTTTTTACTTTTAATAAGAAAGCTTGGAAAATACCACCGCTTGAGGCTGTAAGGAAGTATGGCAGTTTGGATAAGGATGGTAGGCAAGGACTTTATTATACGATGTCTTTAAAACCCAATAGTGCAGGACTTTTTCTTGACGTTCAAAAAACTGCAATATCAGTAAGACATGTCTCTGGCGTGTTAATCGCAACTTGGCAATTACAAACTTTAGCAGACCGTTTTATGCAAAAAATACCTGCATTGCTTTTCGTTTCTGCTTTTACTGAAGAAAGAGATGGTCTAGAGTATTTCCATTATTATAGAGTGCAATTAATGAAAAACACATCACCTGAGTTGTTGGCTGATCAATTTCGCGCAGAAAATATTCTTGTTGATTTGCGTTTACACGATAAAGAAACAATGGCAAGGAATCACGGAACAGGATTTAGAACATTTGAAAATAAACTGCCATTGCTTTTTCAAAACATAATAGATTTATGAAATACAAAGTAATAAGAAATGAGAAATATGATTTCATTGGACAAACATACGCATCAAGTTACCCAAACTTGCACAAGTACCCTGCAACAATGTTACCTCAAATTGGGACTACAATTCTCAATGAATTGAACATCTCAAAAGGAAAATTGCTTGACCCATATTGCGGTTCAGGTTCATCTTTTGCAAGTGGTCTTGAGTGTGGCATAACTAACATGTTTGGTTTTGATGTTAACCCAATGGCAATCTTAATCTCAAAAGTAAAATTCACCAAATTGCCTATAAACTTAATCCTTGAAACCAAGGCTAAACTTCGTGATGCAGTTTATGAGTTTGTAAAGAATGAGAAAAATTTAAGAAAACTACGAACACCAAAAATTACTAATATTGATTTTTGGTTTTCAAAAAACGTGTCACAAAATCTGACTATTATAAGACATTTTATTCTTCAAATTGAAGATGAAAACTTAAAAAGATTTTTTCTTTTGCCTTTTTCTGAAACTGTAAGGGATTGTTCTTTCACAAGAAATAACGAATTCAAACTTTATAAGATGAAATCGGAAGATATTTTAGATTTTAATCCAGATGTTTTTGGTGTTTACTTTAAGAAACTAAATGATACTATTTTTATTTATTCAACCTTTTATTTCCCAAAATTAGTTACAACTCCAAATGTAGATGTGCAGTGTTCAAAGTTTCAGATGTCAGAAAACAATTTTGATATTGTTCTTACAAGTCCACCCTATGGTGACAGTCGGACAACTGTTGCGTATGGTCAATTTTCAGCACTTTCCAACGAATGGACTGGAATTGATTATGCGAGAAGAATTGACGCAATGTTAATGGGGGGAACAAAATCAAAACAACTCTTATCAAAAGGGCTTATAGCCGATTATATTTCTGCTATAGCTAAAGAAGACAATAACAGAGCTTTAGAAGTATCCTCATTCTACAATGACTTATCTGTGTCAATTAAAGAAGTAGCCCAAAGCGTTAAGAAAGGTGGCAAAATCATTTATGTTGTTGGTAATAGGACAGTTAAAAATATTCAATTACCGACTGATCAATTTGTTGCAGAAATGTTTGAAGAAAATGGTTTTAATCATTTGATAACTTATGAGAGAGCATTAAGTAGTAAAGCGATGCCTTCTAGGAATTCACCAACAAACGAGGTAGGTAAGACTACGAATACTATGTTGTATGAATATATCGTTGTGAGTGAAAAAAAATAAGGTTCATTATGATTTATAACCTTTTTTTATAGTGATTTGTCCATAATTCATGTCCCTTTCTGTTATCGTCATCACGAAAAACGAAGAAAGTTGTATTTCCAGATGCCTTGCCTCTGTTTCTTGGGCAGACGAACTCATTGTAGTAGATTCAGGCAGCACCGATCGAACACTCGAGATTTGCCAAGCTCACGGTTCTAAAATAAAAATTGAATCCGATTGGTTAGGGTTTGGTATTCAAAAAAACCGAGCTTTAGCTTTGGCAGGTCAAGATTGGGTCTTGTCCATAGATGCAGATGAGTGGGTTTCCGAAACACTTCGCAACGAAATTCAACAAGTACTGAATGCCCCTGCTAGTCACGTTGCGTTTTCAATGCCAAGGCAATCTAGCTACTGTGGAAAGTACATTCGGCACAGTGGTTGGTCTCCGGATCGAATTATTCGACTATTCCGACGAGGTTACGCACAATTTAGTAATGATCTCGTACATGAACGGTTGATTATCAATGGATCTGTTGGGAGGCTTTCTGCTCCACTCATGCACGAATCCTATCAAGATTTGGAAGAAGTGCTGAACAAGATCAATAGCTATTCCACTTTAGGCGCACAGGCTATGGAAGAAAGTGGAAAGCAGGGTGGACTCGGAAAGGCTTTAAGTCATGGTACATGGGCATTTTTTCGAACCTACTTTCTTCGTGCGGGGTTTCTTGACGGTAAAGAAGGGCTGATGTTAGCAATTTCCAATGCAGAAGTCGTGTATTATCGCTATTTGAAAGGAATGTACCTTTTTCGCAAAAAATGAAATGCTCCGTCATTGTTTCAACCTATAATCGTCCGGATGCTCTGAATGCAGTATTGATTGGGTTATCCCAACAAAACTTTCATTCTAATTGGGAAGTCATCGTAGCGGACGATGGCTCTAGGATAGAAACCCGTTCTTTAGTCGAATCTTGGAAAACACGCTTTCCTACTCTTTTACGCCATGTTTGGCAAGAAGACGTTGGATTCAGGTTAGCAACCATCCGAAATCGTGCCACGGCACAAGCACAAGGTAATTATTTGATATTTTTAGATGGGGATTGTATTCCTTTTCCAGATTTTGTAGACCTTCATTTGAAATTGAGCGAACCAGGCTGGTTCGTTGCAGGAAGTCGCGTTTCTCTTGCCCAAAATTTTACTGAAGAGTTACTTGCCAGTTCTTCCCCTGCACGGTTGGTTTATTGGAGTGCTGCTCAATGGTTCCAATCAAGAATGAAAAACCAAATACGTGGCAAAATAGACGGTGCTTTCCCGTGGTTACGTGTTGGGTTGTCTCCACTTAGAAAATTACGCCGTTACCGCTGGAAAGGAGTTAGGGGATGCAACATTGGCGTATCAAAAGAAGCATATCTTCAAATCAATGGTTTTGATGAATCCTTTTCCGGCTGGGGAAATGAAGATTTCGATTTTTCCATACGCTTGATTCGTTCTGGCTCTCTTTTGAAGGATGGAAGGTATGCTGTTCCAGTATTGCACCTTTGGCACCCAGAAAACGATCGATCCAGACTTCCTCAAAATTTGGATTTATTGAACAAATTACTCAATAGTGACCGCATTCGCGCCATCCGTGGGGTAGATCAATATTTTTGATTCCAGATACAATGTCAGCTCACAAAATTCTTGCTATTCAATTCAAATACTTAGGCGATGTCGTTTTTATCACGCCTGCCTTGTTTGCTCTAAAAAAACAATTTCCAGAAGCAGAGATTCATGTTTTAGTGGCGCGGGAAGCCATGCCCATTCTGGAACATATTCCGTGGATCTCAAAAGTGTGGGGATTTCCTCGCACACGTGGGAAAATCAAATTTTCTGAGTCTTGGCCTGTGGTACAGCTTTTGCGTCGAGAAAAGTTTGATCGATCCGTAGATTTTTGCGGAAACGATCGTGGTGCTCTTTTAAGTTTTTTGATTGGTGCCAAAATTCGGATCGCGTCATTTGATCCTTCGGTGGCTCGCTTAAGAAAGGCTGCCTACACGCAAGTTGTATCCGCCAAAGATTTGCCCATTCCTTGGGTAGATAGACACCTTTCTTTGATTTCAAAGGCCTGGAACACTCCAATTCCAGAAGGCCTAAAAACTCTAGTAGAAGCAGATCCAAGACATGTAGAAGAAGCTAAAAAACTTTTGCAAGGTCACACAGTTTTATGTCACGTTGGAACCTCACAACCTAAAAAAGAATGGCCGACACAACATTGGTTTGAGTTTTTTCAACTTGCAACAGATCACCAGTTGATATTTTCCTCTGGTAGGAGCGAACGAGAACAAAAACTCTTAACAGACTTGCAATCTTTGGCACCAGATATTTTCACGTTGCCACCCATATCTGATCTTGCACTTTTTCTCGCAGTTCTAAAACAAGCTCGAGTGGTTATTTCTGGAGACACCGCGCCACTGCATTTCGCAGCTGGACTAGACGTCAAAACCATTGGACTCTTTGGAACAGAAGATTCGGTACGCTATGCTGCGCCACTCTATTCCAATGCTGAGAAAATTCTTGGCAATCCGTGTATGTGCACAAATGCGTTTGCGGAATTCAACACCTGTCAGAGTCGATTTCCTTGCATGGCATCGATCACTCCAGAACAGGTGTTGAAAGCACTCATTAACTCAAAATCTGACCAGAATACTGTGCAATGCCAGGATTTCCCTGAACATTCTTGAGTTTCGGTGTGTTCACTCGTTCAATTCGCAAGTGTTTCTTTTCTCGTAGATAGCGACTCACTACGTCCCAAATGTCATCCGAGCTTTCTGGCTGTTCTTGGACACTCGCCCAACCTGCCACTAGATATTCCCGCTTTTCCTCTAAAGGTTTACCCTTGATCTGGATCTCAGAGATCCTTTGACCCATGTT
>CAUYTX010000427.1:0-15335 GCA_963575665.1 Gammaproteobacteria bacterium | reverse complement strand
GAATGGCTGGTGCTGGTGCGGCCATTGGGCTAGATGCTCTCTCTGCAGGTGTCAATCCAGCTTCTATGGCACTCACACCAGATCGGCTAGATCTTGGGTTAGCTCTATTTTTTCCGGACCGTGGTTTTACGGCAGATACAGTGCCATCCAGTCAAAACTGTCCACCAACGGGACCCAATCAACCTGGTTGTATCCCACCAGGGGAATATAAGAGTAAGAATCCCTTGTTCATGATTCCCAGCTTTGGTTGGAGCAAGTCTCTCGACACGGAGAGCACCATCGGAATTAGTATCGGTGGCAATGGCGGCATGAATACGGAATATGACAGTGCTGTCTTTCGAAATTATGCAAATCCTGCCAATCCTAAGACTGTGCCTACTGGTGCTACCGGCATTGACTTATCTCAAATGTTTATTGGTGGTACCTACACTAGAAAGACCACTGGAAACCAGTGGGTTGGCATTACGCCTGTCATTGGGATACAAAATCTAAAGGTGAAAGGGTTAGAACCTTTTACGTCTATGTCTGAATCTCCGGACAGCGTCACCGGACAAGGATATGACTGGTCTTATGGATATGGACTACGCTTGGGTTGGCTCGGACAGTTTTCAGATCAGTGGAATCTAGGAGCTTCTTATCAAACTAGAATTTACATGTCAAAGTTTGAGAAATACAAAGGACTTTTAGCAGAGAGAGCATCTAGCCCAATGGCCGCACCAGCACCAGCCATTCCTTTGCTTCTCGTTCCAAAACCCAATGACCAATACCCTCCAGTAGCCAAAACCGGAGCAGGTATCATAAAAGGGATCGCTACTACTACTGCTGCAAGCGGTCGTACAATCTTCATAAATTCCTCGTCAAGAAAAATTCCAGAACCTTTAGCCTGGGGGGATGTCAAACAATTGCCAAATTATCTCGATGAATAAGCTCTAATTTGTCTACGTATCCAAGAATCTCTTCAATTCGGTAAGAGGGTTTTCCTGCGATCTTTTTAGCTTCCGTAGCACTGTAATTGATTAGCCCACGTGCAACTTCTTGCCCACCGGAGTTTAGACAAGAGACGATCTCACCGCGTTGGAAATCTCCTTCCACTGCGGTTACCCCAACGGGCAAAACACTTTTGCCAGCGTTGCAAATGACTTGAACTGCGCCATCATCCAATTTTATACAACCTCTTACTCGAAGGTGGCTGGTTAACCAATGTTTTTTGGCACTGGTCACTTCTGCACCCGGAACTAACAACGTACCAATCTCTTCTCCCTGGGCAATTCGGATCAGTACTTGTTCTTTTCGACCCCAAGCAATTAGGGTAGCCGTTCCTGTGCTAGCAGCCCGAGCCGCTGCCTTTACTTTAGTGTACATTCCACCACACCCTAGAGTACCTCCTTCCGCACTGGCCATTGCCAATAAACGAGGATCTCTTGCTTCTGCAAGGGCCACCAAAGGTGCTTCTGGGAATTTTCGTGGGTCTGCTTCGTACATGCCTTCCTGATCGGTTAGGATTACTAGAAGGTCTGCTTCGACTAACCCTGCCACGAGAGCAGCCAAGGTATCATTGTCGCCTAGTTTGATCTCTTCTGTCGCTACTGTGTCGTTTTCATTGATGACAGGCACCACACCGAGAGCAAGCAATGTCCGTAGTGTACTGCGAGCATTTAGATACCGCTCACGATTAGCAAGGTCTTCATGAGTCAGGAGTATCTGTGCAGTGTGGATTTGATGTTTTTGGAAACAGGATTCATAGGCTTGGACTAGTCCCATTTGTCCGATCGCTGCAGCAGCTTGCAAGGCATGCACCGCTTTGGGACGTTTCTTCCAACCTAACCGCTTCATTCCTTCTGCCACGGCACCAGAAGAGACCAAAATAACCTCAATGCCACGATGGCGCAATTCGATCAACTGGTCAATCCAGGTTTGCATGGCTTGACGGTCTAGTCCTTGACCATTGGCAGTAAGTAGGGCACTGCCAATCTTGACGACGTAACGTTTCGCCGTGCTAACAAGTTTGCGAGAATGAATCATGTACGATCAGGTCAACACTTCAAGCCCTGCTAGGTAAGGCCGCAACGCAGAAGGAACCCGAATGCTCCCGTCTTTTTCTTGGTGGTTTTCCAAAACGGCTACTAGTGTGCGCCCTACTGCTAGTCCAGAACCATTCAGGGTATGCAATAACTCGGTTTTCTTAGAAACAGGGTTCCGAAAACGTGCTGACATTCGCCTCGCTTGAAAATCTTCAAAATTAGAACAAGAAGAAATTTCTCGATATTGCCCCTGCCCGGGCAACCATACTTCTAAGTCATAAGTCTTTGCGGCTGAAAACCCCAGATCCCCAGAGCATAAAGCAACGACTCGGTAAGGTAGCTCTAATCTTTGTAAAACAGTCTCGGCATGAGTAGTTAAAGATTCCAGAGCCCAATAAGAATCTTGTGGTGCCACTATTTGTACCAATTCTACTTTCTCGAACTGGTGTTGTCGGATGAGTCCTCGTGTGTCTTTCCCATAAGAACCTGCTTCGCTCCGAAAACACGGCGTGTGGGCAACGAACTTCAGAGGTAGCCGCGCAGGGTCTATGATCTCATTGCGCACTAAATTTGTGACCGGCACTTCTGCAGTGGGAATTAAATAATAATCCGGGCGACCCTCTACATGTCGTAGAGCAAAAAGATCCTCTTCGAACTTTGGAAGTTGCCCCGTTCCTCGAAGACTATCAGGATTGACCAAGTAGGGCACATACACTTCAGTGTACCCATGTTCTGAAGCATGCAAATCTAACATGAACTGCAAAAGAGCACGTTGAAGCCGAGCCAATACCCCCGTTAGGACTACAAAGCGAGATACGGCGATCTTCGAGGCAACATCAAAGTCCATTCCCCCGAGGCCCGCTCCCAAAGCAACATGATCTCGAGGCGTAAAATCAAAATCCCGAGGTTGCCCCCAACGACGCACTTCTACGTTATCTGCTTCGCGTCTCCCCACAGGCACGCTGGCATGAGGTAAGTTTGGCACACCAAGAGCTATCGCAGAGAACGTTTGTTGAATCTCCGCAAGACGTGACTCTGCTTGGTCAAGTTTTCCTCCAAGATCCTCCGCGATGACCATGAAAGGGGTAGTATCTTGCCCATGTGCTTTAGCTACTCCAATGGCTTTGGCTTGGGCGTTTCGCTCTGCTCGGAGCCGTTCCGTTACGACTTGTACCGACTTGCGCTCTTCTTCTAACGTCGAGAGGGTAGCCACGTCAAGTGCATAGCCACGGGTAGCTAAACGGTGCATTGCATCACTTACTTCAGAGCGTAACCAACGGGGATCCAACATGAAAACAACCCTTACACAATTAGATTCTGAGAATGTATCAAAACTAGTCGAAAATTGGGAGGGGTCGGGAGAAGTCCAAAAGCACTGTACTCTCAATCTACATGACAGTAGGTGCACTTATCGTTCCCTGTTTGAAAATTTGCTAAATGCTGTCGCGCATTGTCAAATGTTGTATCAAAACCCGATGGAGCCGAATTGTACTGAGCGTAATCCAGAAGATTTCATTTTTTTGAGTGTTAACGCAGCCTTTGTAACACAAATTGGATTGCAAGACGTAGTCGGTTGCCGAGTAAGTGAGATTGTGCCTGCTTTTCGATCTCGAGACCCAGAATTTTTTGAAATCATAGAGCGAGTTATTTGTACTGGGCTACCAGAACGCTTTGAACTGTACCTTACTGCCGTGCGCCAATGGATCTCTGCTGCTGTGTATAGTCCTTCTAAAGAACATTTTGTATTGGTTTTTGACGTAATTACTGAACGAAAAAAAAATGATGAACACATTCGGAAACTTTCTCAAGTGGTAGAACAAAACCCGAATAGCATTATGATTGCGAACACAGCTGCAGAAATTAGATATGTAAACGAATCTTTTACTCGTATTACTGGTTACACACTAGAAGAAGTTAAAGGAAAAAATCCAAGATTTTTGCAATCCGGAAAAACAGAAAGAAAAATTTATCAGACAATGTGGACTGCCCTAGAAAAAGGTGATTCTTGGCAAGGGGAATTTATTAACCGAAGAAAGAATGGAGAAATTTTTATTGAACATGAAATTTTTTCTCCCATTCGCCAACCAGATGGAAGGATTACTCATTACCTTTGTATCAAAGAAGATGTTACGGAAAAAAAACGCCTTCAAGAAGAACTCGAGCAGTACCGACAGAACTTAGAAGAATTAGTAGAAGAAAGAACACGTCAGTGGCAAGAAACCAATCGTGCACTCGAGAAGAGTGTGGCAGATTTCACAGACCTGTATAACAATGCACCTTGTGGATACCATTCTTTAGATGTCCGTGGGCGTTACATCTCAGTAAACGACACTGAATTGAACATGCTAGGTTATACGCGAGAAGAGTTAATCGGAAGAAAAACTATCCGTGATTTAATGACAAAAGAATCTCAGGAAAGAATGATTAGTAATTGTCAAACACTTTTAAAAAGTGGCCGACTGAGAGATGTGGAATACACTTTGGTACGAAAAGATGGATCTCTGCTGCCTGTAGTAATTCATATGGATACAGTACACGATGCAAAAGGGAATTTTTTGTATAGTCGTGCAACCTTGTTTAATGACACAGAAAGGCAACGTCGAGAACATCAGATTCTATTGCTAAATCGTCACTATTGGGCTGAATTAGCACGCCGTGCAGAGGAAGCAGAAGCAGCCACTCGGGCAAAAAGTGCATTTTTAGCCAATATGAGTCACGAAATACGGACACCAATGAACGCCATTATTGGTTTTTCTCATTTATTGAGAAAAGATATTTTGGACAAAAATCAAATAGATAAAATAGATAAAATTGCTTCTGCTGCCACTCACCTATTGTCTATTATTAACAGTATCCTAGATCTTTCTAAAATAGAAGCAGGGCGCCTCCAAATAGAAAATGTCGATTTTTCCTTGCAGGATGTTTTAGAAAAAATTTCTACCATGATTCGCCCTCGTGCTCGTGAAAAAGGATTGTCATTTCGATTGGAATCGGCCGTACTTCAAAATTGGTGGCAAGGGGACCCCACTAGAATTTCACAAATTATATTGAACTATTTAGACAATGCCATCAAATTCACTAACCGAGGGGAGATTGTATTGCGTGTCCGAGTAATAGAAGACGATGAAATAAAAGGTTCCCTCTTTCGTTTTGAAGTCCAAGATAGCGGAATTGGTTTAGAACCTGAAAAACAAGCACGCTTGTTTTCGGCTTTTGAACAAGGCGACGCGTCTACCACGCGACGTTACGGAGGCACTGGACTCGGATTAGCCATTAACCGTCGCTTAGCTACTTTAATGGGTGGAGAAGCAGGTGTCGAGAGCGTTTTTGGATATGGCAGTCTATTTTGGGTAACTGTTAGGCTTTCAAAAGGAATGGCTCCTGCTACCAATAGTAAAATTCAAAATGCGGAATTGTGCTTAATTCAAGAATACCAAGGAAACCGAATCTTGGTAGTAGAAGATGATGTGATGAATCAAGAAGTTGCCAAAGGATTATTAGAGGGGGTAGGACTGTTAGTAGATCTCGCTGAAAATGGGAAAATTGCACTTGAGAAAGTCCAAAAGCAAACCTATGACCTTATTTTAATGGATTCACAATTACCTATCATGGATGGTTTTTTGGCAACTAGGTCTATTCGTATTCTTCCAAAACCAAGAATCCCTATTGTGGCAATGACTGCGAGTGCTTTCACTGAAGATCGCCAACAATGTTTGGCAGTAGGTATGGATGATTTTGTGGCAAAACCCGTCGTACCGGAAGATTTGTTTTCTTGTCTGGTGCGTTGGTTACCAAAACGGTATCAAGAAAAAGTTTTGATTTCTGAGAATGTCCAGCAAACTTTACCTCATCATGTGCAACAGATTCCAGGTTTAGATGTTTCACAGGGGTTGCGACACCAAAAAGGACGGGTAGAAAATTATCTTCAGCTCTTACAAGATTTTATCCGATATCATCGAAATGATATGGAAGAGTTTTCTAAGAATATGAAGAGTGGAGATCGAAATAGTGCGGTTAGAATCATACACACACTTAAAAGTGTAGCTGGATTACTTGGGGCTACTGCACTTCAATCTAGTGCACACTCCTTGGAAATAGCGTTGCGTCGAATGATCCCGCAAACTGAACCTCTTCAGGAGGCTACTACAGAAGAGTTGTCCATTTTAATTAGTACTCTTCAAAACATTCCTTTGGGTAATGTTATCAGTAATAAAACGCAGGTAGATGAACAAACTCAAGATCAATTGAGCCGATTAGAACATTTGCTCACCAGCAATGATTATCTCGCACGCACTTTTTTGCAAAAACACCATGAATTATTTAAGACAATCTTTGGAGAAGTAATCAATGAATTGGATCGGTTGATTAGCAGATTTGAATACGATTCAGCCTTGTCATTGGTTAAAACCGTTCGTAGAACAAATTAGATTTTTATGATTCTATCACTGGGGAATTTCGCCGAAAAAACACTACCTCGCCCAATTTCTGATTCTATTTCAAGTTTCCCTTGGTGTCGTACTAAGACTTGCTTCACGATTGCCAGTCCTAGCCCAGTTCCACCGGTAGCACTTGATCTGCTTTTATCTACACGATAAAAACGTTCAGTTAAACGTGAAATATGTTCTGGAAGAATTCCAATACCAGTATCCACTACTGAAAAGTTTGGGCAATTTTCGTCCATTTTCCAAGAAAGGGTAATGACACCCCCATCAGGAGTGTACCGAATTGCGTTTGAAATTAGATTTCCAAAAGCACTTCGTAACTCTTCTGCATTTCCTTGAATACGAATCGGCTCTATTTTTTCTACTTCTATAGTATGCAGACCGTTAGAAAGGACTTCAGCTTCTGAGCGTAATGTTTCTATCATCCCAGAAATGTCAACTACGTCGTCACGTAAAGGAGAAGAAGAATTCTCTAATCGGGAAAGTGTTAAAAGGTCTTCTACTAATCGACTCATACGTTTTGCTTGGCCGATCATAAGTGGTAAGAATGTATTTTCTACTTGAGAGTGATCCTCTAGCATTTGTTCTAAGAATCCATAAACTACCGTCAACGGAGTGCGCAATTCGTGCGAGACATTTGCAACAAAGTCTTTTTGTGCTCTTTCTGACTGAATAATTTCGGTTTTATCATTTGATAGAATCATAGCGTCCGTTTTGTCAAAAGAAACAATTACAATAGACAAAATTCTAGTAGAATGGTATGCTTCACGAGATAGAATAAGAGGTTCTTGCACTGTACCCAATCGAAAGTTCCCAAGATATTCGTAAAATTTTCTTTGCCGCACCAAGTGTTCAATTTTTGAACCAATGTCACGAGAAGCATCAAGCCCAAAGTGGCAACAAGCCACGGTATTAATCCAGTCAATACGATTGTTTTCATCCAATAAAATAACGCCATTTGGCATGGCTTGTGCGGCTTTTCTAAAATGCCCCAGCTGACCACACAGTGCTAGACGCTCTTTTCGTTCTTCTCTTCGTAACTGGTGCAATTTTGAAAAAAGATCTCTCCAAACACCGATCCCGTCCGGAATTTCTCCTCCTGGTTTTTCTAGCCAAGAATGAAGTTGTTGACGTTGTCGAATCTGAAGTAACAAGAGAATCCAAAGAATACTGGCAAAAATTCCTAAGAAAAAGCTCACGAGTTCTCCCGGGGAACAGTAAATTTATACCCTACTCCACGCACAGTTTCAATTAGAGTTTCTCCCTGTTCCCCAAGATTAGAGCGCAACCTACGAATGTACACGTCTATTGTTCGGTCATTCAGAAAACGGTGGTCCCCACGAAGGGCATTGAGTAATTGATCCCGCGTAAAAACGTGATTTGGATGGTGCATCAAAAATTGTAATAATTCAAACTCCGTAGGAGCGAGTGCAATTTTTTTCCCATCATAAGTAACGGTGTATTCAGTTGGATTTAAGTATACCCCCGCCTGTTCAATGCTCTTTCCTGCGTAATGTGGAGCACGACGACGAAGGACGGCACGAACTCGTGCTACTAATTCTTTCGGTGAAAAAGGTTTGCTAACATAGTCATCTGCCCCAGTTTCAAGCCCTGCAATCCTGTCTTGCTCTTCTCCACGCGCGGTCACCATCAAAATAGGTAAATCTTTTGTTCTAGAATTCGCTCGCAGACGCTTTACGAGTGTAGGTCCAGAAATACCTGGCAACATCCAATCTACTAAAACGCTTGCTGGCAGTTCTTCGTTTATTTTTGCGAGTGCCAATTCAGCACTTCCCATGACAGAAACATCAAATCCTGCTTGCGTTAGGACATGACGAAGCAACTCTTGAATTGCCATTTCGTCTTCGACAACCATTATTTTCGGATGTGTATTCATGGCGTATTGACCTCACGCTCCAAAGCATCTAAGCCAAGGTGGCGCACATCTCTGCCGTTTGCAATGTAGATCACATCTTTAGCGATATTTTTACAATGGTCACCTATACGTTCTATTGATTTAGAAATGGCAAGAACTTCAAGTGCTGTTGAAATTGTCCTTGGATCTTCCATCATGTAGGTAATCAAATTACGGACAATCGAGCGAAAATGCACGTCAATCTCTCTGTCTCGTCGGACAACGGCTGTTGCAGAAGAAACATCCAAGCGAACAAAAGAATCTAAAACATCGTGAAGCATAGCAGCTACTTTTCCGCCAAGGTGTCCAATTTCTACTATCCGAGTCATGTCTTGATTCATGCCGCGTGCCAAAATATGCCGAGTTGCCTTGGCAATCTTTTTCGCCTCATCCCCAATTCTTTCTAGGTCTGTGACTACTTTACCTACTCCCATTACCATACGAAGATCTACCGCAGCGGGTTGGTACCGTGCGACAATGTGCGTGCACACATCATCAATTAAAATTTCCATTTCATCAACCCGATCGTCCCTAGAAATGATTGTTTCAATCAATTCTGGATCTTGCTCGGCGTATACAGTAATTGCAGCACGTATTTGTTCTTCTACTAAACCTCCCATTCGTGTAAGGTGAACGCGAATGGTATCCAATTCTGAATCAAATTTCTTAGACAAGTGCGTGTTCATAATAAATCCTGTTAACTAAATCTGCCAGTAATATAATCTTCTGTACGTTTTTCTTTTGGCTTAATAAAAATTTCATCCGTGTACCCAAATTCGACCAATTCTCCAAGATACATATACGCGGTCAAATCAGAAACACGCGCTGCTTGTTGCATGTTATGGGTTACAATTAAAATAGTAACCTGGTCTTTTAGTGCATTAATCCTCTCCTCAATGTGCGCAGTAGCAATTGGATCTAGTGCAGAAGTAGGCTCATCGAATAGTAAAATTTCCGGTTGAGTTGCTAGAGCTCGTGCAATACACAGACGCTGTTGTTGGCCACCAGATAAAGTAAAAGCCATATGGCGAAGACGGTGTTTTACTTCCTCCCAAAGAGCTGCTTGAGTTAATGCTTCCTCGATTGCATCATCTAACAAAGCACGCTTTTTTACTCCTCGGACTCGCAGTCCATACGCTACGTTTTCGTAAATAGATTTTGGAAATGGATTAGGTTTCTGAAAAACCATGGAAAGACGCATACGTACTTCAATAGGGTCTACCCGATGGTCTAAAAGATTGGTATTGTCTGGATAGAGAACGATCTCACCATCGTAGCGATTCCCAGGATAGAGGTCATGCATTCGATTAAAAGCACGGAGAAGCGTACTTTTTCCACATCCAGAAGGGCCAATAAGAGCCGTTACTCGATTTTCGCACAATGGCATCGTAATATTTTTTAATGCGCAAAAATCTCCGTAATAAAAATTAAAATCCTGAACCTTTGCCTTCTGTGGTAAAGATGTTGGAGGTGTTTGTGATCTGACTACATGGGAGGTTACCACTTCAGATTTTTCCTTAATCGATTTCGCAGCCAAATAGAAAGACCATTCATAACTAAGGTCATGGTCACCAAAACAACACCTGCCGCCGCTGCATTTTTTTGAAAAGCAGCTTCTGGGCGAGAAGTCCAGTTAAAAATCTGAATTGGCATTACCGTAAAAGGTGCGTTGAGCCATTCGAAATGAATGTAAGGCCAAGTATCTGTCCAGGGCACAGGTGGTAAAAAAGCAATAAACGTCAGTGCACCAATCGTAATGATTGGTGCAGTCTCACCGATTGCACGTGCCATCCCAAGAATAATGCCTGTAAGAATCCCTGGCATTGAATACGGTAAAACGTGATCCCAGATAACTTGCCAATGGGTTGCACCAAGAGCGTAGGCTCCTTCGCGCATTGCAGTGGGAATGGACCGAACGGTTTCTCGAGTAGCAACAATGACCACCGGCAGTACCAAAAGTGAAAGTGTCAATCCGGCAGTAAAAATGCTTTGTCCAAGACCAAACGTGTGCACAAACAAACCCAGTGCCAACAATCCATATATGATTGAAGGAATACCTGCAAGGTTGTTAATGTTGATTTCTAAAAGGTGTCGAATCCAATGCCGTGGCGCATACTCCTCAAACCACACGCCCGTGGCTACTCCAAGCGGTGCGGACACAAAGAACGTGACTAACATGACTAAAGCACTGCCTACCCAGGCCGATAAAATTCCAGCACGAGAGGCGTGCCGCGATGGAAAGTTCAAAAAGAATTCTGGACGCAATCGCTCCCAACCGTCGTAGCACATATTGACCAAAAGAATAACAATCGTAAGAATACAAACGGTGAGCGCGAATAAACCAAAAAAACTAAACCATTGATCTGCCCTTCTTCTGTACGCAACGTTTGCGCGTACTTCTTCAACCTTTTGAATGGACACTAGTACCTCTCACGATGTTTGTGCTGCATCCAAAAACCCAAGATGTTAAAAAACAAGGTAGACAACATCAAAGTCAAACCAGTCGCAAAGATGGTTTGGTATCCAACCGATCCATGCGGAAGATCGCCTAAAGCCACCTGCACAATGTAGGCAGTCATTGTGGCAGCAGGTTCCGTTGGGTTCCAAGTAAAACTGGGTTGCATGCCTGCGGCAATCGAAACAATCATTGTTTCTCCCAAAGCACGAGAGATTCCAAGAATGTAAGAAGCTGTGATCCCAGAAATGGAAGCCGGTACGACCACCCGAATTGCAGTCTGTAATCTGGTAGCCCCCATAGCATAGGATCCTTCTCTCAAATTCATCGGAACCGCTCGTATGGCGTCTTCAGAAATAGAAGTAATCAGAGGCATAATCATGATCCCCATCATGATCCCCGCTGATAATAAATTAAAACCTGGCAACTCCGGAAAGATACTTTGCAAAAGCGGAGTAATAAATAACAACGCAAAATATCCAAAAACAACAGTCGGGATGCCAGACAATAATTCAAGGGTTGGTTTTACAACCTCCCGAGTCCTAGATGCAGCAAACTCAGAAAGATAAAGAGCAACGACGGTTCCAATCGGAATAGCAACTCCCAAAGCAACCAATGAACTCACTATCGTTCCAGAAAGAAGCACAATGATTCCAAAATGAGCATCATCAAATAGAGGCGTCCACTGTGTATCCGTTAAAAAATCAATAATCGAGACATATTGGAAAAATATTACTGATTCTCGAACAAGGATGTAGACCACTCCAACGGTAATTAAGATCGATGCCGCAGCCGAAAGAAAAAGGAGAGTCTCAATGATTTTTTCAGAGACATGCCTCATCTTTCTTTTGGCCAGTCTTGTGCTAATTACTTGCTGTTCGAGAACAAAACTCACAGTTTGGTTTCTCTCGATAAGAGGTCATCAATTTTTACTCCAACTTCTGCCTCGCCGTTGAATACCGTTCCGACCCTGCCTTCCTGCAAGTGAGTCGCACTTATTTTGTAGGCTTTCTCTGGCAATGGAACGTATTTAACCTCTTTGGCCAAGTGCGCTGCATTTTCAAGGTAATAGCGTACAAACTCCTTGACTTCGGGCTTTTTGTAACTGGCTTCACTGACATAGATAAAAATTGGGCGTGAAAGTGGTTGATAAGTACCATCAATCACAGTTTTCTCTGAAGGCAGGACAGCCTTTCCGGTTTTCGGATCTACGATAGCCAATGCTTTAAGTTTTCCTTGATTCTCAGCATAGTAAGCGTATCCAAAATAGCCTAATGATCCCGGGTCTCGTTGGACACCCTGTACCAATACGTTATCATCTTCGGAAGCTGTGAAATCTCCCCTAGAAGATTTTGCTTTTCCGTTGACGGCCTCCGTAAAATAATCAAAGGTTCCAGAGTCTGAACCAGGCCCAAATAATTTTAGAGGAAGATCAGGAAAACTGGGATTGGCCTGTTTCCAGCGCGTCACCTTTCCTTGGGCGTCTGGCTCCCAAAAAGTTTTCAGTTCTGCCAAAGTAATTTGTTTGACTGGATTCCTTTTGTGTGCTACTACGGTCAACGCGTCGAAAGCAATTGGTAATTCATAGTACTGCACACCGTTTTTTTGGCATTCCTCCATTTCCTTTTTAAGAATTGGACGAGATGCATCAGAAACATCCAGTTCTCCACGGCAAAATTTCTTAAAACCACCACCAGTTCCGGAAATACCAACGGTAACGTGAATTTCTTTTTGTTTAGTTTGAAACTCTTCGGCAACTGCTTCTGAAATTGGGTAAACCGTAGAAGAACCATCTAATCGGACTACTTCTGCAGAATAGACATTTTCTGCTAGTAACACGACCGCACCCGCAAAACAGGTAACATACTTTGAGGACATAGCCTGCTCCACTGTAAGGTTAGAAAACATCCGTCATCCCGCAAGATGCGAGTACTAGACGCCTTCCAAACCGTACTACCTTACCTGTGGATTGTTACAGAATAGTTACAGAACAAAACTAGAACCCGACTCGAGTAAACAATCGAGAAACTCTCTAAAAATTTAAGAACAAGCTAATCTACGCACTGCAGCAGTAATCGGTCCCATATCTACTTGTGGTTTTGAGAACAAATCTGCCGTGCTCAAACCAAGTGTGCGAAGGTCTTCTGGAATGACGTAACCGGCAGAACCTGTATGGATCAAAAAATGGAGCGATGGTACAAATTGCGCTAGAGTACGAATAGCTGTGTTACCATCCATGTCTCCAAGCCTCATGTCCATGATACACACACGGAAGGTGTTGCCTTGTCGCACGGCTTCCACAGCAGCTTCTGCAGAATTTACAACTTTAGCTTGAATACCCTCATCTTCGAGGTAAGCACGCAACCCCTCGGCAACGAAGACTTCATCATCTACTACTAGCACCCGTATATTTTCGTCTTCGCTACACATACAAAGGCTACCTACCTTAATCGAATAGTAATCAAGAAAGTTTCACACACACTAATTTTCGAAAACTGACCTCATCCCCCGACTACAAAACTACTCTCATCAATATAAACTATTGTTTCTCCTAGTCTTTTTTTCTCCCTTATTTCTTTTTGAAAAACTTTTTTGGCCTCGCTGTCTGCTTTCGGATGCGAGAAACTTTTTTACAACTAATTCCCAGACGTTTTAGTGCGCTACCTATTCCACTTTGACTTACTCCAAAACGCTTTGCCCTTTCATATTGGTACGCGTCCGGATATTGTTCAACATCTTGTTTTAATGCTTCCATATTGATCTTTGTTGGTGGTTTGTTCCGAGTTAGTTTTGGTTCAAATCCACCCTCCCAGCGTACCAAACTTGTCGTCCCTATTCTAAAACGCCTCGCTGTTTCTACATATGTTAGGCCTTCGTTTTCTCTTATCTGTAGTACTCTCTCACGAAAATCTGCTGAGTATGTCATCTGCTTCTCCTAGTGTATCCGAATATTATAACCCTTTTACGACCGTTTCAGCTATATTAAAATTTTTACTTCCCTTTCCCGGTAAGAAAACGGGCTGGGGGTGAGGTCAAGTCTCTTCTTCAGGGGTGAGGCTACTAAGAAAATAGTCTGAAAGTAAGGAAAAAATGGAAATTTTACGCTATTCTAACCGTATCATATTATTTTCTGGTTACCAGGTATGCCGATTATTCTAAAGGGACCTTCTGAAATTGAAGGGATGCGCGTTGCAGGTCGTTTAGCAGTGGATGTGTTGCGAATGATCGAGCCTTATGTTCAACCTGGAGTCACCACTGGGGAACTAGACAGGATCTGCCACAACTACATTGTTAAGGTCCAACGCGCCATACCTGCACCGTTACATTATCGTGGGTTCCCGAAATCCATTTGTACCTCCGTGAATCATCAAGTTTGCCACGGTGTGCCAGGAGAAAAACCTCTCAGGGAAGGAGATATCGTCAATTTAGATATCACCGTTATTAAGGATGGTTGGCACGGGGACACGAGCCGAATGTACTTCGTCGGCGAGCCTAGCGTGGCAGCTCGTCGGATCGTGCGGATTAGTTACGAGTGTCTTTGGATCGGTATTTCGATGGTTCGTCCTGGAAATAGATTAGGGGACATTGGGCACACGATCCAACGATATGCTGAACGTAATGGTTGTTCGATCGTGCGTGAGTACTGTGGCCATGGCATCGGGCAGTCTTTTCATGAGGATCCGCAGGTTTTGCACTACGGAGAAGCGGGCACCGGAGTCCATTTAGTTCCTGGTATGACTTTTACCCTTGAACCCATGGTCAACGCTGGCAAAGCGGCCATCAAGGTATTGCCTGACAAGTGGACAGTGGTCACCAAGGATCGGAGCCTTTCTGCACAGTGGGAACATACCTTACTGGTCACAGAGGACGGGGTTGAGATTTTGACCCCTTTCGAAGGCGAGGGGCCAACAGTAGGTACACCACCGGAGTCGTGTACAACGTCAAAAGTTGGCTAACTAGCAATCCGCCGACGATGCTAACCCCGAGGGGTTCGCGCAGCTCTCCACCTTCGCCAGAACCAAAAGCCAGTGGCAAAGCACCCAACATCGCTGCTAGCGTAGTCATCAAAATGGGTCGCAAACGCAATACGCAAGCCTGACGGATCGCCTCTTTTGATGAAAGACCAAGTCGGCGTTCTGCCTCTAGTGCAAAGTCGATCATCAAAATGGCGTTTTTCTTGACAACCCCGATGAGCAAAATTACCCCAATCATGCCAATAATGTTAAATTCCATGTCCATCACTAAAAGTGCTAACAACGCACCTACCCCCGCCGAAGGCAGTGTGGATAGAATGGTGATTGGATGAATTAGACTTTCGTACAACACGCCTAAAGTGATGTAAATCGCCATCATTGCGGCCAAAATTAGCCAAGGTTGATTTTCTAAAGATTCTTGAAACACGCGAGTAGCTCCTTGAAATCCACCTCGAACGGAATTGGGCACACCAATTCGAATGAGAGCACTTTCAATCGATTGGGTAGCGGTGCCAAGTGCTCCCCCGA
>CAUYTX010000426.1:0-15390 GCA_963575665.1 Gammaproteobacteria bacterium | reverse complement strand
TAAATATAACTTCTGCTCTTTTTCCTCGCTTGTTCCTTCAAGTTGCCCTTCTATTCCCATAGTCATTTCGTGGTAATCATTACCTGATTGTTTTATTGAGAAATCGGAAGAATAGCCCTTTTCTAAATATTTTAGGAGATTTGGATATTCCTTTGATTTTTTATTCTTTTTTATCCATTCTACCGCATCAACTTTTGCATCAAATGATGCCCCGTCTCCTTGTGAAGAAAATCCTGAATAATAAAGTTTAACATTAGAATATCCCTTTTTCTTTGCTTCTGAATAGAAATCTTCCTGAACAAAATCACTCCATTCGTCATAATCAACATTTATATCCCAATATTTTTCAAGAACCTTTTTCTTTATTTCTTCGGGAAGATTGTCATAACTATAAACTTTGTATTTTTCAACTTTCCATCTGAATTTTGGTTTTGCTGTTTTTATCTTGAATGCCATTTTTATTTCCTTTTTATTTTTATTACCCCGATAGGATACCTTGTTCCAAATTCTACCATTTCAGGTTCAACTCTTCTGTCAATTTTAAATCCTGTATCAACATCAAATGTCCCTTCTTTGTGAATTTTCACTATCTCGCCTGTAACATTATATGCAGAGTTTTCATCAACTACATTATAACTTACTGTTTGCCCTTTCCTGAATTTTCTTGTTATTCTTGGTAATTTGTATGCCATTCTCTTTCAATCCTGTTGTAAAAGATTTACCTGCTTTTCTTGAAGATTGGCTTTCCTGTCTTCACATTAAAGCCCTTTACAGTTCTTCTTCCCATCTTGAAAGGGACTACGGAGAACTTCGCCCATCTTCTTCCTAATGCTTTTAATCTTTTGTTTACAACCTTGCTTTTAGTTTTGTATCCCATTTTGATTATTTCCTCATTTTCATATAATTTTCTATTTCCCTGAAAGTCACATCATTTTTGTCAGGAAATGCCTTATAGAATGATTTTTCTTCCCATCCTTTGTAATATTCAGGATTTACTTTAAGAAGAAGTTTTTTATTGTCCCCATCTGCACTATGCCATTCAAAACCCCTCTTGAACCTAAAAACCCATTCCGTCATATATCCTTCATCCATCTCTTTTGGGAATGCCTTTTCCATAAAATTTGCATAATCTCTTAATATAGCCCCTTTTAATCCGTTTTTTTCTCCCACATACCTGAATACTTTTGCAGGGGTTTTCTTTCCATACTCAAGTTTATGCTTCCCAATCATTATTTTGAATGCCATTTTTCCTTGTAAATCCTATGTATAGCAACTATTTAAATGTTATGATTTCGTGTAGATAAAAGAAGAAAAGAAAGATATATATACTAATTCATACTTATTTCTATAATAAAATTGTTCTAAAAACAGGTGTTTAAGATGGCGACAAAGAAAAAGAAAAAGAAATAAATATAGTTGCAAACTGACTTCATAGTTTGAACCGCTTTTTTATTTTTTCTTTTTTATTTATAAATCTGAAAACCCAATTCCTGCTGTGCATTTTTGTCCTGCACATAACCGCATCCGTATTTTTCCATCACTCCCTTCTTGCCTATTCTTTCCTTCGGGCATTCAAACCTTTTCATCAAAAAATTCCATAAAAGTTGCTTTTTTTGGCAGGACGGACAAAGTTTAATCATCAGTAATAACTCCTCATTTCCTTTTCCTGAATGGCTTTGTAATCAAATATACAAGCCCGTAAATACACGCCCCGATAAGAATTATTATCAGCCAAAATAGAGTTTCAACAAGCATCAGGGGTATTGCGAATATTATCATCAGAAGAATTGCAATAATCAGCACAATTATAGTTATTATCATTTTTCAATAATCTTAAATTGCATTTTATATCCTTCTAATCCATTACAATTGATTAATCCAATACCGCCACAGTTTAAGCATTTATAGGGAACTGTTCCCCCAAAACCAACTGCATATCCTATCTTGCCGTCCTTTCTCTTCCAAGTGCCAAAAAACTTAACTGCACCTTTTGAATTGCATTTAACACATTTTACATCTTCTCTAATCAGATATAATCTTTCTTTGTCTCTGTCCTCTTGTATTTTCTTTGTTTGTTTTTCCATAATAGTTCATCCAACTGCCAATATCAGATTTCTTGGAATATGTTTACAGCAACCTTTCCATAGATAAGGTTTCACCTTTTTATATTTTTTGCCACATACATAACAGCGAGGAATTTTGTCCTTTTCAAATAATTTGTGATAAGGATTTTCTTCCATTTCTTTTAACATCTTTTTCAGTTCTTTCTCTGTGAGTTTCGTCATTTCTGCTCAAACTCCTCTTTTTCCTTTTCCCATCCTTTCTCTGCTTCTGTAACTTCCTTCTCTTCTATTTTCGCCTCTGCCTCTTTAAATTCCTCTCCTGTCAGTTCATTCTCTTTAATTTCATCTTTCGCCTCTTCAACTTCTTCGGGGGAAACCCTTTCCGCTTCCATCTCTTCTTCTTCAAAAGCCCCCTGACTTATAAGTTCTGTCATAGAAAGTATTTCCTCGCATTCATTTTTAGTCCATTCACTTCCAAGTGTCACGGAAATAAATGTAAGTTTGTCTTTCTTATGCTCAATAGCCCTGAACTTAGGATTTCTTGAGAATATTACTGCTTGTCTTTTCTTTAATTCTCCTAAAATATCTGATTGCCCCATTTCTTCTTTTTGAACCCACTCACGCTTTTTCTGTAAATAGGCGTTTTCCAATTCCTGCCAATAAGGAACAACCTCTGTGAATATTGGGATATAAATGCAAGACATAGGCAAATGGCTGTTTGAATTTTCTTGCAGGTTATACATTACAAATCTTACTGTTCTTGTCTTGAAATCTCTCCCGAAAGTCCTAAAACCATATTGTGCTTCCCCGCCTGAAACTAATCTTGTGGGGCATATTGCTATTGTTGAAATGTTGCTCATAGCCACAATATTTTGTATATCCTGCAACTTTAATTTTTTGGCTACACTACCTGCCCCGAAAATTGCCCCCTTATCCTCATCATTCTGAAAAGTGCTGTTATATGAAAATTCAGGCGGAAGTTTTTGGACTTTTTGCAGGAATTCATATTGGTTTCCTGAAATATGGTTTATTGTTGTTTTCTTGTCATAAAGTGCATTTGAAAAGCAGGTTATTGTGAGCATCGAGTAGGACTTGCCTGTTCGAGTTTGTCCGATACAAGACAAATGGTGTGGTTCTCTTAGTCTTGCTTTATCTACAATAAATTGCCAAAACTTATTAGTGGAATTAGTTTGAAAAGCCCTTCTAAATCTGATGTCATTTCTCAAATAGAATTCAAGCATCTCTTGTTGCAGAATGTCCATCTCATAATCTTTTGAGTTTCCTATTGGTATCTCTTTTGGCATAAATAAGGCGGGGTTGAGAACCATCTTTCTTGCTCTTGCTTCTGTCTTCGCCTGTAATGTATATTTCTCAATATTCTCGTTCTTCTTTTTGTCACCCCCATTCTGTTCTTCATATTCTGTCATATTATTCCGTTGGCATTTGTGTTTGCATTTCAGGTTCTGCTACTGTAATCCCTGTTGGTATTCCCATCTCAATCCCCATTCCAAATCCTGTCTTCATTCCCCCGCCAATCTGAACCATAGGCATTTCGAGAGTGTATTTCTTTGCTATTCCTGTCACAATCTCTACTAATTTCCATCGGACATCGTTTAGAATATGGTAGAGTTCTGCAATCGTAAAATCCTTTTCGCCTATTTCTATTGTTTGGTTTAATCCCCTGTCTATGTTCTTGAATACTGCAAGTTCAACAATTGGAAGTGCCTCATTAACCCTCTCGTCAGTATGCTCATAAATATAAACAACTTTATCTTTTTCTTCTGTATCAGGTTCTTGCTCTGCCTCTATTATGCTCTTTACTATTTCGCAGAGTGTTGTTGCGGTTGGAAGAAAGACACTACGATTCATTAAAATCGCAAAGAAATTTATCACTCCAAAGCGAACAAGGGAAATCTCTCCTGAAATTGCCATTTTATTCCCTTTCCTGTGCAGGATATACTTCAAGCACCTTGCATTTCATCTCTGCCTTCCCGCCTGTTGCTTTCGCAAGTAATTGTCCGCAGATTACACAAGTGACATTAGAGGCACATTTCCCAAAGATTATCTGTGTCTCATTTTTGCAGTTAGGACACTTTACCTTCAAATAATCACCTGTCATTTTTAGTCACTCCTCACTTTTATCGTAAAGCCCTTTTCTTGTAACCCCCACAATCTTTTTCCATATTGGGAAATTTCCTGCTCTGTGAATATTATATCGTGCCTCAAATCAGTATTCTCGGAGTGCATCAATCTTCCTGTTCTCTGTAATTCCTGCTGTCTTGAACCAAAAAGAAAATCTACCTCTATAATCCTCTGCAAGTCCTTCACGGAAACCCCCAAGTCCATAACCCTCGAAACAACTATAACCTTGTTTTCCTTTATCTCATTCAATCTGTTTGATGTTTCCCCGTAAATAAACGGAATTTCATATTGCCTCGCTATCTGCTTTCCCAATTCAATTGTATCGCAGAAAATGAATGTCTTTTTGCTCATATCAAGAAGTTCATTCAGTTTTCTTAACTTTCCATTTGCAGATTTTACGACATAAACATTTATTGGATGGTATTTCTTGCCAACAGTTTCCATATATTCCTTCCAATTCAATCCGATAGGAAATCCTGTTAATGCAAAAATATATTTCTCTCTTCCATCTTCCCTGAAAGGCGAGGCAGAAAGCCCAATCCTGTATTTTGTCCTTATTACTGCCAATCTTGAAAAGGTATCGGCAGGTAATCTCTGCACTTCATCAAAAAGGACAATTGCATATTCATCTTCTTCATTATGCCTGTAACCCTGATAAGTTATTATCTTTATCTCATCTTTTATATGCGGGATATATGTCTCTATGTAATAGGCAAATTGCTCTGCAAGTGTCTTTGTTGGCACAACTATCAGTTTGTTTCCTTTTATCACATCAAATATTTTAAGTGCAATAAGTGATTTCCCCGCACCTGTTGGATGAAAAATTCCTTCTGCCCCTGTTTCCATAAACTTCTTGAATGCAACTTCCTGATAATCCCTTAATTTTATGTTGGATTTTCCTTCCCTCAAATCTTCCTTTGCAACAGGTTTTGGCTTGAATGGAAGGCATCCTGCATCAATCATTTCTGCAAGAACATCAAAAATATGCCCTCTTGTTATTGTCGCCTGATTTTCCCCTATTTCCCTTAAATGCTCTCCAAGTTTTTTCTTTATTGCATCCTTGAATTCAGGAGTGAAATAAACTGTATTCCCTTCAACTGTCCCTTCAATCTCCTTCTTGAAATTTATTTCAGCAAGAAGTTCTTTTGGTGCGTCAGAAAGCCAAGCGGAATATTTATCAAACTGATAAATGAAAAAACTTTCTGTCTCTTTCCAAAGCCATCCAACCTGAAATCCCTTGATGAATTTTGGAACTGCAACAAGAACTTTGTCTTTCCCAAATGGTATGATTGTATAGGGCTTCTTGAAAAAATTAAGGAATTCGTCCTTCTCAACTATATTTCCCAATTCCTTGTTAAGAAAATCAGAGGCATAAGCAATTCTTTTTTCCTCTTCCTTTATTGCTTTGTCAAGAACATCAACCTTTGCAATCTTTTCATCTATATCTGTCTTTAAATCTTCCAATTCTTGCTTATAAGTCATCAATTCACCCATTTTTCACCTTTTTTCTGTGGATTTTTCCAAAATCCCCTTCTTTTTATAAATAAACGGATATTTTCTTGTCCGTGCTGATTAGAAGAGAGGTAGGTTTAAAGAGGTTTAAAACCTTGCCCCTCGCCTCTCTGCCCCCTACGAAAGCAGAGCAGAGTATCAATCTATTCTTTCGTTGTATTCTTCAAAATAATCGCATCTTGGCTTTTTCAACCATAGCCAATACCATTTCCTCTTTGTATTTTTGCATCTTATCTTAATTTTTGCAAATTTTCCTTCTTCCTTGTTTATGATTTTTGATTTTATTTTTGTTTTAGCATTACACTTGGGGCATCTCTTCTTTGCCTTCAAGAATTCAGGTTCTAAATCCAATAAAATCCTTGCCCCTTTGGGTATCTCTCCCCCCTTTATTTCCTGTGGAACTTCATCCTTTATTACAGTTCCTTCCTTTGCCGTTTCCAAAACCTTTTCTATATCCTTTTGGGATGCTACAATATTATAGGTTGGCATCATTTTTGCGATTGTAGGGCTTATGTATGCCCCTTTCGTTGTGCTTTGCATCAGTTTTTGCAGTTTTTCCATTTCTTCTGCATTCAAGACATCATCATTCTTCTGCTCTGTCCCTTTCAGCATCTTCTTTAACTTTACAATTTCTTCTTCTGTAAGCATAGTCTCATTTTGTATCTTTGTCTTCTGCACTCTCTGTTTTAATTCTTCAAACGATAAATATTCTGCATTTTCAGGTTTTTCCTCTATTTTCGATACCTGAATTTCCTGTGGAATATTCACTATCTCGGCATCCTCATCAGGATTGCTTCTGTTCAGTTCGTCTTCCTTAAAATTTTCAAACTCTTCTGTGTCCATTCTCGCTTTTCTCAATTTTGCCTCTGCCTTGTCAAATTCCCTCTGTGCTTTTTCTAATTCTGTCTCTTTAAGAATTATTTTCTTTTTTTCAACTTGCTCTTCCAATTGTTTTCTAACTTCTGATGGTTCTATGTCCGTCATAAAGGAAATCTTTGTTTCCGCTTGTGGTTTTGATAATTCATCTTCCATTTTTTGCCTCTAATCTTGAACAATTTATTAAACTCTTCATATATTTGCATTTATTCCTATGAACAACAAGTATGCCATTCTTTTCTTTATCTCCTGTTGTCCTAAACTCCTTTGTCTTGCAGGATTTACATAAAACCTCTTTCCCTTTGTATATTCTTGTTAGTTTTGCCATTTTAAGCGTCAAATTTCAAAAGGTATTCAGGATTAACAATTTTCATAGACAATCTCCCGTTTCCAAATCCCTGTGCCATCTGCATATCCATTATTTCTTTTAGAGGGCGTATAACAATTCCTTCCCTGTATATCTTTGGATTTATTTTGCTGTTTGATGTTGCTATCTTTACAAGTTCATCAATATCATCTATAAGTTCAAAGTTAGTATCAACTATTGGCACAGTTTCTAATCCAAGAAGTTCAATAACCTGCCTGAATTCCTCAAAGTCAAGATATTTGTAAGCATCGCAATCAAACACGCTGAAAAACAGAACTTTCACTCCATCCAATCTCAAAGGGTTCTTCTGAATTCCGTTCCCTATGATTTCTCCCTGTAATGACAGATTTTTTCCGTATGCTTCAAGTTTTTCTTTAATCTTCAATTCTTTTGCCTGTTTCCAAAGAGTATTATCCTCGCTTTCTTTCAATTCCAAGTTCCTTGAACATACCCCGAAGTTCCCGTCCTTATAATAATAGGTAACAGAACTGCCATCAACTTTTTCTGAAATATAGCATCTTGTTCCCTTGTGCCTTGTAAGAACTTCCTGCAATAACTGAACTCTTGTCTCATCTGTCTTTGGGACTATCTTCTGCGGAAATTCCCCTTTTATTATTCCTTCCAAGTGTGCAGGTATCTGATAAATATATTTTGTAACTCCAAGAATATCAGTAACATCTTTTCCTTCAACTATTTCTGTGCCTTCGGGCAGTATTGATAACGGAAAGCAGATGCCCTGACTTATCTGATTTCTAAATTTTGCGGTTCTGATACGAAATTTCTTTTGTCTCAAAAATTCAAATTCAGATTTTTCAGGCAGGATGCTGTCTATCTCGCAATAACACACCAAATCTCCTTCTTTAAATTCATCCTTTCTTACAACAACTTTCCAACCAAGAACACTTGCTACAACTATCTGTTCCGCATTTTCAATTGGAGTTAATTTGCTTATTCTCTGTATCGTTGCAAGTTTTCTTTCACTCATTTTTTCTCCTGAAAAATAATATTTTATCTTCCGCCCACATCAAGCGGTATTCATATTCTTCATTCTTCTTGTAATTAGTAGAATAGGGAACAATCCCTTTTTCAGTTAATTTTCCTATAAAAAATTGCCTATCTTCTTCCTTGTAAAAAATTAAAACTTCCCAAAGTAAGCCATCGTGATTGTTCAAACTGAAACTAATTCCTCTATTATCCATCACTTCCCATTTATTTTCCATCTTATTTCTTCCCTTTGTTTATGATTTTATCAAGCCAAGCATAATAGTTAGCCCTCAAAGTGTATCCAATATGTATTTTTATACTTTTCGCTATGATTGTTCCTATAATCAAGGATAATGTAAAAAAGATTACTATTGTTGTCACAGTATTAAGATTAGGATACCATTTATGCACAAAATAATAAATCAGCATTAGTATTCCTAAGTTCAGCAATCCCTTTATCCCGCCATCAATCAGAACCCACGCAAAATCCTCAAACTTTCTCCACTTTTCATATAGCCCCATCTTCATCTCCCAAATTATTTTGCTCTATCTTTCCTTTTAGTTCTTCCACTTCCTCACTATTCTTACCTAAGCATACCATCTCCAAAATAGGATGCGTTGCTATATATTCGTCCCTTTCTTTTTCTGTCAAGTCAAAATTTCCCGTTCTTTCTATCATTTTGAAATATTCCAAAGCACATCCCCTTTAAATCTGTCTATTATCCTTATATCTGAAAAGTTTATCTGCATCATATTCCACATCTCTCCCTTGCAGGTTGTGTAACCTTCATCGTATCCCTCTTGGTAAGCATCCCACATCCCCATAATAAGCATTATCAAAACTGTAATAATTATCGCCCCTGTCATTATTGTCCGTTTCCATTTTTCAAACCGTTCTAACTTTTGCTGAATTTTCAGGTTCATCTTTTTTCATCTCAACCCCGATTTTTGAAAGGTTCTCATAAGTTGTAGGGGAATAATCCGTGCTGTCAAAATATGCCGACATTATCTTTCTGCCTAAACTAACTGCCCTTCTATTCACATACAAAATCTTTATTATGTCTATCAAGTCCTGTTCTGTTAATCTGTATTGTTCGCTTGTATAAACTACAAAATTTCCTTTCTTCTTTTTGTCTTTTATTGCAAGAAAGAAGAGCAATTCCTCTTTTCCGTTGCTCTTTGCTTCCTTGAATAATTCCTTTTGCACCTCGTCTTTACCCGCCATCTTATTTTTCTCTGACTATTTTTTCAAGCATTCCAACCCTTTTATGCAGGAAATCTTCATCTACCTGCCACAAGGGATAAACTTCTCTCGGAATTCCTCTGTATTTTATAACTACGAGGAAATCCTTTTCCTCTAATGTGATTTCTTTGTAATCTTTAAGCCAAGCAAAATCAAGCCCTTCCATCTTTCACTATTTCGCTTGTAACCTCTGCATCAATCTTTTTATCTTTGTAAAATTTTCTTAATATCTTGCAAAAATTAGCCATATCTCTTTCAAATGCCTTCATAACAACGGATGTTTGCATTTCAGGAGTTATCTTATGCCTCATCACTTCTGCCAATTCAAACCTGATTATGCCCCTTAATCCTTCTCTCGTATTCACAAAGCACTTAGGTTCTGAAATCTTAACCATCCTCATAGCAAAATAATTCTTTATGTCCTGCATTATTCCTTCCAAAGCCCTGATTGTAGAATTAGGCAGTTCCTTTTCTTTTTTCAGCAACTGCTTTGTTACCTTCTCTTTTCCTATTTTAAGGAATTCAATCTTTATTTCAATTTTCATTTTTATTTTGGTTTGCAGTTTTCAAGTTGCATATCTATTATTTCAGGGAGAGCATCATTCAAATATCCCTGATACAATAGGCACAAAAACAACTCAATTGCTGTTTTAGTTTTTTCTTCCATTTTTATCGCCTATTCGATAATTTTTGCTGTAAATATAAACATCCCATAAAGCCCAATATCACTCCGCCCACAACTTTTGCGGATGTAAATAAGAGTGCTATACCCCCGCCAATTATGAACCAATCCAATTTTGTCACTTCAATTTTTGCCATCTTTTTTCTCCTTAAACTCTTTTTCTATTTCTTCTACCAATACATCGAGGATTTCGCTAAAACTAATCCATCCTGTCTTGTTTGTCCTTTTGTCTCGGACATAAAATTCTATCTCCTTAATTGGAATAGTTGGGATTTTACTTGCATTCATTTTTTCCATTCCACAGTTAGATTTTCTATATGAATTACTGTATTGCCGTCCGTCTCGTTCATAATTGTCTTGTCAAAATGTATATATGAAGGCATAAATTCCTTTGCTTGATGTTCTATCATCTCAATTTGTATTGCAGAATGAACCATCATCCCAAAATCAAAAAACATAAGAATAACGAAACAGATTACCAAAAAGAAAAGTATTATAAGTCCTATCATAAGCCCAATCTTCCCCATAAGTTTTAGTGCAGAAGTTTTATTTTTCATTTTACTTTTATCTTCCTGAATTTCCATTTGCCTGTCTTTATCTGTTGCTTGTGAATTGTCTCTATCCTATTCAAATCTCTTGCATATTCAAGGACTTTCCTTACTTCATTATCTGTCCATTCCTTTGTAAAGTATTTCCTCATATAGTCATACTTTTCCTTGTCAGTTTCAAGCCCCATAAAGAATTCGTCTTCCAAGAAACGCCTTGCCATTTTTAGTTTGAGTAGTTCCCACTCGTTATGGTATGGCTTCCTTATTTCCCTCACAAAGTCATTTTCAAGTTCATAATAGCATTCCCAACAAAGCACGGCAGTTGCCCTATTGCTACAAAGTTTCTCTGAAATGAGCATATTGCCATTTCTCTCGCTTTTTCCAACTATCTTGAAACATAACAAGCAGATGCCCTCATTAAATCTTATTATCTTATTACATCTTGTGCATTCTTCAAAGTCTTTCAATTCTTTCTTTTTTACATTTCTTACTTTTTCCATCTTACCTCAAATTATCAATCCTTTCTTCCAATTCCTCTTTGTCGCTTTCTAATGTATCAACCTCGTCTAATCTTTCATCCAACTCATCCTGCAAATCTTTTATCTTGTCTTTTATCGCCTCTGAAATTAGGTTTGTCTCAAAAAGAAGTGCATAGATTTTTGGCATTCTCTCTTTTAATGTCTTCAAAGCCAACTCCTTCCTTTGTTTTTTAGTCATCTTTTCGCTACTCTCAATATCCCTGACTAAATCATTATAATAGCCGTCTATTTCAGGGAACTCATAAAGGGTTTCGTTGAATTTTTCTATTTCTTCCTTTAACTTCCCAAGTGTTTTGATTGTCTTGTTTTCTTCTGCCATTTTCAATCCGCCTTTACAGGAACTTCAACCGATTGGTTCATATCTCCTGTCTTTGAAACATACCTGACAGATGGGTTTAGTTCCACTATTTTCTTTGATGATTTGGCATACATATCAGTTTGTGAATACATCATTTCAGTTACTGCAAGTTCCTGCATCCCCGCATAGATAGGCATAGACAAGTCAATAATCTTCCCATTAGGTGTCTTTAGCACGGGAAAATAGAAATAATTTGTGTTGCTTATGCCATCTGCATAAAGCAGTATTTCATTAGGATTGAACTGCACAATATCATTTACTGTTGGCAGATTTTCAAACTTCCTGTCCTCTGTTTCCCCTCTTCCCTTGTGTATCTTTATTGTCATCTCTTTCCTGTCAGGAATTATAAGCAGTTCTGTCTTGGGGATAAGCCCCCATAAATAATGGTTTCCCTTCATATTGAATGAGATGAAAAGATTTCCCTCGTGTCCCTGAAAATCCCCCCTGTAATAAGCCACAGGCGATGAGATTTGGGGCTTTCCATCCTTGTCCTTTCTTATTAACCTTATTGGCGGGTTTTGTTTATACTGCCAACATTTCCACCAAGTCCAACTTGAAGATAATCTCTTTTGTGCAGAAGCGAGTTTAATCCTCTCCTTCCTTATCTGATAGAACATATCATTTTGCAGTTTGATATACTTTATCGCCCATTTTACTAAAAAATATCCGACTACTCCTAAAATAATAACAATAATAAGAATTCCAAGAAGCCACCAAAAGAAAGATGATGAGAAGAATGCCCCGATAGACGCAAAGGGATTTGCAACCTGCGGTTGATTAGGTTCTTGAACCTGAATTACCTCTACTGCACTTGCAATAGGCATAATGCAGAAGAATGCAAAAAGGATTAATACAATTAGAACTGCCCCTAACCTCATCTCTTTTTTCATTTTTCAGTAAAAAACAGAGGTTTCAATTATTTATAAACCTTTCTTTGATAGAGGATATACTTGTCAGAAGGGGATTAAAAAATAAAAAGAAAGAGAAAAATTACAATTAAATAAAAATAAACTATCTATTAGTTAGTAGGATTGAATGTTTCAATCAGATATGGGTTCAACAGAACTCAAAATAACAGAGAATTTTACTTCTCGGTTATCTTGCTTCCTATCAAACTACCAATTGCACCACCAACCACAGCAATTACACCTACGATTGCAAGTATAATTAACAGGGGTGGGAGAGCAGTTGCCATATACTGAATAAAGACACCTAATCCCGCACCTGCACCATCCATCAAGGCACATATCCCCGATGTATCGTTTGCAGGGCAAGTGATTGATACCATTTTATTTCAGTTGCACCATTCTTTTTGTTTCCTTGTTTGTTCCGCCAAACATATTCTGCTTGGCTTCATCATACTACATCTTATGTGCATATACTATATAAGCGTTTTGTGGAAATTATTTCTGCCACTAAAATCTGTCACTAAAAATCCTAATTCCTCTTCGGGAAAGGACAAAAAAGAAAGATTTATAAAACACAAATACCTGTAATAGATATGCCAAATCAGTATAAGGAATACACAGAACAGGAAATGGAAATTGTTAAACAGAACTATGGAAAAATAACCTGTGAAGAAATTTGCAAGAGATTTTTACCTCATAGAAAACCACATAACATAATCTATCTCGTTTGGAAGTTAAGAAAGAAGGGCTTATTAAATCTTTCTTCTACTCTTGATAAATCAGAAGAGGCGAGGAAAAAGATGGCAGAAACTAAATGTGGAAAACTTCCAAATAAATCCTATTCCCTTACTCCTTCTCTCGCTTACATACTTGGGGCAGTTGCAGGAGATGGCTACTACAATCACAAGCCATACAGAATATATTTAAGATGTATTGATAAAGATTTTGCAGATAATTTCAAGCAAAAATTGGAAGAATGGAGTGGCTTAAATGCAAGAATATACAAGGCAAAATCTTCTCCTTATAGCCCCATAAAATATACACAGGGTTTTTGTTGGGAAGTTATGCTCAATTCAAGAAAGGCGATTGAATTTCTTGAACCTTTTGATATATTCAGGTTAAAAGAAAAGGCAGTTGAAAACATAAAAGTTTTCTTGGACAAAAGCCCTGAATGTGAAATAAAATTTATAGAAGGTTTCTTTGATGCGGAAGGTTCTGTAAGGACTTATAATAGAATATGCTTTGATAATTCTTTTAAACCTCTTATAGATTATGTCTCTGAACTGCTTAAAAAATTTGGTATTGATTTCAAACCTTATAAAGACAAATTAAAAGATAAAGAGAACTTTAAAATACAGAAAGAGTATATGTATAGAATAAGCATACAAAGAAAAGAGCAGATTGCAAAATTCTGTGAATTATTCAATTCAAGCATCTCTGACAAGCAAGAAAGATTAAATGAAAAGAAAGAAAAGTATTCTGACTTGCTTAAATCTTCTGATATTCCGAAAAAGATAGAAATTGATTTTGAATTGGTAGAACCTGCAAAAAGGAACTTTAAATTGTTTGAAGAAATCATCAGGAAATATCATTCTTATAAATCTACTGCAAAGATAGTTGGAAGAAGGATAAATTGGATTATAAGGGACAAAAATACCCATCAAATCTATGGTTGCATAGGGGTAAGCAATTCTTTTCTATATCAAGGGACACGGGACAAATGGATTGGTTGGAACAAGCAAACAAGATTGAAAAATTTAAAGAAGATTGCTAACAATTGGAGATTTTGCCTTTTGCCTAATCCCCCAAAAAACTTTGCTTCGCAGGTTCTTGCTATATTTGTAAAGGAAGCACCAAAAGAATGGAAAAAAAGATATAATGAAGAACTTGTTTTGATTGAAACTTATGTAGGCGAAAATCATTCTGCTTCCTGCTACAAGGGTGCAGGATGGATAGAAATAGGCAAGACGAAGGGCTATCAGATTATTTTTGATAAGGGAATTCGCAAAGTAGGTTCTATGGATGGCGAGAAAAAAGCAATCTTTGTTAAGCCACTTTGCACAGATTGGAAAGAAAAATTATTAAAATAAAAAGAAAGCCAAAAAAAGTAAATTAAAAATGGCTTTCCTTACAGCAACCTTTTGAGTTTCTTCTGCAACTTCTTTATTTTTGTTTGGTAGAGTTTTGTCCTTCTTTGGAAGCCCTTTATCTTTTGCTCAATTTCTACTCTCTTCTGTTTCTGCTTCTCTTCCTTTGTTGGCTTCAACTTTTCCATTCCCTTCAAGGCATCCCTTATGATTGCTTCTTCTCTCTGCTTCTTGTTCAGTTCAATTTCTTTAAGTTGTCTCTGCTGTCTTGCTTTTTCCCTATCCTTCAAATCTTGTTCCCAAAAGTTCTTCCCCACGCAATACTTCATAATCCTTTGCAAAGCCCTATTCCAACGCTTTGTTCCGTGCCTTGCCTTATTATCGCCAATCCCAAATTTCTTCCAACATAGGAAATGGTTGATTTCGTGGCATAGCGTCCCAAAGTTTGTGTTGTATGGAAGGGTTATTCTTCTTGAATAATAACTTGCACTTCCTCTTGTCATCCTTGTATGAAATACTACCCTTATCGATGCAATTTTGAAGTGCCTTGTTATCTTGTCAGTTAGGTATTGCACATTATTATTTGCAATTTTCTTCCTGTAAATCCCTGCATATACAAAACTCTCGTTATGATAGCCAACTTTCAAGGTTCTGAATTGAACTTCTGCTCTTGGGTTTGTTGGCATTTCAACATAGTCATCAGTTAGGAATTCTTCTTGTTCTGTTTCCATTTTCAGTTTGTTTAGGCATTTTACATTTTATCGGAAAGTGCTTCATCTCGTGCCATAAATCAGCATTTCAATAGATAAAAGGCACTTTCAAATATAAATTTATCTTCGCTAAAACACCAAAAAAGTCAAAACTGTCGTCTATAAAATGTTCAGAAAAAATATTTTTCCGAGAATGAGAAACCATCTATACAAAATGATTTCCCTCGCTGTTTTTTTGCCGTCTATGAGGCATTAAAAATTGGATAATTCGTCTTCGGAGAAATATTCAAGTCAGCGAGGACAGTTTTGGATACCCCTTTATAAACTAAATCTTAACAATTACTGCTCTGCCCTTTGTTTCTGCAACTCTT
>CAUYTX010000425.1:0-15400 GCA_963575665.1 Gammaproteobacteria bacterium | reverse complement strand
GATTATATACACCTCTAGGGGGTTTTGGATTTGGGATTCGGGTAGGGGGGCTTTGATTTAGTGGGTTTTGCATGATTATAGGGTTTATTTGGTTAGTTTATTGGTTAAAAGTGCGTTTTGTCCACCGGTGAGTACCGCACTATCACTCATATTTAACAATTTTAACAGTTTTAAAATGCTAGTTTTCGAGCTCTTCGCGTAATTCTTCGATTAATTCTGGGGTAAAATCATTGTCCCAATTATCTCTAATTACTTGTAATTCGTTTATAATTTCTTCACCTAAGATATAAACGTACATATTACAAACTTTTTCAGCTTCGCTTAAATCGGTGTTAACTTCTCCAAAATTGTCCTGCTCATAATCTTTGATTGTTTCGATTGCGTTAAAAATACCACCGTTTTTAATTAACCATTGCTCAGCTTGGTATCTGCCAATAATAAAATAGTCAGTATTAAATACTTCATGGTGTAACTCGCTCACCGGCTTACCTTCAATTCTTCCGTCGTTAATAGCATCAACGATAGTGCTTTTTAATTCTTCTTTAGTTTGGTAATTCATAATCTTAGGTTTTAAAGGGTTATTTATTTGGTTGCTTTCTTTACTTCTTATACGTATCTCGATAAATAAAAGTTTCACTTTCTTGAAAATAAATAACACATTTAACATATTTAACAAATAAGATAATAAACAGGTATTTGCGGCCACAATAAAATCGCGCAAAACTATCTACTAAACAATATATATAATGATTCTAAGTAAGGCCTATATATTTTACAAATTTGTAAGATTTTGTAATAATCCTATTTTCTTACAAATTTGTAAGGAATTAAAGCGCGGTAAAGATTAACCAGGATATTAAGATAGGTATATAAAACCGGTATGCAACCGCGCGGAAATAATTGACCTTAATATTATACATACACCAATACACAAAACAAAAATAACACCATACCATTATATCATCCCAAAAAAAAACAAACATAAACAAAAACAAACAAAAAAACATTTTACAATATCCAAAACTCAAAATTCAATCCTCAAATAAAAACAAAGCCCCCCTACCCGAATCCCAAATCCAAAACCCCCTAGAGGTGTATATAATCTCACGGAGGGAAATAAAAACTAAAAAAATTTTTTTATAATAATTTTTTAAAATTGTTGCTATATATTGAAACTTTTTAATATCTTTGTGGGTATAAGGATGAAATTTAGAATATGAAAATAACATTAGGGACAATACGGATTGTAAATCAGAAGAGGGTAGTGAATGTGTATGGCGAGGATGGATGGGAGAAGAAGGTGTTGGGTGAGGTGACGATTGATGTGGCGGATATTGAGGTAAGGGAGAAGATTATTAATTTACTTAAAATAATGGAGGGAAAATGATTAAGGAGAGTAGTATGGATATTCAGTATTGGACGATGGTATGTGATATTGAGGGACTTTATAGTGGGGGGGAGAATGATCCGAGTGTTATAGGTAAGATGGATGCTGAGGAGTTATGTGTAGATAGGGAGAGTGGGGAGAAGAGGCCTTGGGAGGTGGAGTGTGTACCTAGAGCTAGAAATAAGGTGGAGGTAAGGGGAGTGGTGTTTAGGAATGAGGACTTAAGGATGAGGGGGTTATGCGGATGAGAGTAAGGAGGGGGGTATTTGATGTGAGGACGATTTTGAAGGAGGAGGGGATGGTGTGTGTGGATGAATTGGAGGCGTTTGCTGAGGATGGGGGCGTGAGGTTGTATGAGGTTGAGGGGGTGTTGTTGGGTAGGATAGGGGTGATAAGGTTTATGGGGGAATGGGGAATAGTCGGCCAAAATAAAAAATAGGAATATGGAAAAGGATAGAGTAAGTGAGAATATTAAGGTGTTTGGATGTTTGTTAGTGATAGTTGGTGTGCTTGTAGTGGGTATAGGAATAGTGTTGTATAATGTAATATGTAAGTGATGGCTAGTTCGGACGAATATCAGCAGAGAAGATTTAATGACGAGTTTTGGGTTAAGGTATTTCCAGCACCTTCAGCAAAAACATTTACGCTAACTGGGCAAATTGGTGGTTATTTCGAGTTTGATTGTTTAGATTCAAAAGGAAATAAAATGTATAAATATAAAACAGGAGAAATTAAAAACAAATAATATATGAACATAAAGAAAATCGCACTAGTAGATAGTGGTTTTAAAGGCGCAGTCGTGGCGTATTTACGTGAAGAGCAAAAGAATGGTAGACCATTTATTAATGAAGTAATAGAGAAGCGCAAGCATCCTATTCATTTGTCATTAGAAACAATGTTTAAAGACTTACGTTTCCACCTTCTTGATATAACAGGTATGTTGCGTGGAGACGAAGATAAAATGACTAAGGACTATACAATAATGGAATGTGAAGTGGTGGCAATTGAATTTGACGCATCCGGATTCACTATTATTGGAGAGAAGAAAGTTTTTATGGACAAGTATATAAAGCTTAAAACTTGTAGAGTGGAGGAAGAAGACAATTATGAGCATTTTGATACTGTTCAGAAATTGATTGAGAGCATTGTAGATGAGACTAAAGAATACATGGCAGGAACTAAGAAGGTAGATGATATTGAGGTGGCAGTTAGATTTATCCAGGCGGGTAAACACAAAACTTTAACTGAAGATAGCTTAAAAGGATTTTCTCCACAAGAGCTGAAGGACTTTGCTGTTAAGTTATTAGAATCTAATTTTGGGGCGGTGGTAATGATGGATGAGGATATGAATGTATCAGCAATTGATGTTACAGATATTAACGCGGAGATTGAAGCTAAGAATAATAAAGTAGATGTGGTAGAAGATGTTGATCATGTAGAAGTTGAAGAAGAGGTTCAAGTTTGGGAGGAAGAAGTTATTATACCGGTACCTGTAAAAAAGGCTAAGGTAAAGGCTAAAGAAATAGAGTTACCAGTGAGTGATAATGTAACACCAATGATTAGTGAAGAGGTAATAATTAAACCTGCATTTTAATGATACACGGACTGTTTAACCAAAAAGTTTATTTAGACGAGATAGAGCATCGTTATTACAATGAGAATAAGGAGGAGTATATTTCTTTTAGTAAGCTTTTTGGATTCCTTGTAGAGAAATCTAACTTTGATATGATAGCGGGTTTTGTTGCTAAGAAGGAGGGTGTATCAAAAGAAGAGGTGGCGGCAAAGTGGAAAGCTCAGACAGATGAGGGGACCAGAATTGATAAAGCCTTAGAATTGTACGCGCAAACAGGACAGATATTAAAGGAGGATGCAGATTTAGAAACTGTGATAAAGACAGTGCTTGATAAGTACAAGGTTTATAAGAAGACTTTTGAACAAGTGGTTGTTTATAATGATGGTTTCAGAACTGCGGGGAGTATTGATAAATTGTGTTTGCTTTCTAATTTAAAGAATGGTAAATTTCACATGAATGATTTTAAGTGTTTTGAAGGAGGGATGCAGTATGCTCCGAAGGGTCAACCTTGGTTGAATGCTCCTTTATCTCACTTGCCTAACAGTAAGTATGTGAAGATTTGCTTGCAATTATCCTACTACAGTTGGCATTATGAGAAATTAACAGGAATGAAATGTGAGGCGCAATTTATAGATATGATTAAACCTATTAAGGAGAATGGTAAGGTAGTGGGGTATAGCAATACAGTGATACCTTGCGCGTATTTAAAAACAGATATAGAAGCAATGTTGAATTATTATAAACCACAAATAGAAGCCGCTTTAGGTGGTGTTGTAGCAGCGTTTTAATTATGGAAAATAAATCGTTTATAGAGTGGATTAAATCATTAAGAAAGCCAAGCGAGATAGAGTTGTGGTGTGAAAGTATGAAAAAAGAATATATTTGTAAGGGGGGTTGCGGTCAATTAGTTTTCGGGTGGCAGTCTGGTCAAATTTGTAATAATTGCACCATAAATGAACTTAAAAATAAAAGGATTATATAGTATTTATGAAAGATAATTTAGATATAACTTATGAGATAAAGTCTGAGTACTTTACTCCGTTTAGAGTAACGATAAGAAAGGGACAATTGATATGGTGTAGTGATGACTCGCACCCTGTTGGTTGTAAATGGAAATATTTAAGAGAGCATTACGAAGGAGGAAACATGAAATGTAAAATAGAGGAGTATAAAGAATTGGAGGACGGCAATACGCAGACCGTTAGTAAAGAATGAGCTATCTTTTCTATATTGACGAAAAAAATAATTGTGTACTCCATCCGGAGGTAATAAAACTTTGCCCTTCACTAAAAGTGTTGAATGAAAAAGAATTACTGTACGTTATTTTATACGCTGATTATAGTTCTATCTATAAGCAATATCCTGAACATGAAAGGAAGCGTAAAGCTATATGGCACGCATTCGGAGATAATGAAACGGAGTTAGTAGAAGAGCAGCATATTCTTCACGCTATTGAAGATTATATTTCTTTACAGTATAACAGAAAGATTGAAGTTATACGCGGGTACGAAAGAAAGATTGATGACTTTTTAAGTAAACTAGAAGGTGAAGATAATCCTGCGGCAGTAAAGAAACTAGACGAAGCAATTGATTCATTACAGAAGCGTATTAATAGTATGCAAATGGAAGTGAATGAAAAGATATTAGATGAAGGTGTTTTAAAAGGAGGTAGAGTAAAAAGCTTCTTAGAAAAAATAATGTCTAATAGAAAATATTACGAAACTATAATAGGTAAAAAACTTCCATAATGAGTGACGGAATAATATTAAGGCCACCATATTACAAGGGGAAAGGCTATCTAACAAATCCTATTGTTGTAAATGGAATACCTAAAGAGGCCGATAGCAGAAGAGATAAAAAAGTAATTGGTACTGTTGCTTGGGAGAAATTTTGGGAAGAGCAATTGCATTATATACACAATGGCTATCAGACGGGTGGATTATGGATTCCTGGTAGATATTATTACTATATGAATTATTCTGTAATAGGAACTGTTGGTGGTAATATTAATCCTGATAATGATGACTTACATTTAGAGTTGGCGTATTTAATTGATTACTGTAAGAGTAATGGTAAAAATTTAATGATACCTAAAGCTCGTCGTAAGGGTATTTCAGAGGCTACTCATAAGATGGTAATTGATTATGGGTGGAGATTTATGTACACTTATAAAGCGGGTGTTGCTTCGGGTAAAAAAGATTTCGTTGATGACTTTTTAACTAAGTTAAGATACGGGTGGATGAATTTACCACCAGAGTTATACACTAATCCATTGCTGAATAATGATGATGAGATTATAGCGGGTTATTCTCAAAAGAATGAGCAGGGAGCCTTTGTAGATATGGGTACAATGAATACTATTTACTCTAAGACAGTTCATACGGACGCAAGTGGATTTAAGGGTAATTACTATAATGATATTATTGTAGAGGAGATTGGTGAAACGGAGAAGTTTTTAGAGTTTTGGAGTGGCACAAAAGATGCTTTAGGAGACGGTAATGGTAATCAAGTAGGAAGTGCTTTTTGTTATGGTACCGGTGGTAATATGGACAAGGGGAGTAAGGATTTTAAGAAGGCTTGGTTAAAGAATGAGAAGGAAAATTTCTGCGAGGCAAATAATTTTATCAGATTCCTTATTCCTGCACAAAGATTTTATATGTATGGTGGCGCAACAGGAATGAAAAAGACTTTGCCTGCTGATTCTGTATTATACAAAACTCATAAACCGTATCAATTGGTTGGCGTTGAAGATGTAGAAGCTTCTTTAAAAGATATTTTAAAAAACAGAGAGAAATTAATTAAGAACGCGAATAAAAAAGATTATTATGAGTATTTACAGAATAATCCTATTAATGAGCAGGAGATTTTTGCTAAAACGGTTGTAAATAATTTTGATTCTGAGAAATTAAGAGACCAAAATGAAAAAATAATGATGCAAACTCATCCTAAGTACACTAAGTACAGATTAGAATGGGTAAAAGACGATAAAGGAATGATTAAAATGCCTTTATCAGTGAATAGAATTGCATTAAAACCAACGGACGATCAAAATGTATGCGTTTGGATGTTAGATGGTGGTGAACCAAAGCCAAATTTCACTAATAGATTTTGTGCGGGTATAGATAGTTACAATATTGATGAGAGTAAAACATCTAAATCGCTGGGAGGTATGTTAGTATTGGACAGACAGACTAAAATACCGGTGGCGGCAATCTGTTGCAGACCTAAACGTAAAGAAATATTCTATGAGATGTGTATTATGCTTTCAGTTCACTATGGTATGTTAGGTAATGTATTAGGTGACGTTGCTTCTGATACAATTATGAAGCATTTTGAGCAGCATGGATGTTATAATTATTTAGCAGACAGACCTAAGAAGTTTGAGAGCGAAGCAAGTGAGCAATCGCATGAGAAGTGGGTAAGATTAACGGATTATAGCAGACCTAGAATGGTTGGCGTAATGCAAGCTCACGTATTAGACCACTGTGAAGATATTTGGTTTCCTGAGTTATTAGAACAGATAGGTAATTACGATGAGGTGGCTAGAGGGAGTGATAATGACTTAGCTGATGCTTATGGAATAGCTTTAATGCAGGATATAAGTTGTGACTTTAAACCAAGGGATGAGGAAGAAAATATTATTAACAATAGGTTTGACTTACCAAAATTTGTGGATGATGGTAAGGGAGGCTTAATTCTTAAAGGCGGCAGTAACAATGGAGGACTCTTATCACCTGAAGCTGACGGTCAATTATTTAAAGATGTTTTTGGTTTGTAAAACTTGTTTGTGATTATTTAAAATAATTGTTTATTTTTGGCTAAACTAATTCGATTAAATGGCAACTAGTACATACCCTCGCGAAGATATTCCGCAAAAAGACAAGAATGAAGACTGGATGAGGAGGCATTTGTCATACGCTGAATCCGTATTAGTTTACAATAATGATTTAAGAGATAGAATGAACCGTTGGTTTGACGGGTACAATGGTATTAAGCCCGCAGCTTCGATTGCGTGGCTAGAAAAATCTTACGGGCAGCAAAATAAGTCTAGGTATATTTCTTATAGACTAGGTAGAACTAAAATTGATTTATTACAAGGTGAGTGGTTGAAGAGGCCGTTACAAGCTACTGTAACTACAATCAATAGAGAAGCTATGAGTGAGAAGATGCGAAATTATGATACTATGATGGGCGCGCAAATAGCTAAAGAAGAGATTACGGAGATAAAAGATAAAGCAGGGGTAGATATAATGGAGGGTGCGCCAATTCCAAGCGGAGATGATGATCCTATTTGGCAGAAGATGTCATTTAAAGACAAGTGTGAAGACGTAATGCAAATTATACTTGATAACCAAGTAAAAGATTTAGATGTAAAAAGAAAATTAGGACAAGCGTTTATAAATGTTGAAATATCAGCAAGGTGTTATTGGAAGACAGAGAGAAACGAAACTGGTGATATTGAGGCACATAATATTGACCCTAGAGATGGCATTTACGAAGAGATTGAAGGGGACGATTATTTAGAGAAGAGTCCTATTATGGGATGTAGACAAGCTTTATCTGTACACGAGATATTAAAAAGATACACGCTTACTAAGGACCAAAGAGATTTATTAAATAACGCTAGAGGTAATCCTGATGTTTATACAGGGATTAACGGAATAGGTAGAGGTTATATGAATATTGTTGGCGGAGAATTGCTTTGCGATGTTATTCATATTGAGTGGAAGTCTGTCACTCCAGAGTATTATAAAATAGTTCCAAAGACAGCAAGTCAATTAATGTTAGACCCAAGTGAAGATACATTAACTTTTCAGTTAGATGTAGATAAATACGAGGCTAATATTGAGATGCACAATAAGAACGTGGAAGCGGGGTTGTATGTAATTGAAACTAAATATAAAGAAGAGGAATATGAGGCTACTAGAATTGGGGGTGTTATTGATGTGAATATGCGTCGAACATTCTTCCAAAAAAGAGGAGTTGATAATCCTGGTTATATTTTAAGTAGTTCTTATTACGGGTATATTCATGGAAGAGTGAGTGGTGTTTCGGTGCCATTGCAACAAATAATTGAGAATTTTGATAATATTTACGATATATGTATGTATCAGATATTAAAAGAATTTGCAAGGATGAAAGGGCGTATTTTAACTATTGACAGAGCAGGGTTAGGTAAAGGTCAGAAGTTAGAAGATGTGGCATATAGAATGTTGAATGACCAATTACTAGATTATGATTCGGCTGAAGCAAGCAGAGTGGGGACTAGGAATGTTGATTTAGCGAATATGTTTAAGCAATTTGATTTAGGATTAAGTGATTCGTTTCAATATTTGTTGCAGATGAAGCAGGATATAAGAAATGAGTTAAATCAGATTACGGGTATTAATGAGAATAGAATGGGACAAACTGCAGCAAGTTCAACAGCAACAGCGCAGCAATCTGATATAAGTAATTCTAGGACTATTACAGAATCTTTATTTTATGGGTTTTCGGGGTTTGTTCAAAGGGTGATGTTGGGTATTGTACAAAGTTCGGCTGTAAGTTGGGCGTTTTATAAGTTGGAGAAGGGCGAGCAGATTTTAGGTTCGGAGAAATTTAAGTTTTTACAAGTTACTCAAGACATAGGATATAGAGATTACGGGGTTTATATTGAAGATGGTAGCAGGTATTTGGAAGTAAGTCAAAAGATTGAACAAATGATGCAAGTATCTTTAAATGCCAAGGAAATACGGCCTATGGACGCACTTAATGTATTATTGGCAGAGACGGTATCGCAAAAGAGAGCTTTCTTAGAAAATTCATGGGCGGAAATGCAAAAGATTATGCAAGCTTCTCAGGAATCGGGACAGCAATCTGCTGAGATGATGAATCAACAAAAAATGCAAACTCAAATAGAGATAGCTAATGCTGATAGAGAGGATAGACAAGCAGCGAAATTACAGGAAATAGATGCTCAAGCTGATGCTGATATAAGAGTAAATCAATCTATAATTAAGGGAGACATAGTGAAACAGAATTTTAAATCAAGTAGTGAAGCAATTAATAATCAAGAAATACAATAACTAAAACATAAACAAAATGAGTTTTTTACAAAAAAATGATGATTTAATAAAAATCAAAAGAGGTAGAATAAAGAATGTAATGCCAGGTTTTGAGCCTGATGATGTAGTAACTTATAGACAGTTAACAAGCTCTTCGGGAGTTGGTAGCAATAAAGAAGACACTCAAACTATAACTGGAACGACAATGGTTTTAACACAAACGCCAACGTTTATCTACGGAGTGTTTTTAAATGGTCAGAGATTGACTTTAACAGTGGATTATACAGTTTCGGGAGCGACTATAACGTTTTTAGTTGCATTGGTGGCTGATTCAGTAACGGTATCTTATAAATATTAAAATAAATAAACAATGAAAAAAATAATAACAATAGGGTTAATTTTACTTACTATAGTGAGTAATGGACAAACGAAAATTAAGTATAATCAATTGCAGTCCGTGTTCGGAAACACAACTACTTTTTTAGGTAGTACAGATAATAAACCGCTAAATATTAAAATTAATAATGTTCAATCAGGGATAATTGATACCATTGGAAATACTTTTTGGGGGTATAGGGCTGGTAGATTTAATACTGATAATGCGAGTACGGGATTTGGATTTGAAGCTTTAAAAACAAACACAAACGCTGCGGGAAATGTAGCTTTTGGTTATCAAGCTTTAAAAACAAACACACTAGGAGGTTATAATACCGCTATAGGCCGTTTATGTTTAGATGTGAGTAACGGTGACCAAAACACAGGTTTAGGTAATGGTTCATTACACGCTAATTTATTAGGCAGCTATAACACCGCGTTAGGAGCTTTGTCTATGTTGAATAATACAGGCGGATGGTATAATACAGCAGTAGGGAATCAAGCTATGGCAGGATGCGTTACGGGAAGTTATAACGTAGCCCTTGGTAATTTATCTATGCAAACAGCGACAAGTGGAAGTAATGTAGCTATAGGTTATCAAAGTTTATTAGGGACTTCAGGATTAGGTAATACAGCATTAGGGTATTTAGCGCTAACAGGTGCGACAAGTGGTAGTGCGAATATTGGGTTAGGTTATTATGCAGGCGCTTATAATACCACTTTACCAACGAGGCTGTTTATTAATAGTATTAATAGAAGTACGTTAGCAAATGACTCTACGCTGTCTATTATTTATGGTTATCAAAACGCAACAAAAGCTAATCAAAGATTATATTTAAACGCTAATACGTATATACCTCACATAGTAGGAAATACAACAAGTCCAACATTAGCTTTAGGTAGTGGATTAGGAACAGGAGCAGGAACAGTAGTTAGTATAACCAGAGGAACTGATTTAAGCGGGATTATTGGAGTAGTAACAGGAACAGCAGCATTAGGAACATCCGCTACTTTAGCTACAATTACATTTAACTCTCCTTACGGAGCTATACCTAATGTAGTTTTAACTCCCGCAAACGCAGCGGCAGCAAACCTAATAACAGGGAGTAATGTTTACGTTCCAGCATCGTCTATAACAGCATCAGTATTTGTTGTAAGCACAAACACAGTAGCATTAACAGCATCTTCTACATATTCGTGGTTTTACCAAGTTATACAATAAGGAATAAATTGAAGGTTAATAGCTCAGTGAAGTCCTAATAAGAATCCCATGTAATAGTGGGATTTTTTATTGTTAATAACTATTCTTCAAATAGTTACATCTCTATTTACAATCATTCTAAATAAGGTTGTATATTTACGCTAAATAAATCTAAGAAGTATGCCAAATATTGAAACAACTGCAGCCGAAACGGCTAACACGGGAAGTGTTACAGCAGACTGGGGCGCGCTTAAAGAACTTCAAGATGTAGTTATACACGAAGAAAAAGCTCCAGAAACAAAAGAAGTAGCAGAAACAACAGATTCATTAGAGACAACTAAACCCGAAGAAATTAACTTAGATGTTAAAGAAGAGGTAAAGGAGGAAACAAATGAGGAAGTTAAAACAGAAGCGGAAGCCCTACTTAAAGAAGCAAAAGAATTAGGTTTAGCTGATACTGCCACAAAAGAAGATGTGGAAGCTGCTAAACTAAAATTAGAGGAAGATAAGCCTTTGATTGAATTTAAGGTTGAAGACATCGCGAATGTTCCACAGGATTATGAGAATGGAACATTTAGAGCTTTAGCTAAAGAATTGGGTGGTGAAATTACAGAAGAGTCTTTTGAGGCTTTTAAAGATAATTTTGTTCCACGATCTGAATTAGAGAAAGTTCAGCAATTAACAATGGACAACATCTATGATAGCCTAAAACCCGAAACTGCCACAGCTTTAAAATTATTAGAGCAAGGGTGGTCAGAAGAGCAAGTATTTGCTCCAACAAGAGAGATTGACGGTTATTTAGGATTAGGAGACGCTGAGATTGTTCGTAAGAATTTTGAGGCAATGGGAGACTTAACTGAAGAGATTATAGACAACAAAATGGAGTCTTTAATTGAGGATCCTAATAAGTTAAAGTTGGAAGCTGACGAAATCAGAATATTACTTAATAGAGAGAAAAAACAAATAATAGAAAATAGAAATAATACAATTCAGCAGTTTGAGCAGCAAAGAGGAAGCGTAGCTTTAAAGCAGAAGGAAATGGAACGTACTCAAGTAACAGATGCACTGAACAAAGCTTCAGCATTTTTGGGAGTTCCGCTTTCTACAGAGTTAAAGCAAGCGCTAATTAAGAAATACAACAATGGTTTGTACGATAATGACCTTAATGTAGCAACAGCTAAAGCTGAATTTATATTACAAAAGGAGCTAGGTGATAAATTTGCTCAGCATATCCGGAACAAAGCTTCCGCTGACGCTAAGAAAAAAGAAACTAGTAAACTTTTAAATGTGCCTCCTGTGATTAGTTCAGCAGGAAAAAAGGTTGACACAACTAAACAACCAAACGATAACCCTTGGGGAGCATTAGAAGAGCTTAAGTCATAAATAAAATTTATAACTTAAAAAACTTAAAAAAATGGCTTCAAATAGAGGTAGAATTGCAATTACAACTGGTGGTTTCAGCGAAACTTGTACCACTCAGAATGACTTGATTTCAAATCAAGCACAATACCCAGAGATTCGCGAGATGCTAGAATATGCAAATCGTCGTGCTTTGACTACATTATTAGTATCAGGAGTTGTTACTCCATACGGTATTAACAATGATGAGAAAACAAAAATACCTAATGTTGATACTAAAGGTAAAGGTATTGGAAACAATGCTTACCAATTCCGTATCATGGGACGTATCGAAAGAGCTTCTGTTATTTCGGGACAAATTGGTGCTACTGGCGCTGATGGTTCGTTTACTTTACGTATGTTAGACCGTAACCTTAACAAAGGTGAGGCTTGCGTATTTAACGGTGGACGTTTCGTTGCAACAGTAATGAGTCAACCTAGAGGTAATGAGTCAAGTGGATTTATCTACGACTTCCAATCTCCAAGTGGTGATTTATTCGTTTATGCTACTCACGTTGCAGGACAAACAGGAAGTAAAACTTGTTTCCCTATGTACACAAGCGCTGGTGAGAAATCTTTAAAAGGATATGGTTACTCTAAGTTCCCTGATATGTTCATTAACCACATGACTATTCAGCGTGAATCAGTATCTATTTCTGGTGATGCAGCTAGTTCTGTATTATGGTACAAGTACACTTCAACTACAGGTAAAGAAGCTAATGGTTGGATGTATGAAGAAATCAGTCAAACTAACGCTAAATTCGTTATTAAGAATGAGCGTAACAAATGGTTTGGTGTTTCTACAATGAAAAATGCAGACGGTTCATTACGTGCTACATCTCGTTTAACTGACCCTGAGACAGGTTTACCTATTATCGCAGGTGATGGATTTGAGGAGCAAGTTGCAGGTGGTAATGTTGCTTATGGTAGTGGTGTTACAGGTAATGTAACTATTGATGACTTTAGCGACATGATGACTACTTTAGAGACTCAATCTGATGGAATTAGTGGTTTAACTTGGGTTGCTGTTACAGGAACTTATGGTTACAAAAACTTCCAAACAGAAGCGGTTAATCTTGCTGGTAATCAAAACATCCAATTTATGGACACGATTACTCAAGACGGTAAAGCTGGTGGAGCTGCAGTGCAAGTTGGTTACAACTTTACTAAGTACAATATGAATGGTAACTCACTGATTGTTGTTAAGCATCCAATGTTTGATGACCAATTAGCGTTTACTGAGCGTAATGCAAATGGTGAGTTGATTTTATCTAACACTTATTTCATTATGAACTTAGGCGAAGGGGCTAACAAAAACCTTGAGATTTTACACAAGGCAGCTAACGGAGTAAATCGTTCAATGGTTCAAGCTAAACTTAACGGTATGACTGGAACTAGCGAGACTTCAATTTCACAAGAAGATGCAATGACATTCGCAATCCTTAAACAAGATTTGTTATGTGTTTATAACACAAAAACTTGCGGTATCATTTACCCTTCTTAATTTTTACAATTAATTAATCAGTAGGGAGGAGGTCTATCTCTTCCCTACTTTAAAAAACAAACAAAATGAGTTTATTATTTAACCTTGACAAAAAAAATCAAACAAGTACAAAAGCCGTTGAAGGCGTACATTACAAACTTTTAAAAGATGGTCACGGAGTTGAACATCGAATTTTAAATCTTGAGAACGAAGTACTTTGCCCTAGATTCGGCATCGTAGAATTGGAGCCACTAAAGACTTCAAACCGACACAGACATCAAAACAATATTTCTTTTAGAGTAATAAGAGATAAAGAATTTGATGTATTAGTTGGAATACCATTAGGTATTGACTCAAAAACAAAAAACATTATTTGGCAGAAAATCAACGTTATTGAAGGAGAGGTATTAGATTTATCTATTCCTGCAAACGCAATGAGATGGGCTGTAATTAAAAGGTCACATTTCTTTGTTGACTCTCCAAACTACAACCAAGGCACTAAAGCAGCTTATAAGGCGGTTGATAAGGAGAGAGAAGCTGAAGTATTTAACTTAGAAAGAAGAGTTAAACGTAAAGCTGTTGATATTGCAGAAGCGTTATTTGGAGAAGAGTTAATGGACTATGGTAGAAACTGTGGTTATGAACACTAATTTCTGTTGCTATATAAGAAGCTCCGTTAGTTAAAACACCTGCTCCAGAACTAATTAAATTAGCTTCTGTGCCAATAGAAAAAGTATTTGGAAACTTTATATAATCTAAAGTAGCAGAAGTAAACGTGCCGCCAACTCCTCTGTAAATAACAATACCCGTACTAGTCTCATTGAAATAATGTTTTGCATTTGTTGGATGTTTAAAACTATCTGTAAATAACGGTCCTTTCTCATTAAAATTTGTTGGACGAGAGTATTCTGTATAACCATCAATTAAACAACTTAAATATAAAAACGTATAATAATCAGTTGGACTAGTTAAAGAACTAGGTGTAGTAGAATAATATCTATTAGTAATTACTGTACCGTTAGTTGGAACTATTGTGGCTGTTTTAATTAATGGTTGTAAATTTTCTCTTATTGTTTGAATAAACTGTAAACTTTGAACACTTCTTTGAAATGGGTCTCCCACTTGTTCGTCTATAAAATATTGAATAGCGTCATTTACTGCTATTGTAACCTCTGCGTAAGTAAATCTCGCATTACGAGTTACGTCATTATAAAAATTTACCTGGTTTAAAGTTTGTATTGCGTTTGGCATTCTGTTTTATTTTAAACAAATATAAAAAAAAATGAGAGTTATTAGCTCTCATTTTATTATTAGTTTTTAGTTAAAGCTTTTTTATCAGCTATCTTTTGTTTCAGCTTGACCTTATCTTTAATCATGTGAGCGCCTTTTATATCTAATTGTTTAGCCTCTGCCAACAATTCAGCGAACTCACTATCAATACTTCCAATATCAGCACTAGCTTGTAATTCTAACGCCTTCTCAGTAGCGGCTAACAAAGCTCTCTCTTTTGTCGCTAATTCTTTTTGTAACTTAGCAATCATTAAAGAAGCTTCTTCGCTGTCTAAACTTACTCTAGGCTTAACCTCCATTGAAATATCGCTTCCAATATCAGTTTGTTTAGATAAAGCATCAATAGATGTTAATGTAGCAGGATGGTCCTTTAAATATTTTAAAGCTTCCGGAATATTAAATCCTAACGTCAATCCGTTATAATTAATTCCATTCTCTAAATGCTGATTTAAAACTCCCATTTGTAAACCTCTATTCAATACAGTTAACTCAATACGAGTATCACTATTATGAATTTCCATAAACTTATCAGGATTCTTTTCGGCAAATTTAATAACCTCCATGCTTAGAGTGTTTGCAGACATAGATTTAGGATCATAACCACAGTTTCTACCATAGTCCATTAACTCTTCTCCAAATAACGCTTCTG
>CAUYTX010000424.1:0-15724 GCA_963575665.1 Gammaproteobacteria bacterium | reverse complement strand
ACCCTCCTACTATTTCAGAAAGATATTTTGTTACCTATGCTTGTTTAGCAATCCCTAACTAGGCAAGAATGCCCGGCATTGAAACCGATTTCTAAAATACGACGACGCCCCCGCGCTAAAGAGAAGAGATTCAATTGTTTATACATTAACAGAGGCACTTGTCTCCAAGTGTTATGCATATAAAAACAATTTCCCTCAAGCAATTCATTATTCCGAGTTGCAATTTCCTTAATTTTTTCAAGGTGATAATGATTCTGTTCCAAAAGTGTTGTATATTCTTCTGGTGGTACCACATGAAAGTAACTATCTTCCTTTCTGGGCATCCGTTTACACATTTCGAGTAGGGTAATAGCGTCTGGCTGTGTCGGAAAACGTTGCAAAATAAGCAATACCACAGCAGCAGAAAAACCTGTGTTTTTCAAATAACTCTGACCGGCAGTTATAAGAGCCTTTTCAACCAAGTAAAGATTCTCTTCGTGACTCCGGGATGCAGCCATAGCTTGTGAAAAAGCTGCAAGACGAACTTTTTCTGGTAAATCTACGTTTGTAAAAAGCTCTAAATTCATAAGTTTCCTTAGTAAAAGAAGGGTGCCCCTCAGGAGCGGGGTGGTTATTCATTTAGCGAGAGAGCCGTTTATAAGCAATGCGATGGGGTTGATCTGCATCACTGCCGAGCCTGCGATGTCGATCGTTTTCGTAATCAGTAAAACTTCCCTCGAACCAGGTCAGTCGGCTATCACCTTCAAAGGCAAGGGTGTGCGTTGTTACTCGATCTAAGAACCACCGATCGTGTGAAATAATCAAAACGCAACCCGGAAAATCTAAAATGGCCTCTTCCAAAGCACGTAGAGTCTCCACATCTAAATCATTGGTGGGCTCATCGAGGAGTAGAACATTTCCGCCACATTTCAAGACTTTGGCAAGGTGCAACCGATTGCGCTCTCCCCCGGAAAGATCCTTTACCAACTTTTGTTGATCAGAACCCTTGAAATTAAAGTGTCCCAAATAAGCACGTGAAGGTGTTTCATACCTTCCAACAGTAATCATGTCTAGGCCACCCGAAATCTCTTGCCAGACTGTTTTTGTACCGTCCAGCGTATCTCGGCTCTGATCTACGTAGGCCACCTCAACAGTCTCTCCTAGTCTCAACTGGCCTACATCTGGTTTTTCTTGGCCTACCAACATTCGGAACAATGTGGTTTTTCCTGCGCCATTCGGGCCAATGATGCCAACAATGGCACCAGGAGGCACTCGGAAAGTTGCATTTTCGATTAGAGCGGAATTTGCAAAACCTTTAGATATTTCTTTTGCTTCGATTACTAAATCGCCGAGGCGTGGGCCAGGCGGAATGTAAATTTCCTTCGTTTCATTGCGACGTTGGTAGTCCTGCGAGGATAATTCTTCAAAACGTGCAAGACGGGCTTTGCTTTTAGCCTGACGTCCCTTTTGGTTGGCGCGAACCCAAGAAAGCTCAGCTTTAATGGCTTTTTGGCGAGCACTCTCCTGTTTTTCTTCCATGGCCAGACGTTTTTCTTTTTGCTCTAGCCAAGAAGAGTAGTTGCCTTGCCAAGGAATGCCACGACCTCGATCAAGCTCTAAGATCCACCCCGCAACATTGTCCAAGAAGTAACGATCGTGGGTCACAGCAATGACCGTACTTGGATACTCCTGCAAGAAACGCTCGAGCCAAGCTACACTCTCAGCATCTAGGTGGTTCGTAGGTTCGTCTAGTAAAAGCATATCTGGCGCAGAGAGCAAGAGTCGGCACAAAGCCACACGACGCCTTTCTCCTCCAGAAAGTTTCGTGACATCTGCATCCCAAGGAGGCAAACGCAAGGCATCTGCGGCAATCTCTAATTTTCTTTCCAACTCCCAAGCACCTGCTGCTTCAATAGCATCTTGCAAAGTAGCTTGTTCTGCTAACAGTTTTTCAAAATCTGCTTCAGGGTCTTCGAAAGCGGTAGTAATTGCGTTAAACCGATCGAGTAGCCCCTTAATTTCAGCTACTCCTGCTTCTACGTTTCCACGAACATCTAAAGTGGCGTCTAATTGGGGTTCCTGAGGTAAGTAACCGATACGGATACCGGGTTGAGGACGAGCCTCACCAAGAATCTCAGTATCCAGCCCTGCCATGATGCGAAGTAGCGTAGATTTTCCGGAGCCGTTCAGCCCTAATACCCCAATTTTGGCTCCCGGAAAAAAAGACAAAGAAATGTCTTTTAAGATTTCGCGATTAGGTGGGACTATTTTACCCACACGATTCATGGTGTAAATGTACTGAGCCATCAGAAATACCTGATTTAGAAAATTGTTTTTAATGAGCAGAACGGGACACATACGGATTGACTGTACCCTTGAATTCTATTACCAGCGGGACTCCAATGAGATCCAATGCTTTTCGGTATGCGTTAGCGAGATATCGACGATAGCTTTCGGGCGTGGCTTCTGCTTGCGTGCCATGGATGATGATACGTGTAGGATTACGGCCACCCTGGTGAGCGAAACGCAACTTAATCCTTCTACCATGCACCATGGGGGGTGGATAAGCAGTCACCGTCTCCTGCAAAATACGCGTGGCCACAGGGGTAGAGATCTTTGTCTCTGCTTTGGCATGCACACGGTCTACTGAGTTCAAAAGTCCCGTCAAACCACTCCCGTTTAATGCAGAAATGTATTGAAAAGGCACGAACAGTAAAAAAGGAAAACGACGTTCCACTTCTAGTTTGACGGCATCTCGTTCGGAAGTATCTAAGGTGTCCCATTTGTTGACCGCGACGACCAACCCACGACCCGCTTCTAAAACGATGCCTGCCAAGTTGGCGTCTTGGTCTGCAATTCCTTGCTGGGCATCCATGACCAAAACGACCACGGATGCTTCATCGATGCTCTGAAGAGTTTTGACCACGCTAAACTTTTCGATGGTCTCAGTGACTCGACCACGCCGCCGAATGCCTGCGGTGTCAATCAAGGTATATCGATGATCTTTTCTGGAAAAAGGAACGTGAATACTATCTCGGGTGGTGCCGGGTTGATCCGAAGCTAACAGCCGATCTTCCCCGACGATTCGATTAATTAGAGTCGACTTTCCTACGTTGGGTTTACCTATGATAGCCACCCAAGGACGTGGACGGTCTTCGGCGTTCTCTTCATCTGAAGGAGCCAACAGCTGTGTGGCCAATACTTGTTCCATTAAGGAACGAACTCCCTGTTTCCGAGTAGCAGAAATGGAAGCTACCTTGGAAAATCCCAGTTTCAAGAAATCCGCAGTGGCCAATACTTCGTCAATCCCTTCTACTTTGTTGACGACTAAAAATACTGGCTTGCGAACACGTCGCAAAAGTTCTGCAATTTCCTCATCTACGGGTGTGATTCCTGCTCTTCCGTCTACTAGGAAAAGAACTGCATCAGCTTCTTGCATTGCCAAACGCGCTTGAGAAGCCATGAGGGCTAAAACACCTTCGCGTTCTGTTGTGAAGCCGCCAGTATCAATGATTCGAAAAGAACGATCTCCAATTTTAGCGAGACCATATTGCCGATCTCGCGTTAAACCAGGAAAATCCGCAACCAATGCATCCCGACCTTGGGTTAATGCATTGAACAAGGTGGATTTCCCTACGTTGGGGTGGCCAACAATGGCAAAAATGGGCAATGGCACTAAGTTATATCCCGAAAAATCGAGCCGATTTGCCCATTTTAGACGCGCTAATTGTTAACAAGGCCAGAAACCGCTGTTGCACCACTGTCCTCCCATTGCACTTCCAACAATCACACCAATCAAGGTAAAGGGAGCACTATCTAACCGCATGGCTTGAACAAAGACACGCCGAAAAAGTGCCATTCCCAGAAGAGCACCTCCGGTCAGAGAAGCCATCTGCGGCACAGAAAGTTTTTGAAAACTACTTTTGTAGGGAACGGGGCGAAACAAGTCACGTGCTTGCCCAGTGCTTTCTAGCATGGCCACTAGTTCCGCTGGATATTCCTCAAAAAAACTGGCAGTGTCCTCGGAGACATAAATTTCATTGCCTAATGCCATGGCCGTGGGCAAAAACAAGATGGAAAACATCATCCAAAAGCGCATTTTTATCTCCTTTATTTTGGTTGGGAGGGGATGCTGATCAGTGGAGCTGCATTCATGGAAGAAGGGATCACCACGGTAGCAGTACCCCCCTTTCTGGCAAACTCCATTAACGCCTGATTGGCTTCATGCTGAAGGTAGGCGGGCGTCAGAGTATTGTTAATAGCCTCGTTCGATTTTGCAATCCCTTTTGCTTCTCTTAAACGAACCTCTGCTTCCTGTTCTGCAATCTTGACCTGCAATTCCATGGCTTCTAAATGCTTCTGATTGGCCACTGCTTGTTGAATAGAGGCTTCAATCGCAGGGTCGGTGATGACTGTTCGGATTACAACCCGACTAACCACGAACGTATTTTTGTCGTTTGCGTCCAGTTCGCTTTGTAACATCCGACGGATATGCTCTGCGATCAGCTCACGCTGTTGATGTACCACTAGAGAAGGTAACTTGGCAATCTCTTGGTAAGCGGCGTTCCGCGCCAATGTTTCCACGAGAGAATAAGCAGGTGCCCAAACAGAATCTTCCAGTGGGATGCTCTGACCTGCGTACTTCGTTTCAACGGTCGGGATCAAACTTCCAACCACTCGGTAGTAAACAGTGAGGTCTAATTCACGAATAAAAAGGTTGTCAGAAGCTTTCGGTCGGAGACCATCAATCTTGATTGCGATTTCTTTAGCAGAAAATTCTTTTACGGAAGAGAGCGGCACCATGTACAACCCCGGTTCTAGGGCTTGCATCGACACCACGCCAAAGCGTTTTTCAACACCAACGTTTCCGGTTTCAATGGAACCAAGACCGAGTAAACTGGTCAACCCGACCAGCATGGTGATTCCAATAGCCCCAATCAATTCGAAAGACATGGATCAAGAAGCCTTGGGCAGGTTTTCCTGCACACTTGGCTCTACACGGAAGATACGCATTCGTTTCGGGGTGACGTAGACTTCTTCACCCTCTTGTATTGCCAACTCTTCGTACCGATCGCGACTCAGTTCTACTTCAATGAGACGCATCTCTTCGCTAAGCATCAGTTCAAAACGAACTACTGAACCTAATGGCACCACGTGGCACACCACACCAGCCAAAGCACTTTGGCTCCAGTTACGTTGGATATCTAAATCATGCGGTCTGGCATAAGCCACGGCTGGAGAATCAGGAGCTCCGCTGTGTTCTGGTGCTTCTAGGTCAATGCTACCAATTTGGATACGCCCCCCCTGAATCCGGCCATGAAATAAATTCACACTGCCAAGAAAATGATAAATGAATGGACTTGCAGGAGAGTCGTAAACCTCACTAGGTGAACCAATTTGTTCTACGCGACCTGCATTCATGACCACAATCTGATCTGCTACTTCTAAGGCTTCTTCTTGGTCATGGGTAACGAACACGCTAGTGACATGCAATTCATCATGGAGTTTACGTAACCAACGGCGCAACTCACGACGAACTTTGGCATCTAGGGCACCAAATGGCTCATCCAACAATAACACTTGTGGCTCGACAGCTAAAGCGCGTGCCAAAGCACAACGCTGGCGTTGGCCACCTGATAGCTGGTCGGGATAACGATGGGCTAACATTCCCATCTGAACCATTTCTAAGAGTTGGGCAACTTTTTCTTGGATTTCAGCTTCTTTGGGACGTACACGCCGTGGCCGAACGCGCAGGCCAAACGCTACGTTCTCAAATACGGTCATGTGACGAAACAAGGCATAGTGTTGAAAAACAAATCCGACTTGCCGTTCCCCCACTTTCCGAGCAGAGGTGTCTTGACCATGAAACAAGATGCGACCTGCATCCGGTCTATCCAGACCTGCGATGATGCGTAAGAGCGTGGTCTTTCCGCATCCAGAAGGACCTAGCAAAGCAACTAAAGACCCCGTGGGTACGGTTAGACTGATCTCGCGGAGGGCAGTAAAGGCACCAAAACGTCGAGTGATTTGTTCGACTTCTATGCTCAAGCGATGGGACTCGTCATTCTTGCGGAATCGGGGTAAGAGGATTTGAACCTCCGACATCTGCCTCCCGAAGGCAGCGCTCTACCAGGCTGAGCCATACCCCGAAAATTAACGACGGCGACGAACTGCAAACTCCGCTAATCCCTTGAGAGCATCACAGTACGGGTTATCCGGAAGAGAAGGAAGGGAATTCAACGCTTTCTTGGATTCCGCTTCCGCAACTTCAATAGTGTATCCAATCGCACCACTGGCTTCAATTGCTTTCAAGACCATGGGGAGGTGGTCACGTCCTCCCGTCAAAATAGACCCTCGCACTATTGCTGCTTGTTCCGGAGTGCCGTGGGCCAATGTATAAATCAGTGGGAGAGTAGGTTTTCCTTCTTCTAAATCATCGCCCACATTTTTACCCATTTCTTCCGAAGAAGAACTATAGTCCAAAACATCATCAATCAACTGAAAAGCAGCCCCTAAATGCACGCCATACTTGGCCATTGCCTGCTCTTCTTTTGGGTTACACCCTGAAAGGACAGCACCAAGTTGGGCTGAGGCTTCAAACAGTTTAGCGGTCTTGCAACGGATTACTTCTAAATAACGAGCCTCTGTGGTATCTGGGTCATGACAGTGCACTAGCTGCATGACCTCTCCTTCGGCAATGGTATTTGTTGCGTCGGCCAAAATCTCCATGACACGAACGTTACCCGTTTCGACCATCATTTGAAAAGATCTGGAATATAAAAAATCACCTACCAAAACACTAGCTTCGTTTCCCCATAGGTGGTTGGCAGTTTTCCTGCCTCTCCGTAAATCAGAACCATCTACAACATCGTCATGCAATAAGGTCGCAGTATGAATAAACTCTACTACTGCAGCCAAAGAAAAATGGTGATGACCAGAATAATTAAAAGCACGAGTAGTCAGTAAGAGCAGTAGAGGACGCAAACGTTTGCCACCACCTGAAATCAAATACTCACTTAGCTCTCCGATCAGTGGTACCCCAGAGTGTAATCGTCTTCGGATCAAGGCATCCACTGCTGCCATGTCCTCAGCCATCAATGCTGTAATTTTTTCAATAATCATTCTGCAGGACAGAATTTTGCATGCAAATTTTAAAGACTATCGGGCAAGGTGTCGCGCGGGAGTCACGGCACGGATCGTAGTCCCATGAAGATCTTCTGGTAAAGGAATGTTCAGTTCCAAAACTTCATAATTGCCTTGGCGTTCTAGTTTTACTTGGATGTCATTTAAGTCAATAGGGATATATTTGGCAACTACTTGGAGAAGTTCTCTTTGCAGTTCAGGCAAATAATCCGGTGCGTTTCGATTGGTGCGCTCGTGGGCAAGGATAATCTGTAAACGCTCTTTAGCAAGCTCTGCAGTATTTTGTTTGCGACGACCTAGGAGGTAATCCAATAAAGACATCACGATGCGCTCCGAGTAAATAAACGCTTGAGAAGTCCCTTTTTCTCGAAATTGACAAAGCGCATTGGACGGGAGTCACCGAGGAAGCGATCTACCATATCAGCGTAGGCCGTGGCTGCGTTGCTTCTCTCATCTAAAATGACTGGAGTACCCGTGTTGGAAGCATTGAGAACAGATTCGGATTCTGGAATCACACCAATGACGGGAATACCCAAAATACTCTTAATATCCTCCATACTCATCATTTCTCCTTGCATGACCCGATCCGAGTTGTAACGTGTAATCAGTAGATGGGGCATGACAGGATCTAACTCCTCCACTGCGCGCCTTGACCTCGCGGTCAAAATTCCTAGGATCCGATCAGAATCCCTCACAGAAGAGATCTCAGGATTAGTCACGACAATGGCTTCATCCGAGAAATAAAGTGCCATGAAGGCACCTCGTTCAATTCCAGCAGGAGAATCACAAATAATGTATTCAAACCCTAAATCTTGCTGAAGATCCCGGAGTACTTGGCTAACCCCATCCAGAGTCAAAGCGTCTTTGTCTCTGGTTTGGGAAGCAGGCAAGGTATATAACCTCTCAATTCGTTTATCGCGAATGAGAGCTTGGCTAAGTTTTGCTTCTCCGTGGATTACGTTCACAAAATCGTAGATCACGCGACGTTCACAACCCATGATTAAATCAAGGTTGCGAAGCCCGATGTCAAAATCGATGACGACAGTTTTATGACCTCGGCTAGCAAGTCCGACGGCAAAACTAGCGCTCGTGGTGGTCTTGCCGACACCACCCTTGCCCGAGGTGACGACAATGATTTTACTCAATGAATTTCCCCAACATGAGCATGATTTTCAAAAGAGGTGAATAGGATCTATCATTATACGATCACTTGAGAGATAAATATGTGCGGGTTTACCCCTAACTTCTATGGGGAGATCCAGTATATTTTCAATGACTCGATACGATCCAGCAATAGAAAGTAACTCTGCTTCCAAACAATAAGTGAAGATGTGTGCTTCTTTATCTCCCTTGATACCTGCCAAAGCTCGTCCTCGAAGTGGGGCATAGCTGTGAATGCAGCCATCTGCTAAAGCCTCCGCACCCGAATTGACCATTCCCAAAAGTACGAGATCTCCTCCTGGAGCATAAACTTGCTGACCGGAGCGGATAGGTTGTGTCGAAACGCGGGGTTTTACCCGAGGCTCGACAACAGGAGGCGTCGGACGTGCTTCCTCGCGACGACTAGTAGCAAAAAAACTAAGTCCAAGAGCTCGTGCAGTGGCCTGCTGTTCAGGAGTGGCATTTCGCACTCCTAACGGGTTCATTCGCTGCGTGCGAAACACCTTAACCAAAGCATCCAAGTCAACAGAAGAACTTTCCAGTGATTGGAAGTCCAGAACTAACGGAATATCTTGAAAAAAAGCCGGGGCCTGCGCGATTTTGTCTGTGAGTTCTCGAGTGATCCGATCTAAATCGCCAGTAGTAACATGCGCAATCGTGAGGGTAAACGAAGAGCCCTTAAATATTACTGGTGCCTGTTCAGCAGAAGGACGCCGGCGGGTCTCTAAAATGGGAGCTAAAAACGGCAGATCAGCCATAAGCTATTACGAAAGAGGTACTGTTCAGTTGTCTTACATCCCACAAGGACATTACCAAGAGCAAGATTGCACACACTAAGGTTTAGACCCTACTATACCGCATTGCCGTTTTTTCAGAAACAATTGTCTGAAGTTTGATTGATTAGCACCCCTCGTGGAGTGATTCATGTCTATTCAGCACCCGATCATTGCAGTCACCGGTTCTTCTGGTGCAGGCACGACTACGGTAAAACGTGCCTTTGAGCACATTTTTCAGAGAATGAGCTTATCTCCTTTGATTATTGAAGGGGATAGTTTCCACCGCTATGATCGAGCGGAAATGAAAAAAATGACCACTACGGCAGAGCGAGAAGGTAAGACCTTTAGCCACTTCGGTCCAGAAGCCAATCTTTTCGGGGAGTTAGAACGGCAATTTCAGGAGTATGCCGAGACTGGATCTTGTGTGCGTCGGTACTATCTTCACAATGCAGAAGAGGCCGCTCCTTGGGGAAAAAAACCCGGGGAATTCACCGAATGGAAGCATATCCCTCCAGGTACTGATTTGTTGTTTTACGAAGGACTGCATGGCGCAGTGGTAGCCGATGGGGTCGACGTAGCCAGACATGTAGACCTTAAAGTGGGTGTTGTGCCTATTGTTAACCTAGAGTGGATTCAAAAAATCCACCGAGACACTGCAGAACGTGGTTACTCTACAGAAGCGGTTACTCATACGATCTTGCGTCGTATGCACGATTATGTACATTACATTACGCCGCAGTTCTCTCGAACTGACCTGAATTTTCAGCGTATACCATTGGTAGATACCTCTAACCCTTTTATCACTCGAGATATTCCGACTCCTGACGAAAGCATGGTCATCATTCGCTTTCATCGGCAAAATCTTAGAGCTCAGAATTTTCCTTACCTGCTATCCATGATTCATGGTTCTTTCATGTCTCGTCCAAATAACCTGGTAATTCCGGGTGGAAAGATGGGCATGGCCATGGAGATCATTCTGACTCCACTCATTGAACAGATGATAGAGAAGCGCAACAAACCCCGTCTCTAAATCGAAACAGTGCATACGAAAGATTTCGCAGAACGTCTATTAGCCTGGCACGCTCAACACGGTCGCCATGATTTGCCGTGGCAACAGAACCCCACACCGTACCGAGTGTGGGTTTCAGAGATAATGCTGCAGCAAACCCGAGTAATTACCGTATTACCATATTTTGGGAGATTCATTACTCGTTTTCCAGAAGTTCAAAATCTGGCGGAGGCATCCATTGATGAAGTACTAGCCCATTGGAGCGGTCTTGGTTACTATGCTCGTGCTAGAAATCTTCACCGAGCTGCCCAGAAAATCGTCGCACATCACGATGGGATATTTCCAAAGACTCTGGAAGTGTTGCGTACTTTACCAGGAATTGGTCGCTCTACCGCCGGTGCTATTTTGACGCTTGCCTATGGTATTCGTCAGCCTATCTTGGATGGGAATGTCAAACGAGTTTTAACTCGCTACCACGCAGCAGCAGGTTGGCCTGGAGAACCAAAGGTAGAACAGTATCTTTGGGATTTAGCTGAAAGCCACACACCAGAAGAGCAAACAGCAGCCTACACTCAGGCTATCATGGATCTTGGAGCCACGCTTTGTACTCGTAGTAAGCCAGAGTGTGTTCGTTGCCCTTTCCTAGAGAGTTGTCGGGCTTGTGCTTTGGGAAAAGTATTAGATTTTCCTGAATCTCGTCCACAACGCACACTACCGGTCAAAAAAGTGATCTTCATTCTTTTGCTCAACCAAAAAAATGAAGTCCTCCTTGAACGACGCCCAACCAAAGGAATTTGGGGTGGGTTGTGGATTTTTCCTAGTTGTCCACCGGAAGAAGACCCTGTCTCGTGGTTATTAAAAACTTATGGTTGGACTGTGCGTCCAATAGAGGTTTGGGCCCAGATGCGGCACACACTCACACACTTACATATCGATATCACCCCGTGGGTTGGGCGTTTGAAAGAGACTGCCCATGTTAACGCAGAACACATCTGGCATAATACCAACACACTTGACGTGTCTGTTGGGATTGCAGCACCAGTCATGCGGCTTTTAGGAGGCCTTAAACGCTCGTTTAGGGAAAGTCTCTTTTGACCGATATAGTATAATGTGCTAAGTTGGGGTATAGGGTCTAGTTTTGTACTTGTAATTTTTCGTCCACTTTTGTACACTGGCAGCTTGGAGAGTAGGGAGTGTCCAGTGTGCGATGCGTTTTGGACAAGTTCCTGTTTTTAGTCACTTATCTTAAAGGTAGGCATGCGTATGGAAAGGAAATGGTTGTATGTTTTTTTACTTGCAATTGGTGCATCGGGGTCGTGTCTCGGTGCTGAGCCCGCCGTCAGTAGTGAGAAAGATAGTGGTGTCATTCCACCAGAAGTGGTGAACTTCCTCTCAGCCACGAGCAATGGTGCCGTACCAGGTACTACTGCTAGCTATTTAGAGGTAGCCGTTGCACAAAATGGTAGTTTCACATGTGGAGTACCGGACGGTGCTGCTCTGCTTCACGGACACCCAAATCCGTGGTCTTCTGGTGTAACCGTTCAAATAGATGGTAAAAATTACTCAAACGCTGGTAAGAAAGCTCCAAAGTTAGGTGCACCGGTAGGTGTGCCAAGTGTAAATGGTGCTAACTACGAAGGTAGTTGGGACACAGGTGATGTTCGCATTACCCAATCTCTCTCCATCGTGAATGGCAACTCTGGGAATCCAGACCTTTTGAAGGTTTCTTATACTCTTTTGAACCAAGGTCCTGCTGCTCATGAAGTGGGTGTTCGTATTCTTTTGGACACCCAACTGGCTGGCAATGATGGTACTACCTTCCAGTTACCAGATGGCACTCAGGTAACCACAGAAAAGGAATACTCTGGGTCTGCAGTTCCTACCCAATGGGAAACAGCCTCTAGTCTTTCCAACCCTGACACCCTGAAAACACGTGCGGTTCTTTTGGATAACGGAGTTCTTCCCGACCGGCTGGTTTTGGCCAATACAGCGCAAATGCTTGCGGATCCCTGGGCTGTGGTCGTAGATCCTGCTAAGGAATTAACCGACAGTGCAGCAGGAATCTACTGGAATCCCGCAGCTCTTGCTCCTGGTCAGTCTACAACCAAGACCCTTTACTACGGTTTAGATGGTTTGGTAGTAACCGCTGGTTTAGGAGCAGCTTCTGATGATTCCTCAAAAGTCAAACCGCTCGCCTCTGCCCTAAGTGTGGCTGCTTCTCTGAGCTCTACTTCTAATCCGTCTGCACCGAGTCAGTCGGTGAAGTTTACGGCTGTGGTCACTCCTAAGCCGCCCGCTGCTGGTACTCCTACGGGTAGTGTTGCCTTCAAGATTGATGGCAAACCAGAGAAAACGGTTTCATTGTCCAATGGAAAGGCTAGCTTCACCACAACTTTTGCCGTGGTAGGTAGCTACAAAATCCTTGCTGAGTATAGTGGCGACGCTCACTTTGCTCCTAGTAAGGGCGAGCTGACTCAAGAAGTGGTGAGTGGTCCTCCTGATTTGAAAATTACTGGTTTTACTACCTCGATGGATTCTTCTGCTTCGATGATTCAGAACATCCACGTGAAAGCTACCATCAAGAATCTAGGCGGAGAAGCTTCGAAAGCCGTTCCCTTGGGGGTCCGGTTCTACCTTTCGAAGGACGGTATGATAGATCCAAGTGCTGATATGGACTTGAACAGCAGCTGCAATCTGCCAAGGCTCATGGTCGGTGGTCAGTTCGATTGCTCTGGCAAAGCAGTGTTGCCTTTTGCATGCGTAAAACCAACGTCTACGACGCCTGCTTCTCAGACCATGACGTACTACGTTGGTGTCTACGTAGATCCTGAGCAGCAAATTTCAGGAGAAACCAATAGGACAAACAACTCTGCAGTCGCTAGTAGTTCGATCACGTGCTCGAATACACCACCCGATCTCGACGTCGTGAAGGTGATGGGTCCTGCTACTGGAGTGATCGGTGATGACATTCAAGTGTCTGCTAAAGTTCGGAACACAGGGAGTGTTGGGGTCGACAAAAAGTTCCGTGTTGAGTACTTCCTTTCTAAAACACATGGTGCGGCATTCGATTCTGCTCAAGATATTGACACTGGATGGGGTTGCGACATTAACCGTCTCGCTGCTGGTGCGGTCGTTGTTTGCGGTGGAAAGCTAAACATTAGCCGTGCGGTGTTAGCAGGAACGTATTATCTTGGTGTCTACGTGGACAAAGGACACAAGGTTACCTCAGAAGTTGAAACGGGAAACAACTGGCAGACTTCTCAGGATCCGATCGTTTTGACTGGTTGCGTTTCTCCGATGGCTTCCGGTGCTGGATGTGCCATGAGTAAATAGTCTATTAAATCTCTGCCACGCAGTTGCAATCAACGTAATTGCGTGGTAAAGTGTTTTGGAAGTGGGCTAGGTAGCTCAGTCGGTAGAGCAGATGACTGAAAATCATCGTGTCGGCGGTTCGATTCCGCCCCTGGCCATAGTCTTTTTTGAGTCCAATCTTCTCGGTATTCTCTCTCTTAATTCCTAACAGGCGACCTTACCCAACTTCCTCGGAAAGATCGACAAGGAAGATGTTAATTTCCATTTTTTGGTCGCTTCAGCACGTTAGAAAAAGCATCAATTTTCTTCAAAATACCGTCCGCGTCTAATCCAACTTCTGCTAAAATCTCTACACGACTTCCTTGCCCAGTAAAGACGTCAGGCAAGCCAATTTGGAGAATAGGTAAGACAATTCCTGTCTCTGCTAAACATTCTTGAACACCGCTGCCCGCTCCGCCGGTCACTGCGTTTTCTTCTATGGTTACTAGATAATCGTGGTTTTTGGTCAATTCAATCAGTAATTCCTTGTCCAATGGTTTTATAAATCGCATGTTAACCACTGTGGCGTTGATTCGATTGCCTACCTCTAATGCAGGAGTCACCATGCTGCCAAAGGCAAGTAAAGCGATTCGTGTTCCAAAACGGCAAACTTGAGCGCGTCCAATAGGTAATTCGAACATTTTCGATTGAATAGGAATGCCGGGCCCACCACCTCGTGGGTAACGAACTGCAGCAGGCTTGCCCAGTTGATATCCGGTGTAGAGCATTTGCCTACATTCATCTTCATTGGCTGGTGCCATGACCACTAAATTAGGAACACATCGTAAAAAAGAAAGATCAAAAGCACCCGCGTGGGTAGGGCCATCAGGGCCAACAATGCCAGCGCGATCGATTGCTAGTAAGACCGGGAGGTCTTGAAGCGCAATGTCGTGAATCACTTGATCGTAGGCGCGTTGCAAAAAGGTTGAATAAATAGCTACTACGGGTCGGCGACCTTCGCAGGCTAACCCAGCCGCAAAAGTCAATGCATGTTGTTCCGCAATGCCCACGTCAAAATAACGTTCAGGGTATTTTTCTGAAAACCGAGTGAGGCCAGAGCCCTCACGCATTGCCGGAGTAATGCCAACTAATGCGCTGTCCTTTTCTGCCATGTCACAAAGCCAATGGCCAAACACTTGTGTGTAAGTAAGGCTGGCGTCTTTGGCTGCTGGAAATTCTCCAGTTTCTGGATCAAAAGTACCTACACCGTGGTAGGCGCAAGGATTATCCTCCGCTGGGAGATATCCTTTCCCTTTTGTGGTGACTACGTGAAGTAATTGTGGACCCGTAAGTAAACGTAAGTTTTTAAGAGTACGCACGAGCGTTGTTAAATCATGTCCGTCGATGGGGCCAATATAATTGAAACCCAGTTCTTCGAATAAAGTCCCCGGGATTAACATACCCTTGAGGTGTTCTTCGGCACGTCGTGCAAATTCCAAAACGGGTGTGTGAAAAAGAACCCGTTTTCCACCGGCACGAACACTAGAATAAAACTTTCCAGAGAGGATTCTAGCTAAATAATTAGCTAATGCCCCAACGTTGGGTGAAATGGACATTTTGTTATCGTTCAACACGACCAGTAGATTTGTTTTTAAGCCTCCTCCATGGTTCAGTGCTTCAAAGGCCATGCCCGCAGTCATGGCACCATCTCCGATGATAGCTACCACTTTTCTATCAGGAGGAGACGCAACGGCCATGCCTAGAGCGGCACTCAGTGAGGTACTAGAGTGACCTACGCCGAAGGTATCGTATACGCTTTCTTCGCGTTTTGGAAATCCTGCAATTCCGTCCTTTTGGCGTAAAGTAGCCATCTTTTCACGTCGCCCAGTCAAGATCTTATGTATGTAGGCTTGGTGTCCTACATCCCAGACCAACCGATCTTCTGGGGTCTGAAAAACATAGTGTAACGCAATGGTAAGTTCCACCGTGCCTAGACTAGCTGCGAGGTGCCCTCCCGTGCGCCCCACCGAACGAATCATAAACTGCCTCAGTTCTTTGGCCAGAACTGGTAGGTCACTTTCCGGCAAAAGGCGAAGCTGATCGGGAGACGTAATTTGGTCCAAAAGGGGAGTTGGACAATCCTCGGACATTGGGAGGCTACTCTTGGTGGGGGTTCGTGTGGGAACGCTAAAATTTTTGTATTTTGTATCCCATAGAACGAGGCAAAAGCACCGAATGACCCCGCGCTAATTCAAAACATGGGAGAACGGATAATCGGCATTATCGGTTACATCCAAGCTAGATTCAAGATCTGGTATTGTTAAATGAGTATAGGAATTAAAAGTAAATTATGAAAAACTCTTCT
>CAUYTX010000423.1:0-41446 GCA_963575665.1 Gammaproteobacteria bacterium | reverse complement strand
TTGTTGATTCTGTAAATGCAGATGTGTTTTCTACTTGGGTTACTAAAGATCTATTAAGACACGCAGGAGAAAAATCATGCGCATGGATCGTTTGACCAACAAATTTCAACTTGCCTTTGCAGAGGCGCAAAGCCTCGCAGTAGCACGAGATCATCAATTTATCGAACCTGCACATTTGATGACTGCCCTCCTAGACCAGCAAGGAGGCACGGTGCGCCATCTTTTTCAGCTTGCCGACATCAATGTGAACGGGTTGCGTGCTGGTCTTGGCGAAGCGTTGGATCGTATTTCACGAGTGGAAGGTACTGCAGGTGCAGTACACCTTTCTAACGATCTAGGTCGTCTGCTCAATGTTACCGAAAAATTAGCATCACACCGTAAAGAAGCCTACATCAGCAGTGAATTATTCGCTTTGGCTGCGATAGAAGAGAAAGGTACGTTAGGCGATCTGCTTCGAAAACAAGGTGCCAATAAAACCAGTTTGGAACAAGCCATCGATAAGATCCGTGGTGGTCAAAAGGTTGACGATCCAAATGCCGAAGAGACTCGCCAAGCATTAGAACGGTTTACGATTGATCTTACCGAACGCGCCGAGCAGGGCAAGTTAGATCCTGTCATCGGCCGAGATGACGAGATTCGAAGAACTATACAAGTATTGGCGAGAAGAACTAAAAATAACCCGGTGCTCATTGGCGATCCAGGGGTAGGTAAAACTTCAGTAGTCGAGGGATTAGCTGGGCGCATTGTGAACGGTGAAGTGCCAGAAGGACTCCGAGGACGGCGTATCCTCTCCCTAGACATGGGCTCTTTGATTGCAGGTTCCAAATACCGTGGAGAGTTTGAAGAACGACTAAAATCCGTTTTGAATGAGCTTTCTAAACAGCAAGGCCAGATTATCCTTTTTATTGATGAGTTGCACACCGTGGTTGGCGCAGGTAAGGCCGAAGGTGCAATGGACGCAGGCAACATGCTAAAACCTGCCCTTGCCCGAGGGGAACTACATTGTGTGGGTGCTACTACCTTAGACGAATATCGAAAATATATCGAAAAGGATCCAGCCCTAGAGCGACGTTTTCAAAAGGTTTTAGTAGAAGAACCCTCTGTAGAAAGCACGATCGCAATCTTACGAGGTCTCAAGGACAAGTACGAAGTGCACCACGGGGTCACGATTACTGATCCTGCGCTGGTCGCCGCGGCAACACTCTCACACCGTTATATTCAAGATCGAAACTTGCCTGACAAGGCCATTGACCTCATGGATGAGGCGGCCGCACGCATTCGAATCGAAAAAGATTCAAAGCCTGAGGTTATGGATCGTCTTGATCGGCGTTTGATCCAATTAAGGATCGAACGAGAAGCCGTTAAAAAGGAGATTGACGATGCCTCTCGCCGCCGATTCAAGGATATTGAAGACGAAATAACTCGTCTTGAGCGGGAATACTCTGACCTCGAAGAAGTTTGGAAAAGTGAAAAAGCAGCTCTGGAAGGATCAGCACACCTCAAAGAGGAGATCGACCGCGCTCGCCTCGAGCTTGAAACCGCTCGACGGGCTGGAAACCTCAATCGAATGGCTGAGATCCAATATGGTCGCCTTCCAGAGCTAGAACGCAGGCTCACCGCAAGCGAACAAACAAAACCTACTGATCTTAAACTTTTACGTAATTCAGTAACGGATGAAGAGATCGCAGAAGTAGTCTCAAAATGGACTGGCATCCCAGTTTCTAGGATGCTAGAAGGAGAGCGTGAAAAACTCCTGCGCATGGAAGAAGGATTGCACCGGAGGGTCATTGGTCAACATGAAGCCATTTTTGCGATTTCTAATGCAATTCGGCGATCCCGCGCGGGTCTTGCGGATCCCAATCGCCCCATTGGCTCCTTTTTATTCTTAGGACCTACAGGGGTTGGCAAAACAGAGCTATGCAAAGCCCTTGCCGAATTCCTTTTTGATACGGAAGAGGCGATGGTTCGAGTTGACATGTCCGAATTCATGGAGAAGCACTCGGTGGCTAGGCTCATTGGTGCGCCACCAGGATATGTAGGGTACGAGGAAGGTGGCTACCTGACCGAACAGGTACGACGTAGGCCGTATTCAGTCCTATTACTCGACGAAATAGAAAAAGCACATCCAGAAGTATTCAACATTCTTTTGCAGGTGTTAGATGATGGTCGATTGACGGATGGTCACGGCAGGACCGTAGATTTTCGAAACGCAGTTGTGGTCATGACGTCCAATCTTGGTTCTCAAGTGATTCAGGAGTTGGCAGGGGAAGATCGTTATTCCGAAATGAAGACTGCGGTCATGGGTTTGGTGGCGCAGGAGTTTCGACCTGAGCTACTCAATCGAATTGACGAAGTAGTGGTCTTCCATCCGCTAGATCGAACGCAAATTCGTTCTATTGCGCGCGTTCAGGCCGAACACTTGAGAGCTCGATTAAAAGAACGCCGAATTGATTTGGTGTGCACTGAACGTGCTTTGGATTACTTAGGGGCAGTGGGTTTTGATCCTGTGTATGGCGCACGTCCTCTAAAACGCGCGATCCAACAACACCTTGAAAATCCTTTGGCCACTCGATTGTTGCGTGGAGATTTTGGCCCGGGGGACACGGTGCAAGTAGATTTAGAAGACAACAAATTGGTTTTCTTGCAGAGTCTATCAGGGAATGCGCCGCACTGATTTTGATTTTGAATTACCGCCTGATCTCATTGCTCAATCTCCCGCAGAACGGGGTACGAGTCGCCTTTTGGTGCTCAAGGACGAGAATATCGAAGATAAATTTTTTCCAGACTTAGTCGATTTGCTGAATGAAGGCGATCTCTTGGTTTTCAACGATACCCGCGTCATTCCAGCACGATTGTACGGTCATAAGCAGAGTGGGGGGCAAGTAGAAATTTTAGTTGAGAGACTGTTAAACCAGAATCGAATACTTGCGCAAGTCCGATCTGGAAAGTCTCTTTCAAAAGGCAGTTCGTTATACTTGGATTCTGGGGTTCGCCTAGAGGTTTTGGGTAGGCAAGACGAATGGATCGAGCTTCAGTTCCAAGATCCACGATCTGTCTTAGAGATTCTTGAAGAGGTTGGCCATGTGCCGTTACCTCCCTACATTCGGAGGGCAGATACCCCACTAGACCGCGACCGATATCAGACCGTGTATGCCCGCTCTCCAGGAGCTGTGGCTGCACCCACCGCTGGCCTTCATTTTAGTGAAGCTATTCTCAAAAAACTTGCCCAAAAAGGAGTCCAAAGTACCTACGTTACCTTACATGTCGGAGCGGGTACTTTTCAACCAATGCGCGTGGAATACTTGACCGATCACAAAATGCACCGCGAATGGCTAGAAGTTTCAGAAGGCACCGTGGGAGCGTTGGAGCAAACACGCAGAAAAAAACGGCGCGTGGTTGCCGTTGGCACTACCACGGCACGTGCTTTAGAAAGTGCCTCCAAAAGCGGCGTTTTAGCCCCTTTTCAGGGTGAAACAGATATATTTATTTACCCAGGGTATCGTTTCCGTTCCGTTGATGCGCTGATTACCAATTTTCATTTGCCTCAATCCACGCTCCTGATGTTGGTCTGTGCTTTTGCAGGTCAAAAACGCGTTCTTGAGGCTTATCAACATGCCATACACAACCAATATCGATTTTTCAGCTACGGGGATGCCATGTTTTCAGAAACCCACTAGGCACCACGGCACAAAATGGCAACACTTTTTTCAACCACCCCGCCCCTGCAGGGAGTTTAGTAAGTCGAGACTCAAAAACTCTCCCCCTGCTAAGGGCGGGAGTGGGTTTCATGGAGCAGGCTCTAACCATGTTCGTTCAGCTATAAACCACCACGAGAAGAAAACGGATTGTTCTGCACGATGGTGTGATCCCGATCTGGTCCGGTAGAGACGATATCAATCGGGATGCCTACCCATTCTGCAATGCGTGCAAGATAGGCACGAGCTTCCTTGGGAAGTTTTTTAATGTCGGTGATCTCAGAAAGAGGCATGTCCCAACCGGGCATGTCTTCATAAATAGGGGTGCATTGTGCAAACTCTGCAGCTCCGATTGGAGACGTATTTCGGAACTCGCCTTTATAATCGTAGCCTACCCCAAGGCGAAGGGTTTTCAGACCATCCAAAACGTCCAATTTAGTGACACATAATCCCGTTAGGCCATTGATCTGTACTGCACGTTTGAGCGCGACAAGATCAAGCCAACCGCAACGGCGAGCACGACCAGTCGTAGAGCCGAACTCATGGCCACGGCTTGAAAGATGGGTACCTACCTCGTCGAATAACTCCGTAGGAAAAGGCCCTGATCCTACTCGCGTTGTATAAGCCTTGGTAATGCCTAGGACATAACCAATCGTAGAAGGGCCTACGCCCGCGCCGCTGCATGCTCCCCCTGCAATCGTGTTAGAGGATGTAACAAAAGGATAAGTTCCATGATCGATGTCTAGCAAAGCACCTTGTGCCCCCTCAAACAGTAAATTCATTCCGCGGCGGCGGTATTGATCTAAAAGATCCGTAATGTCGGCAATGAGCGGTAAAAAATGTCCTGCCAAAGCCAAGGTTTCTTCTAGCACGCGGGAAAAATCAATGGCTCCTGCGTGGTAATAATTCGTGAGAACGAAATTATGGAAGTCCATTGCCTCGGCAAGCAGCGTAGAAAACCGAGCAGGGTCCGATAAATCCCCAAGACGAAGTCCTCGCCGAGCAGCTTTGTCCTCGTAGGCAGGCCCGATCCCACGACCAGTGGTGCCGATGGCCTGTCTTCCCTTTGCTTTTTCGCGCGCTTGATCTAAGGCCACGTGGTAAGGAAGGATCAACGGGCAAGCAGCACTTAAAAAAAGGCGATCCCGAACCGGTACGCCTCGCGTTTCCAGTGTCTCTAGTTCTTTTAAGAGTGCAGGCAAGGAAAGAACGACTCCATTGCCAATGAGGCAAGGCACCCCTTCTCGAAAAATGCCGGAGGGTACAAGGTGCAAGATCGTCTTGGTGCCATGGATCACCAGCGTGTGGCCAGCGTTGTGCCCTCCTTGAAAACGCACGACCGCACCCGCTCCTTCGGTTAGGAGATCTACTACTTTTCCTTTTCCTTCATCTCCCCACTGCGCGCCAATCACCACTACGCCCTTGCCCATGGCCGTTCCTTAGTATTGCTAGTCTCGTGGTGCCTATTCTATCAAGTACGAAGTGCTGATTCGAGCATGAGTGCACAGGTATGGCTTATAACCAAACTAGCCCAAAGAAGATTTATGGCGCAATGACATGGGTGCTTACCAAACCGTGTGACACTCAAAAGCAGCAAAGGCTGGATCGCAGGTAGCCAGCGTCAAACCTTCCAAATAGCTTTGCGCTGCCAACATACGATCGAATGGATCACGATGGGCTTGAGCGTAACTGCCCGCTAGCAACACATGTGGATAAGTAACGGGAAGATGGATAAAACCATCAGCGGCTACCAACTCGGCGAAGCGTTTAGCAACCTCTGGCAGGCCGTTGAGTTTTCCGATCCGTTGCTTAGTTGCTATTTCCCAAGCACTGGCAGCACTGACAAAGACAGGGTTGTTCTCATCTAGCAGGTAATTTCGTACCTTGGAGGAAAGTCGGGGATCATTGGTGAACCACCACAATAATGCATGGGTATCCAATAATAAGTTCACTGGTTAGCCTCCCTCCCAAGATGTCAGGTCAGCTTCAGACAGCGGCTCAAAAAATTCCTCACCCACATGACCGAGTAGCCGTCCGGGTTGACGACGTGGTGGTTCAGCGGCAAGTGGCATAAGTCGGGCATAAGGTTGACCAGCTTTCGCCAAAATAATTTCCTGCCCTGCGTGTACTTGTTCCAACAAACGAGAAAGATGTGTTTTGGCCTCGTGCACATTGATGATTTTCTGCATGCTCTTTGCTCAAAGATTAGACTAAGTTTCGTGACTAAGTTTAACATAATGATTTCGCCAAATGGTAAACAATTTGTCAAAATATCTATCTCTACTGAGATATGTACAAATTCTTTTTTTTTGCAATGTTTTAAGGCTCATTCGAGCAAAAACCGAGAATAGGGGTTAGATCGTGCATGACAAAAATTTAGTATTCGCCACTGCATTGACCTTGATTGGTTGGCAGTGTCCAGAGGCTGCTACGCCTCCCGCAAAAGTCGTGCAGACGCTAACGGCAAGCGCAAGCATCTCCGACTTAGCGTATTTCAGTCCTGTTGATCTCGGTCGTTTTACGACTGCAGGTGGATTCCGAGTGAGTCCGCAAGGAGACGTCTATCTAGCATACGGTGATGATGTCAATATCAAGGTCAGGAAATACACAAAATCTACTGGCCAATGGGGCGACATGCCTTCAGTCGTTCGTAATAAACGATACCACTATCCTGACTTAACATCAGTAAATGGTAATTTCTTTCTACTGGCCAATGATTTTGACCATCCCGCTTATTACACCAGCACTCGGGACAGCACCCTATATTCTATTCCAAGTGGGGGTACTGATTGGACAAAACTCGTCGATGTTTACATTGATAGGTGTTCAGAAGCCTGCGGTGCAGCGGACACTGTAAAAGGTATTTCTCCTGATCCTGCAGGTAATCTCCATATCATCCTACATCGCGAGGGTTGGTGGTCTTATGGATATGCTGCTTCTGAGATGATTTACAACACGACGCAGAATGTTCTTGGTTCACAGATCACAGTGTCCGATCGGAGGAGTGGAAATCCTGATGAGGCTAGAAACGTACCAATGAGTTCTTCGTGGTGGGGAGGGGTATCCTACTTTCTTGGTGATAACCAAGAACTAGTCTATCCGCTAGTAGATATGGAGGCTCACACCCTATTTTCGGCATCCTCCAATCAACCTTATGGTACTTGGATGCAAACTGATAAATTGTCCTCATTTCCATACTGGGGAATCAATGCGTATCAAGATACCCAAGGTCACTACCATTTCCTGTCAGCAGATAATAGTAATGGTCACCTCTTCTATTCGTATGACTGGGGCACACCAATTGAGTTGGTAGCAGATAAACAAATGGTTGGTGGAAGCATTATTGTCAAGTCTGGCACTGTGTACGTTGTTTTCTCTGAATATAGTACTAATCCAGTAGGCGCAAAAAATGTATTCCTAATGGAAAAACCGAAAGGAGGATCCTGGAGTGCTCCGGTGCAAGTAACCTCTGAAACTTCTGTTTTAGGGTTTGATCTGTTTTTTGCCAAACCATTTGGTTATCGTAAAGAACCTTCTGATTTGTATTTCACCTATGTAGTCATGGATGGCACGTTGAATGGAGCGACGTACTCTGGTGCTCACATCAAAATTGCGAAGATTGAAACTACTAAACAACCGGATTTTTCAATAGACAAAATCACACTGACGCCTTCCACTCCTGTGGCCAATACTACTTTTAGTGCCAAGGTGACCATCGAGAACCAGGGCACGACGGGTGACGCTGGTAATTTGGTGATTTGGAGCGATCAGGATGATATCCAAGCATGCGGTACGAGCGGAAACATTTCGGTGGCCATAGGTACCATGAATGCCGGTTCTAAAAGGAATATAACGGTTACTGGTCTTAGGATCAGTGACGCAGGTGCCAAAACCATGAGGGCTTTTGTCGATGCGGCTTGTGTTACTAGCGAGAGTGACGAAGAAAACAACCAATCGATCAAACCCTACCGGGTGCATGGTAAGCAACCTGACTTTGTCATTAGTAAAATCGAGTTGAGCCCGACTGCCCCTGCGGTTGGTAGTTCCTTTAGTGCTTCTATAACGGTTACTAATCAAGGAGCTAAAGCAGCCGCGGCGGGGTACTTGGATATTTGGGCCAACGCAGCCAGTTCTCGGTCTTGCGCTGCAGAAGGTAATGTCTGGGCAAACATCGGGAACGTAGCTGCCGGTGCCTCTAAAACCCTTCAGGTTACGTTGCCAGCCAGTACCGTCGCTGGTTCTAAATTGCTTCGCGCGTTTGCAGACAGCTGGTGCGAAACTTCAGAATCAAGTGAGACTAACAATCAATCCACCGTGAGTTATACGGTAAACTGACATTGGAGCTCGACAGGGATGTCGAGTAGCCACACCGGACAAACTAGAAAATCAAACTCCCCTCTTTAACGAAGGAGGGGTGGTTGTTTTGACGAATTGCCATTTTATATTGTGTTAGCTTTGACATCCTCCCCGCCCTAAAGGACGGGGATTCCTACGGATCTACACGCTGGTTTGTGTAGTCTCTTCGGTGGGTTCCTGCTTCACAGAGAGGCCTAACTGCACCTTCTCTCCACAGGCTAACCGGGCGTGTCCCGCCCTTCGGATGCTGATGGTACTAGATTTCAAACTAAAGTCAAATACAAACCGCGCTATCTGCCTCCCCGCCCTCAAGGACGGGGTTTTCGCGCATACTGATAACTAAAAAAGTAACAACGCTACCTATGAGCCATGGTAGGATCTTGTCATTCCTAGTTTTAACTCAGTATTTGCTAGAAAATGAAACTTTCCGACCCTTTACCTTCTAACCTTTACCTAGCCGCTCAAGTTCGAGAACTCGACCGAGTCGCCATCGAAGACCACGGCATTCCTGGCAGCCAACTCATGGCGCGCGCTGGTAAAACAGCTCTTCGCATTTTGCGCCACCACTGGCCAGAAGCACAACGTTACAACATTATTTGTGGTGTTGGCAACAACGCAGGAGATGGATATGTTCTTGCAAGGTTGGCCAGGGCCGAAGGTTGTAAGGCACGGGTTTTTCAAGTTGGCGAAGTCTCCCGATTGCGTGGTGATGCAAAAACAGCTTACGAGGCTTTCTTGTCCTCCGGTGGAACCCCGTTGCCTTTTTCGGAAGGTTGTCTAGCAAATGCAGATATCAATGTGGATGCTTTGTTGGGCACGGGTTTGACAGGCGAGGTGCGATCTCCTTTTCGAGAAGCCATTGCAGCGATCAATCTCGCCAAATTTCCTACCCTTTCTATCGATATTCCTTCTGGTTTATGTGCGGACACGGGCACTCCCTTGGGAGAAGCCGTCCAAGCGGATGTGACCGTTACCTTCATTGGTTTGAAATTGGGATTGTTCACGGGAGAAGGGCCGGCCTATGCTGGCAAGGTACTTTTTTCAGACCTTAAGGTTTCAGAAGAGGTGTACCACTCCGTGAGACCATGTGCTCAAAAACTATCACTCGAGTCTTTGTCGAAAAAATGGTTTTCCCCGCGCAAGAGAACGGCACACAAAGGCAACTTTGGACATGTTTTGGTCATTGGTGGTGCTCCCGGGTACGCTGGTGCAGCAAGATTTTCTTCGGAAGCGGCCGCACGTGTAGGAGCAGGCTTAATCAGCTTAGCTACTCACCCTAGCCACGCTGCGCAGATCACGGCCTTTCGTCCGGAGATCATGGCGCATGCCGTGGCAGAGCCAAAAGATCTTGTGGATCTCTTGAAACGCGCTACCGTTTTAGTGTTAGGCCCTGGACTGTCTCTTAGTGATTGGGGAAGTTCTCTTTGGAAAGTAGCCATGGCATCTGATTTGCCAATGGTGCTGGATGCAGACGCGCTTAATTTGCTTGCGGCTACTCAAGGTCAAGAGTTTTTGCCCCGGAGCCATTGGGTGTTTACTCCACACCCAGGGGAAGCAAGTCGATTGTTGAAAAAAACGGTTGCTCAGGTGCAAGCCAATCGAACTGCGGCTCTGGCTGATTTGATTCAAAAATACGGAGGTGCTTGGGTACTTAAGGGTGCAGGTACTTTGGTAGCAAACGATCAAAATCTAATGGGTGTGTGCCCGGTGAGCAATCCTGGCATGGCCAGCGGAGGCATGGGAGACGTTCTTTCTGGGGTAATTGGTGGTTTGTTGGCGCAGGGAATACCTGCTCCAGAGGCAGCCCAACTTGGGGTTTGCTTACATGCAGAAGCAGCGATTTTGGCGTCCAGAGAAGGGGAGCGCGGCATGTTGGCAAGTGATTTGATGCCCTATTTGCGTCGGCTTGCCAATCTTTAGAGGTTAGCAAGCAAGGAACCGCATGGACAAATCAATAGCGCGGACATGCTTGGTGATGGCACCGGTCGAAATAAAATCGACTCCAGCGTCAGCAATGGTTCGAATGGTATCTAAGGTAATATTTCCGGAAACCTCAAGAAGAACCCGACCCTGACATAACCGTACTGCTTCCGAAATTTTGGGAAGGTCAAAATTGTCTAACAATAACAAATCTGCTCCGGCAGACAGGGCTTCTTGAACCTGTTGCAAAGTTTCTACTTCCACCTCTATTTTCATTCCATGAGGCACTAAACGACGCGCTTTAGCGACCACGTTTTGCATGGAATCAGAAGCAAACAGGTGATTTTCTTTGATGAGTACTCCGCCATCTAGTCCGTGTCGATGATTAAAACATCCACCTATTTGAACTGCGTATTTTTGTGCAGAACGCAGACCAGGAATGGTCTTACGAGTGTCTAAAACTTTGGTTTTAGTGCCTACCACGGCTAAAGCATAAGACTTACTGACTGTAGCAGTTCCGGAAAGTGTTTGCAAAAAATTAAGTGCTGTTCGCTCACCTGTGAGCAGGGCACGCGCGGAACCTTGCAGGTGACAAAAAACTTCGCCACTTTGAATCTCATCTCCGTCATGCGCGAGCCATTTTAATTGTACTCTTGGGTTTATTTGCCGAAAAACCTCTTCGCACCAGTCGCAACCGCAAAGAATTGCATATTCCCGCGAAAGAATGTTGGCACTTGCTTCTAAGTTGGCATCAATCAGTGAAGCAGTAAGATCACCTCGCCCGATGTCCTCGGCGAGCGCAATTTGTACAGATTTTTGGCGTTCCGCACAGGAAGGAATCATAGGAAACTATCAGTCAACAGAACCTAAGACCTGAAGAAGCCGATCTTCCTTGAAATACAAGGTAATATGTTTTTGCTCATTAGTCTCTTGAGAGGAATCACTTGTTTTCAGGGCATAATCCCAGCGGTCTGGATGGAATGGATCAGTAATCAATGGAGACCCCAACAAGTAACGCACTTCTCGCGCACTCATACCAATTTTTAATCGGTCGAAGGATTCTCTCGTGACAATGTTTCCCTGTACCACTTCGGGACGATAAGGAAATGAAAATGGTGCACAAGCTACTAAAGTAGAGAGGCACGTGATCCAAATAAATGAACGATTGAAATATTTATTCCACGCTAGCATGATTACCTTCCTGAGACCACAAAATCAAACTCCCTTGTTTAATTTCCCCTACTGATTGGACTAACTGCGCAAGATCTTCCACACAAACCGCCTCTAGGTAAGGACCTAAAACCACTTCAACAGCCCGTTCCCAACCACTGGCAACTTCTAATTTCTCCGCTAGGCGTACTGCTTGATCTAAACCACGTTCTGCTAACCATTCCGAAATAACGCCTTTTCCTTTGCCAAGTGCTGACTGTTGCAGAATCTCCAGAGAAGCGAGGCGTCCTCGAAAGGTATGCAACTGGTCACGCATTTTCTCCAATTTAGCTGTTTTTTGTTGGTTTACACTTCGCTCTAGGACGATTGCTTGGTTGGCCGAAACTAAAGCAGATTGAAACGACTCTTGCAAAACATTCCCAGCTTGAAAAGACTCTTCCAGTCGCCTGACCTCTTCTTGCAGAGGACTTGATTCCAAAAGTGATAATTCTTGTTCAAGTCGTTCTCGTCTCCGAACTAGTTGTACTTGTTGTTGCTCTAAGTGAGTAAGGCGAGTCCGTTCGATTTGTGCTGTCTGAACAGGAATTTGCCCAGCGCGTTGCGTTTCTTCCCAACGAGATTGGCAGTCTGAATAGGCTTGTTCTGATTCGGAAAGTTGTTGTTCTGTTTCTAGAACTAGGTTTTCTGCAGAAGCGAGTGTTTGCTTTTGTACGAGAAGATCATTACTTAGCTTTTGAGTTTCTTCCTGGTCAGTAGCACGTTGAGATTCTGCTTGGGTTAAGGAAGCGCGAATACGGTTTAATTCTGCGGACTGGCGTTTTTGTTCCTCACGAGCATGTTGCAAAATCTGCTCGATTTTGGAAACTCCAGCACCGGTGGAATAAAACCTTTCTTGTGCTTTTGAAAAAAACTCGCTAGCAGCTTGTGCTTCTTCTTGGGCAAAAAATTCTTCTTTTTCTACTTGCTTTAGTTTGGCAACCTGATCGTTCCAAATCTGGGTTTGTACTTCAATTTTTTCTGATTCTTTTTGTCTTTGTTGGTCTAGGGTGCGCCACCGCAGCACCAAAAGTTGATTTCTTGTAGTTTTTTCTTCACTTTGAAGCGATTGATAACGAAGGGCAGCTTCAGATTGTTTAGCTAACCGGGTAAGCTGTTGTTTGAGTTCTCTAAGAATGTCATCTAATCGGCTCAAATTTTCACGAGTTTCGGCAAGACGTGGTTCTGTCTCTTTTCGACGTTCTCTGTATTTCGAAATACCTGCTGCTTCTTCTAAAAAAGCACGCAAGTCTTCTGGGTGAGCCTCGACTAAACGCGAGATCATGCCCTGTTCAATGATGGAGTAACTGCGTGGCCCAAAACCAGTGCCTAAAAAAACATCGGTGATGTCTTTGCGTCGGCAACGAACATTATTCAAAAAATAAGTAGATTGGCCATCTCGGTGCACTACTCGACGAACCAGAATTTCTGGGTCAAGTGCGTGGCTCCCGGAGACACGTCCTTCTGAGTTCTCAAATATCAACTCGACGGAGGCTTGTTCGGCTGCTTTGCGGGCTGAAGAACCATTGAAAATGACGTCGGCTATCGATTCCCCACGCAAGTGCTTTGCAGAGCTTTCGCCCATGACCCAACGAACGGCATCGATAAAATTCGATTTTCCGCAACCGTTAGGTCCTACGATCCCCACGAGACCACTCGGAAGGTGAAAAATCGTTGGGTCTACAAAAGACTTAAAACCAGCTAATTTAATCCTACGAAGCTGCATCGCAAATTCACCACGTTGCCCATGTTAGAATAGCCCGTTTTCCATTGTGAGGTTCACATGCTCATTTTGCTTCAGCTGTTTTTAATGCTTTTGGTGATTCTGCTCGCAGCAGAAGTGTTTACCAATGCTCTCGAACACCTCGGTGAAAAAATCGGCATTTCAGAGGGGGTCACTGGGTCTTTGTTTGCTGCAGTAGGGACGGCACTGCCTGAAACCATGGTGCCTCTATTGGCACTTCTCTCCGGCGCGTCCAGTGCGGAGATCAATGCCGAAATCGGGGTGGGAGCCATTCTTGGTGCACCACTCATGCTCTCTACCCTTTCCGTTTCACTCATGTCTGTAGCTGTATTTCGCGACCGTGGCATTCAGGGACTCTTTACCCCAGAACGCACAGGTCTTGAAAGAGATCTCAACGTGTTCTTGGGCGCCTTTAGCCTATCGATTTTAGCCCTTTATCTTCCTAATGGCCAATGGCGATTGGCAATGGCAGTAGGTTTAGTCCTTTTGTACGTTACCTACGTCATTTTAACGGTGCAAGCTTCAGAAGAACTCGTAGAACAAGGACACGAAACTGAAGCTGAAAACCCCTTGTTTCTCACCTATCTAAAGTTGCCAAAGAACACGGCTACTATTACGTTGCAACTCGCGATTGGGCTTGGATTGCTAGTGGGTGGTGCTAAAGGATTTATTAACGGTGTGGAAGCAGGTGCTCACTTATTGGGCATTTCTACCCTTCTGTTGTCTTTACTGATTATTCCAGTGGCTACTGAACTACCAGAAAAGGTTAACAGCATTTTGTGGGTTCGTCGGAAAAAGGACACCCTCGCGTTTGGCAACATCACCGGAGCCATGGTGTTTCAAGGCACCTTGTTGCCTGCCATTGGTATCACCTTGACTCCTTGGGAACCACGAAAGGAAGTAGTGGCTGGGGTAATCCTCACGTTCCTTGGGAGTTTATGGCTCCGAGTTGTTTTGGCACGAGGCGGCATCCGCGTGTGGCATTTGTGGGTAAATGGAATATTGTATTTGACCTACTTGGCCATTACTTTAGGTTAGTGTGCCCATTCTAGACCGCTACCTTGGGCGAATTGTGGTGTCTGGCATCTTTATGGTGATGCTGGTTTTACTCGCCCTTTATACCTTCGTAGCCTTTGTTGGCGAAATGGAGAAGGTGGGCACTGGACGATATAACCTGTTGGGTGCTGTCCAATATGTTTTATATACTCTCCCAAAACGAGTCTATGAACTATTCCCGATCACGGCCCTTTTAGGGACTTTGGTCGGGCTAGGTGGCCTGGCTGCAGGCAGTGAACTGACTGCTATTCGGGCTGCAGGTGTGAGCGTAGCCCGAATTGGAGGTTCAGTCATGCGAGTGGGCGCAATGCTCATGTTAGTTGTCGCAGTCATTGGAGAACTAGTCGCACCAGAATTAGAACAATATGCTATTCAAGAACGTGCCATTGCCCTCGGACAACAGGCGGCCATGCAAGGAAAATCTGGGTTTTGGGCACGAGATGGCGATAGCTTTATCAACATTCGCCGAATCCATCCCGGTGGCCGATTGACTGATGTAACACTCTACCAATTAAACAAAGACCATCAGCTCACCATGGAAACACATGCTGCCATGGCTAGTTACTATGATGGTTCTTGGCAATTAGCGGGAATTACGCGACATACAATAACGGCAAAAGGTATGTCTATTGAAAAAATGGAGCAAGCACGTTGGGATTCTTTGCTAAGCCCAGCACTGCTAGAAGTGGTCATGGTCCGCCCAGATGCTTTATCGGTCACTGGTCTTTACCAATATCTTCAGTATTTGCATGACAACCACCTAGATGCTTCTCGTTATGAACAGGCGTTTTGGGCAAAACTGGTAGACCCTTTTTCAACAGGAGTCATGGTTTTATTTGCGTTGCCTTTCCTGTTAGGGTCCTTGAGGTCGGTGTCTTTAAGCCAACGTGTGGTCACAGGCACGCTGGTCGGAATTACTTTTCACATCTTAAATCGTGCGTTTCATTACATTGGACAGATCTACGGTTTGCCTCCCACGTTTAGCACGATTTTTCCAACCGCTGCGTTTTTCAGTGCCAGTATGTTTTGGCTTCGGAAGGTGCACTGAAGTTGAAGTTCTGGGGATGATGCTGGGTTAGAAACCGAATCCAGCCAGCACCGGTAGATAGACTTCAATGATACTAAATTTTAAACTAAGATTAAGATAGTGAATTTTTAGGAGTGGTCATTCATGGCACAAAGATTGATCGATCGACTTCGACAACATGTGTTGTTGTGCGATGGTGGCACCGGAACACTCATTCAAGCAAGAAATTGGGACTTAGAAAAAGATTTTTTAGGACTCGAAAATTGTTCTGAAGTCTTGGTATTGACTAGACCTGATTTTATTGATGATCTTCATAGTACTTATTTCCAAGCAGGAGCTGACTGTGTCGAAACCAATACCTTTGGTGCCAATCGAATCGTTCTTGCAGAATTTGGTTTAGCAGATCGTTCTCGAGAGATCAATCGGCTTGCGGCATCGCTTGCCAAAACAGTAGCCGCACGATTTTCTACGCCAGAACAACCCCGTTATGTTTTGGGATCTATGGGACCAGGAACAAAGTTACCTAGCTTAGGGCACATCGACTACGACACACTAGAAGCTTCGTACACTGAACAGGCCATTGGCCTAATTGAAGGGGGTATTGATGCGTTTTTACTAGAAACAAACCAAGACCTTTTAACCTTGAAAGCAGGTATCAACGGTTGCCGATCGGCAAGACAGCAAACCGGTCGGGAAGACATCGGTATTCTGGCACAGGTCACCATGGAAAGTACCGGAACCATGTTAGTGGGTTCGGACATGATGGCAGCCCTGGTGACTTTATCTGCCCTTGGGGTAGATGGCATTGGGCTAAATTGTGCGACTGGTCCTGCAGAAATGGCAGAACATGTAAAAACTCTAGGAGAGTATTGGCCGGGTCTGATTTCCGTCATGCCCAACGCAGGTTTACCCCTCTTGGTAGATGGGCATACTGAGTATCCTTTAAGCCCACAAGAATTGGCTTATTGGCAAAAGCGTTTCGTAGAAGAAGATGGTGTACATCTGATTGGTGGCTGTTGTGGCACTACACCTGCACACATTGCGGCCTTGCGTGCAATGCTCGACTCACGACCGGATCAGTCTCCAAGACAACGTGCTTTCTCGCAGATTCCTGCAGTGGCTTCTCTCTATTCTGCGGTTCCTCTGCGCCAAGAAAATGCCATTTTTGCCATTGGGGAGCGTTCTAATGCCAATGGATCCAAGAAATTTCGTGAACTTCTGAACGCAGAAGACTGGGATGCACTCACTGCCATTGGTCGCGAACAAGTCAAGGAAGGATCTCATGCCATAGACCTTTGTGTAGCCTACGTAGGTCGTCCAGAAATCCAAGACATGGATCAGGTGGTCAATCGCTATCAAACCCAAGTGACTGCACCATTGGTCATCGATTCCACTGAAATAGTGGTAATCGAACGCGCTCTTAAACGAATTGGAGGAAAGCCGATCCTCAATTCTATCAACTTTGAGGATGGGGAAGAGAAAGCAGCTCGTCTCTTGCAGTTAGCTCGTAAGTTTGGCGCAGCAGTAGTCGCACTCACCATCGACGAACAAGGCATGGCCAAAGAGGCCGATCGGAAACTTGAAGTCGCACGGCGTTTATATGATTTTTCCGTGCACAAACACGGTTTACCTCCTGGAGACCTCCTTTTTGATCCTCTTACGTTTACTATCTGCACCGGAGTGGAAGAAGATCGAGGACACGCGATCCAAACCCTAGAAGCTATTTCTGCTATTCGGTCTGAGATGCCCGAGTGCCAGATTATGCTTGGGTTGTCCAATGTCTCTTTCGGATTGAAAACAGAAGCGCGCGCTGTCCTAAATTCTGTTTTTTTGCACCATGCCGTAGCTAAAGGCATGACAGCGGCAATCTTACATGTTTCCAAGATCCAACCCTTACATCGTATTGATCCACTATTACGAGAAGCTGCGGAAGACCTTATTTTTAATCGCAGAAAAGAAGGAGAAGACCCTCTTTTGAGATTCATTGGTCTTTTCAAAGACATTACACGGCAAGAAACCTTAGCACCCCGTCCTACCAGTGCGGAAGAAATCTTAAAACAGCGGATTGTGGATGGAGACCGAAAGGGTTTAGAACAAGATTTAGAACGTGCTATGCAAAGCTATGCTCCCCTGGAGATCATCAACACGTTGTTACTAGATGGCATGCGCGTCGTCGGCGAACTCTTCGGATCCGGTCAAATGCAACTACCTTTTGTGTTGCAATCTGCGGAAACCATGAAAGCGGCGGTGACCTACTTAGAACCATTTATGGAAAAAGCAGCGGGTGTCGCCAAAGGAACTCTCGTGCTTGCCACCGTCAAGGGAGATGTTCATGATATTGGAAAAAACCTGGTAGATATCATCCTCACCAACAATGGCTACAAAGTAATCAATCTTGGCATCAAACAACCTTTGCATGCTATCTTGGACGCTTATTCCGTGCATCGTGCCGATGCGATCGGCATGTCAGGCCTGCTAGTTAAATCAACAGTCATCATGAAAGAAAATCTTGAAGAAATGGCGCGCCTAGGCATCCAAGCCCCGGTGTTATTAGGAGGTGCTGCACTTACCCGACGTTACGTTGAACAGGATTGTTGTGCTGCTTATCTTGGAAAAGAGTCAGTTCATTACGCAAAAGATGCTTTTGCAGGACTGCGTCTTATGGAACAAGTGATGTTGGCTAAAATCAGTGGCTCGTAAGCGTGCTATAGTGAGAGAGATTCGAAATTTAGATTTTGGGAGGAGCGATGGGACGCATTGGTTTTAGCGAGTTGTTGCTGTTGCTTGGAATCGTCGTACTTCTATTTGGTACTAAAAAATTATCCAACTTGGGTACGGATTTGGGTTCTGCCATTCGCGGTTTCCGAAAGGCCATGGAACACCCAGAGGGGGAGCCAACTCCTAGTTCGGAATCCTCTAAACAACTTTCACACCTGCCTAGTTCTCCGGATGAACAAATTAAAACCAGCGATACTTCCAATAATCAGAATCTAAAAACCTAGCTCAATGCAAGCCTCCCGGTTGTCTTTTTTAGACCGATACCTGACCCTTTGGATCTTCACTGCCATGGCGGTTGGTGTTTTGGTAGGTTTCTTATTTCCAACCACTGTTGCTCAGTTCAACACAAAATCCTCTATTGGGACTACCAATCTTCCAATTGCCTTGGGTCTTATTTTAATGATGTACCCTCCTTTGGCAAAAGTAAAGTACGAAGAATTAGGGGATGTTCTTCGAAATAGGAAGGTTTTGCTTATCTCGTTGGTTCAAAATTGGCTACTAGGTCCAGTAGTCATGTTTTTGCTCGCAATTTTCTTCTTAAAAGACTATCCAGAATATGCCACAGGTTTGATCCTCATTGGGTTGGCGCGTTGTATCGCGATGGTCATTGTTTGGAACGAATTAGCACAGGGAGATAACGAATACGCTGCGGGACTAGTGGCATTCAACAGTATTTTTCAAGTTCTTTTTTATAGTTTTTATGCCTACGTATTTGTAACCGTGCTCCCTACTTGGTTTGGAATGAGGGGCAGCGTGGTAGAGCTTTCTCTCGTAGAGATAGCTAAAAGTGTTTTTATTTATCTGGGCATTCCTGCCATTACTGGTTTTTTGACTAGACACTCTCTCCTTCGTTCCAAAGGGAAGGAGTGGTATTACAAGATTTTTGTTCCGAAGATTAGCCCAATGACTTTAGTGGCTCTGTTATTTACGATTGTGGTGATGTTTTCGATTAAGGGAAATCAAATCGTAGCACTTCCAACGGATGTTGCTAGAATTTCTGTTCCCTTGCTACTTTACTTTCTGATCATGTTTTTGAGTTCTTTTTGGGTTGGAAAAGTCACAGGCATAGATTATTCCAAGACAACCACACTTTCTTTTACTGCTGCTAGTAATAATTTTGAGTTAGCAATTGCGGTGTCTATTGCGGTTTTTGGCATGAACTCCGGAGCAGCATTTGCTGCGGTCATTGGCCCGTTGATCGAAGTACCTGTTATGATCGCTTTGGTACAAGTGGCTTTCTTTTTTAGAAAGAAATTCTTTAATTAAAGATTCTTTAGAGGGTGATATTCAATGGATTTTTCCTCATACCTAGATTACTTGAGTAACAATTTTGATGTTGTCGTGGTGTACTTAAATGCGGTTATCTTAGGTCTAGTAGAAGGAATCACGGAGTTTTTGCCGATTTCCAGCACGGGCCATTTGATCATCGTAGGAAATTTATTAGAGTTTACCGGTGCGCGAGCTGATACTTTCGAAGTTTTTATTCAACTAGGTGCCATTTTGGCAGTGTTGTGGCATTACCAAAAACGGCTTGCTGTGATACCAGCGGCTATCCGTGGAAGTAAGCAAGCCAAAGAATTTATACTGAATTTAGCAGTGGCATTTTTGCCGGCAGCCTTTTTAGGTTTTTTATTTCATAAGAGCATTAAAGCCTATTTATTTGGCCCAGTTACGGTATCCATTGCCTTGGTGGTAGGTGGAATCGCGATTCTCTTTGTTGAACGTATGAATCATCCGATTCGTGCTGCAGAAGTGGAAGATATGGATTGGCGAGATGCACTTGCAGTCGGGTTAGCTCAGTGTTTAGCGTTGGTACCCGGGGTTTCCAGAGCTGGTGCCACTATTTTGGGTGGGTTGCTTTTGGGTCTCTCTCGACGGGCTGCAACGGAGTTTTCCTTTTTTCTAGCGATTCCAACCATGTTTGCGGCGACTTTCTATGACCTTTATAAAAGCCGCGGCGACCTTGTTTTATCCGACTTGCCAATTTTTGCAGTGGGTTTCGTGGTTGCATTTTTCAGTGCGTTAATCGTGGTACGCGCGCTTTTAATCTACGTTGGTCGTCGGAGCTTTACTGCTTTTGCTTGGTACCGAATTGTTTTTGGTGGGCTTGTGTTGTTGTACGCAAAATATTATCCGCACGCATTTGCTTCGTAGTTGAGAATTTTCTAAAATGGCTGAAACCTTGTACTTACGTTTAGATTCTCCGGTTTCGGGAGAGGTTACGTGGAGTACTGGTATTGGACCAGAGGATACAGGCCTTTTGTCGGATGTGTCTTCTGTTGCTGTTGGAAAACACGTAGTAGTATTTGTCCCAAGCAAAGAGGTGTTGTTTCTGGAAGCTATTTTTCCTACTCGAAAAAGAGACAAAATACTTCAAGCAGCTCCTTACATCGTAGAAGAACAGTTGGCAGAGGACGTTGAAGAGTTACACTTTGCCCTTGGGAAGATGCCACCACGCGGCACTGGTGTGAGCGCGGATTCAATTTCTTTTGTGGTGGTTTCTCGAAAGCTCATGAATACTTGGCTGGAAAACCTGAGGGCTGTTTGTATTACACCTCATGCACTGGTTCCAGACCTTTTAGCCTTGCCTTTTGTTGCGGATTCTTGGACTCTGTTGAATGAACCGACGGGCTCACTGTTGCGCACTGGTCTGCAATCTGGATTGGCTTTAGATCTTGATTGGCTGCCAATGGTCTTGGGACAAGCTGGGACGCCTCCTCTTTCCATACGAGTAGTAGATTGTGCCCTTGGTGCCTCTATTCCCTTGTTAGCAACACCAACGGAAGAGGTACCGTGCCAAAATGGGGCAATGGCATTATTGGTAGAGGGCTACCGGTCTTCTGATGTCATTGATCTTTTGCAGGGTAGTTACAGCAAGCAAGAGCAATTAGGACGTCTATGGAAACCATGGCGCACGGCAGCTGCAGTTTTATTGGCTTGGATTGGTTTGCAGGTTATAGGTCTGGTTTTGGAAAAGAATCGATTATCTGAAGAAGATATTGCCCTACGGGGTCAAATGACTGATATTTACTTACGATCTTTTCCCGATGCAAAACGAGTGGTGAGCCCAAGAGCCCAAATGGAACAAAGGCTAAATGCACTTCGCACCCAGCCTGATGATACTACTACTGGTCTGATAGGTTTATTAACCAAAGCCGCTCCAGTTTTAGGCAGTACCTCTGGTTCTGAAGTGCGTACCCTTCGCTACAAAGACAGTGGGATAGAAGTTGATCTTTCTCTCAAAAACTTGCAAATGCTCGATCAGCTAAAACAACGACTTACTGAGACTGGACTGGAAGTCGAGATTCAGTCCGCGCGAGCGCAGGGAGATAGCGTAGAAGGACACCTGCAGATTCGTGGTAAATCGACTTAGGTTTGAAACCGTCCAAGCGTCGGTACTCTTCCCGACGCCTGAAAGGAAGTATCCGAATTACAAGCTGTAGTACAAATCAAACTCGATGGGGTGTGTCGTCATGCGCAGACGAGTAACTTCTTGGAGTTTGAGATCGATGTACGCATCGATCATCTCGTTGCTGAAAACACCACCGGCAGTCAAGAAAGCACGATCTTTATCTAAGTACTCAAGAGCCATGTCTAGTGAATGGCAAACCTTCGGAATGTTTTTCTCTTCTTCAGGAGGTAGATCGTAGAGATCCTTGTCCATTGCATCGCCGGGGTGGATCTTGTTCATGATCCCGTCTAATCCGGCAAGCATCATGGCCGAGAAGCCCAAGTATGGATTGGACATCGAATCAGGAAAACGTACTTCAATACGGCGTGCTTTCGGGTTCGTGACGTAAGGAATGCGAATGGAAGCAGAACGGTTCCGAGCGGAGTACGCCAACATGACGGGTGCTTCAAAACCTGGAACCAGTCGTTTATAGCTATTGGTTGTCGGGTTGGTAATTGCGTTTAAGGCACGGGCGTGCTTAATAACTCCACCAATGTAATACAACGCATTCTCAGAAAGTCCTCCGTACAAATTGCCAGTAAAGAGGTTGACGCCGTTCTTCGCCAAAGACTGGTGCACGTGCATGCCACTGCCGTTGTCACCCACAATCGGTTTAGGCATGAAAGTAACTGTCTTGCCATACGACTTGGCCACGTTCCAAAGCACGTATTTTAGGATCTGAACTTCATCGGCCTTACGAACCAAAGTACCGAATTTAACCCCAATTTCGTTTTGACCAGCAGTGGCCACTTCGTGGTGATGTACTTCTACTTCTAAACCCATTTCTTCCAGTGCCAAACACATGGCACCGCGCATGTCATGTTGGGAATCTACGGGAGGCACTGGGAAATAACCGCCCTTCACAGAAGGACGATGTCCTAGATTTCCACCTTCATAAACACGTTCTGTGTTCCAAGAAGCTTCTTCGGAATCTACTTTGCAGAAGCAACCAGAAATGTCTGCACCCCAACGCACGTCATCAAATACAAAAAATTCATTTTCTGGGCCAAAGAAAGCAGTGTCTGCAATGCCCGTAGATTGAAGATAAGCTTCAGCACGCTTGGCCAAAGAACGTGGATCGCGTTCATAGCCTTGCATGGTATTAGGTTCAATGATGTCGCAACGTAGATTTAGGGTAGGCTCGTCGGTGAAAGGATCCATGACGGCAGAACTAGACTCTGGCATCAAAATCATGTCGGATTCTTGAATGCCTTTCCAACCTGAGATCGAAGATCCATCAAACATCTTACCGTCGGTGAAGACGTCTTCATCGATTACTTTTGCGGGAACGGTAACGTGTTGTTCTTTTCCGCGGGTGTCCGTGAAGCGAAAATCTACGAATTTCACTTCATTTTCTTGCATTACCTTCAGCACGTCAGCAGGGGACATTCAATCATTCTCCATTCAGTAAGTGTTAGAACCGTAACCTCAAACCCGTAAAACAAACAATTTTCATGCCAAAAGTCGCTATTGCGCGAGAAAAGAACCTATCCCTCTAAGGATACCTCTTTTGGGTAAAGTGCATGCGTAATTTTGGTGCAGTCCTAGCAAAATTGCACACTATCAGTGCATAACCCCAGCCTCAAAACGAACACGAATTTGCCCAATCTGAGGATCTCCTGCTACTGCTTGATGTAAAACAGCTTCGATCTCTTGAGTTCGCGCAACTAGATATTCTTCCTCAGCCAAGACATCCAATGGCAATACCACATCTAAATGCACTTTACCATCTAGGTAATGAAGGATGACTTCCTGCAATGGAGTAATGCCGGGAATATCTTTCCAGAGTTCGTCTACTTTGGCTAACACTTGATCGCGTAGTGGTAGATGGAGACAACTTGATTGCTTTTCGTCATCCTCTGGATCGATGTGTACTACAACGTCCACTACTTCTTCAATTTCTTGGATTAGCTTAGCTCGGACAGTCTCACTGATTTGATGTCCTTCAGACACACTAATCTCAGGAATGCTTAGCAAGATATGCACATCTACCAAAGCATTGGCACCCATTTGCCGAGTACGCAATAGGTGCATAGCTTGGACACCGTGAACACTTAGGATAGCTCGTTCAATGTCGGCTACTCTTTCTCGTTCTAAACCCGTGTCGATTAGTTCTCGCAATGCTTTTGAAGACAATTCCCAAGCTACTTGTAAGATCATGGTACCGACGACGACTGCACCCAGTGCATCCAAGTAGTGGAGACCGGCTCGAGTGCCCGCAACACCTATCAAGACTACTAGGGAAGAAATCGAATCTGACCGGTGGTGCCAAGCGTTGGCTTGAAGCAAAGGAGAACGGTAACGTTTTGCCAACACCATGGTGTACTGATAAAGTGCTTCCTTAACCAGTAGAGAAAACGCTGCAATAAACAGAGGTGCTTTCCCTGGAGTAAGCAAACGAGCAGGATCAAACAACCTTTCCACTGCATCCCAAATTAGACCTACTGCGATGAGGAATAAAACTAAACCCATACCCACAGAAGCAGCAGTCTCGATCCTAGCGTGGCCATAAGGATGTTCCGCATCGGGGGCTTCTTGGCCATGACGTGCTGCGAACAGGACGATTAGGTCTACGATGACATCGGCGAGGGAGTGTAGCCCATCTGCCACGAGGGATTGGGACTGTCCAAGTATGCCGAAGACTCCCTTTAACAAGGTTAGGGCAATGTCGGAAAACATGCCCATCCAGGTGGCACGTCGCCCATCCTCATACCCTTGTTGTACGTGCATAGCGTTACCTTTTTCGTACATAGCCTTTACCATTCTCCCAATTTGTCCGATACACTCTGCAAGAGTGCGCCAATTCTGACATTATACCCGACAATCAACGCTGAAATTTTGTTTGTGCAGTGAGGAGTTTGATCGTGAAAATTCAATCTTCGGAAATGATTCTTTCTGGGCAACACGCAGAGACCAAGAAGTATCAAAGATCAGAATCTTTGCGTGTTTGGACGAACGATCGTAGTCCTGAAAACAGGAATAATCAGGTAACAGATCGTTTTTCCCTTTCTAGTCGTGCTCAAAGATTGCGTTCTGAAATAGAACCCGAGAAATCTACTACTGAAGCGGTGGATTCCGAGAAATCATTAGCAAGTGATCCCAAGTCTTTGTTGATATGTCTTATGGTCGAAGCCATGACCGGAAAGAAAATTCGGATCACTTCCGTGGAACACTTGCCCAATGCTGAAAGTGAGGCACCCACAGAGTGTCCGCAACCACCCAGAGAGGCTCCACCGCCACCTAGCCCCCCTCAAGAATCATTTGGTTACGGAGCAGAGTATAACTTTCACGAGTCATATTCTGAGTCTGAACAGTCTGATTTTTCTGCTCAAGGAGTCGTGCGCACGTCGGACGGAAAAGAAATTGAGTTTATGCTAGAGGCATCCCTTTCTCGAAATTATTCCACACAAACAGATACACAACTCCGACTGGGTGACGCAGCCAAAAAGGATCCATTGATCCTTTACTTTGGAGGTACTTCTGATCTTCTCAGCAGTTCAAAATTTAACTTTGATTTGGATGCCGATGGCAAAGCAGAAAAGATTTCTTGCACTAGCCAAAACAGTGGTTTTCTTGCCTTAGATCAAAATAAAGATGGTGTGATCAACAATGGCTCCGAATTGTTCGGCCCCAGCAGTGGAGAGGGTTTTCAAGAACTTGCAAAATACGATCAAGATCAAAATGGTTGGATCGACGAAAATGATTCTGTTTTCGAACAGTTAAAGATTTGGAAAAAAGGAGAATCAGAGGATACTTTGGTTACGCTCAAATCAGCAGGCGTGGGCGCATTATATTTAGGAAAAGTTTCCACTGCATTTCAAATAGAAAATGGCGCAGATGGTTTCGTTCGTTCTAGCAGTGTCTATCTCAATGAGAACGGGTCGGCAGGTGCCCTGCGTCAAGTAGACTTGACCGTCTGAAATCGAACTAGGAAGAAAGCAAAGTGGCCACATCCTCCAAATCTTTTAACCCAGAACCAGATTTTTTGAATGCATTCCGAGGACGTTTTGTGGGTGTGTTGCGTTGGGAGCAGTTTGATACTTTACTGGAAACGATATCTGCACGCGTCGAGGAAGGATGGTACGTATATCACGTAGGCGAACCCCCTCCTTCCGAACCACTCTCAACTGAATTGTTCCAGCGCGTACTCTGGGAAATTAACGTGTTACTTCGCAAAGAGCACAAATACGATTATTGCGGCGTCGTCTACGTAGACAGCCTAACAAAACCTAGTTTCGTAAAGATTTTTGACCCAAACCACCTCGGAAGTGGGTGTAACACCCTCGGCATGCCTGTTTTGCCTGGTTGGATACTTTCCCTCTTAAAACCCGTAGATATCCCCACTGCATTCCCACCACCTAATAACCGTCGTCGATGGTGGAAACGATTGTTCGAGTAGCATCCTAGAAAAGCACGTCGATTCGAAACCCAGCAATACTCACCGCAGGAGCAGAGCTTATTCCGCCGAGATTTTGAATCCTTTGCCAATTTGGTTGGATCCCAAGCCAAGGATTAACTTGGATACGGTACGTCACTTCCCAAGCCGATTCGGCCTCAAGGCCGATGAGCTTAGCGCGAGTGTGAGCGACGCCAGCCACGTCATTGCCTGTAGCTAACCCGTGCAACCGTAGTCCTACGCTGGTCGTGTGGGAAATAGTACTAGAACCTCCGAAAGCACCCCCGTGCCTTGCAAAAGTGGTGAGCTCTCCAAGGCTAGGAACATTCAATAATGTACGCTCGCCTTGCAAATAAGCTCCCCAACGTTGTCTTTCATTGACTGGGGTGCTCAGTGTATCTTTTGCGGAATAAGCCCATGTTCCAAGGGCATATTTTTGGAAATCTTCTGCTGGGCCGGTCGTAGGAGGATGGTACCCAACCTCTAGCATCGACAAGACTCCGTGTCCAAACTGGACGTGAGTACCACTTAGCTTTTCAGGGTCTTCTCCAATACCGTTGACTACGGCTAATTGCATATAAAAACTTTTTTCTGGAGAAAGCCATTTAAGCCTACCACCCACTGTTGAGTTATTAAAAGCAGATGGGAGGTTAGTCATCGCTAATTCTGGAGACATTCCATAAGCAGGAGAAATCAAAAATGTATCAGAATCTATGACCATAAATTCCGAGTCTAGCGGATAAAGCCCAGTTAGCAGAGACCATCTGCCCTCGTCCCACTCTTTTTGTACCCAAGCGTGAAACAGTTTAGCGGTCTTGTGTCCTACTTCTATGTTAGAAACACCCAATGCACTACCAACGTGGTCTGCATTGAAGCGATCCCCACGGTCGTCGATAAAATCTAAAAACAACGTAGTATCTTGCCAACCCCAAAGCTTTCCAAGATCTGCCTTCAAACCAATTTCAAGGTGGCGAACCAGATGACCGTCGCCAGAGGGTCTTCCGTCTATAATCCGCAAGAAATCAGATTTATAACCACCAGAAAGTGTCAAACCTTTTTCATATAAAGCAGCACGACTTCCTCCCCAACCTCCAGTCAAGGTCTCTGCACTAAAATTAGGTACCTCGTCTGCTACGGCGACGAGCGTAGAAAAAGTCAAAATAGAAAGTGTAATCTTACAGGTTTGCATTGTTCAAAACCGATGGGACCAGCCTATGAATAAATTGGTGTCATCTGCTTCATGACTCCCGCCGAAGTTTACACCTGCGTCTAACTGCGTGACTCGATCGAGGAGATAGGTTGCCCCAAAATTGTATGTCCCAACGGTTTGCTCCTTCGAGGCTCGAGCGGCAAAACCCTCTACGTAGGCACCTACCTTGTCACTAAAAGCATACGTAAGGTTAACACCTCCAGAATACTCGTTGACATACCGATCATCTCGCCTGCGCATCGCATCACCTAGGGTAACTGTCAGAGTGAGCTGGTCTATTAACCCTAAAGAAAATGTTTCAAGAGCACCACCTTCTGTTCGATCTGAGACAAGACCACTTTCTTTAAGTTCCTTTTTAGCAAGAGGAGGCGTGATAAATCCAATAATGCCAAAAGCGGGCCCTCCATCCTCTCCATTGCTTAAGGTATGCGCCATTCGCAAGGTAACCCCTGCAAAACCTTGTGTCGTATTAGTGAGACCCTCCCCCCTCTGATTTTGAGTGAGGTAAGGCTGAACAACTAATTGAATATCCGTATCTTTGAAGATTCCGTATCGAAAGGCTGTTTGCATGACGTTCCAAGAGCGACTCAGCACTCCCTCCGAGCTAGTGAGGGTATAGCCTAATAGACCAGATTCTATCTGAAAGTAGCCCGTAGGCACGGCAAAAGGGCTTTCCGTGCTTCCTGGTCGTCCTGCGTTGAAAGCGGGTTCTCCGGGTTCACTGTTGCTGGCTTCGTCAGCCACTATGGCAGGAGGAACCACAAATATTGCTAAGATAACGGCTAATTTTCTCATTTTTTTCCTATGTGGATTGTCTAGTCCAGCTATTTTAGAATAGTCTAGTAGAATTTCATTGTGTTTAGCAAAAAAAGGAAGATATCTGTGGAAACGAACAAACATGATCGCCTAATCATCTTTGATACTACCCTACGAGATGGAGAACAGAGTCCTGGAGCTTCCATGACTCGGGAGGAGAAAGTACGAATTGCTAAAGCTTTAGAGCGTCTCCGGGTGGATGTGATTGAAGCTGGTTTTCCGGCGGCCAGTCCGGGGGATTTCGACTCTGTGAAAGCGGTGGCACATACCATTGCTGACAGTTCTGTGTGTGCTTTGGCACGCGCTATGGAACGCGACATCGATCGTGCTGGAGAGGCTCTGCGCGGTGCAATCGCTCCTAGAATCCACATATTTCTTGCAACTTCTCCCATCCACATGGAACGAAAGTTGCGCATGACTCCGGATCAAGTACTGGAACATGCAGTAAAAGCAGTCCGACACGCGCGCCAATATACTGATGATATAGAGTTTTCGCCTGAAGATGCTGGACGTTCAGAATTTGATTTTCTTTGCCGCGTAGCAGAGGCTGTTATCATGGCGGGTGCTAAGACTGTCAACATTCCAGATACGGTAGGATACAACCTTCCAGGACAATTCGGAGACTTGATTTATCGGTTACGCACCCACGTGCCCAATGCCGATCAAGCAGTATTTTCGGTGCATTGCCACAACGATCTTGGATTGGCGGTAGCCAACAGTCTAGCAGCTGTTTTAAATGGTGCTCGACAAGTAGAGTGCACAATCAATGGGCTAGGAGAACGTGCTGGTAATGCAGCCCTAGAAGAGATCGTCATGGCAGTACGCACTAGGCGAGATTTATTTACTTGCGATACTCGTCTTGAAACAACAGAGATAGTGCCTTGTTCAAGGTTAGTTTCGACGATTACTGGATTCCCAGTGCAGCCCAATAAGGCCATCGTGGGTGCCAATGCCTTTGCGCATGAATCGGGTATTCACCAAGATGGGGTCATTAAAAGTCGAGAAACCTACGAGATTATGCGAGCCGAAGATGTAGGTTGGAAAACCAATCGAATGGTCTTAGGTAAACACTCTGGGCGCAATGCCTTTCGAACTCGTATGGGAGAGATTGGTATTACTTTTAATGCTGAAGAGGAGCTCAATCGAGTCTTTGGGTTATTCAAGGATCTCGCAGATAAAAAACACGAAATCTACGACGAAGACCTGCAGGCTTTAGTGACTGTAGAGGGATTGGACAAGGAAAACGAGCGAGTTCAGTTGGTTACCCTCCGAGTTTGTTCTGAAACTGGGGAAACACCAGAAGCCATCGTTACCCTCTCAGTGGACGGCCAAGAGAAGCAAGGTCAGGCCGAAGGTGGTGGCCCTGTCGATGCAACTTTCAAGGCCATTGAGCAGGTTGTTCAATTAGAAGCCGAATTATTACTCTATTCCGTAAACGCCATCACTGGTGGCGCTGATGCTCAGGGTGAAGTCACGGTGCGGATTGAGAAAGGTGGTCGAATCGTTAATGGTCAAGGAGCGGATACCGATATTCTGTTCGCTTCTGCCAAGGCGTATCTCAATGCCATTAACAAAATGTTGGCACCTGCTCACCGTGTTCACCCCCAGGTAGACAATGTGTAACCTTTCAACCTCTGCGCTGGCCGCGCTGGCGCAGATGAATATTTCAGTTTGGGTTCGTCGGGAACCATTCTTAGAAACTTCTTCCATGTCGGAAGTGGACTCTGAGCTTGAGTCTAAAGAACTAGAATCCAATGTTTTGGTAGCAGAACCAACAAGTCCACAAGGTTGGGAAGTGTTAGAACAAACAGTGCGGGATTGCAAATCTTGCCCACTACATGCCACTAGGGCACAGACGGTTTTTGGGGTAGGTAACCGAAATGCCCAGTGGGTAATTGTGGGAGAAGCTCCGGGAGCAGAGGAAGACCGTCAAGGAGAACCTTTTGTGGGACCTGCTGGACTACTTCTCAATGAAATGCTTTTGGCCATCGGGTTACGACGAGAGGATGTGTACATTGCCAATGTCCTCAAGTGTCGCCCACCAAACAATCGCACCCCGAAATTGGAGGAGATTGTTCAGTGCTTGCCCTTTTTACATCGTCAAATTGAATTGATTAACCCGAAAATTCTTTTAGCTACAGGTGCAGTAGCAGCCCAAAGCTTATTATCTATCATAAAACCAATAGGGGTATTACGTGGTCGGGTGTACCAATACGGCTCAAAACAAATTTCACTTGTCGTGACCTACCACCCAGCTTATCTACTTCGTAGCCCACGTGAAAAGAAAAAAGCGTGGGATGATTTATCTTTGGCATGGCGCACTTTCCAAACACTACAGAAGTAGAGAGCGATGAGAGGGCCTGAGCTAGATCGTTATCAGTTGCGCCCTATGTGACCTTCTGATCTCGACGAATTGTTAGACATAGAAAAAATGAGCTACGACTTCCCATGGTCTAAACAGTTATTTGAGGATTGTCTACGGGTTGGCTATTGTTGTTGGGTTTGTGGGGATTCCGATATCCTCTGCGGATATGGAATCCTATCAGTAGGCGCGGGAGAATGTCACGTTTTGAACGTGTGCGTCGTACCCAAGTTGCGCAGCCAAGGACTAGGCCGTTATCTTATGCGCCATCTTTTGCACTTAGGTAAACGTCACCGATCTGATACCGCTTTTTTAGAAGTACGCGTATCTAACCAAACGGCTATCCATCTTTACCAAACGCTTGGTTTTAACGAAATTGGAACACGTCGTGCTTATTATCCCGCGCGATCTGGACGAGAAGACGCAATCATGTTTGCGAAACATTTGTGACTTCTTTTCGAATTTTATTTCACCAAAAATCAGAAATGCTTATTTTTTGGTAGAATGCAGGGAAGAGCCCCATATTCCTCCTCAATACCTAAAATCGGAGGATATCTGTAGTTTTTCGTTTAAGAGGTAATCATGGAAGCATTTCGAGGCACTACTATCTTATCGGTGCGGCGAGGAGGACGAGTGGTGATCGGAGGAGATGGACAAGTTTCTTTAGGTTCAATCGTCATCAAAAGCAATGCTAAGAAAGTCCGTCGACTCTACCATGACCGAGTCATCGCAGGTTTTGCGGGTAGTACTGCAGATGCCTTTACCTTATTTGAGCGGTTTGAGGCTAAACTCGAAAGGCATCAGGGCAATCTCACTCGCGCAGCAGTAGAATTAGCAAAAGATTGGCGATCTGATCGTGCTTTGAGGCGTTTAGAGGCGTTTTTATTGGTAGCAGACCGGTCTGCATCACTGATGATTTCTGGCACCGGAGATATTTTAGAACCAGAAGAAGGGTTACAGGCCATTGGTTCTGGTGGTGCCTATGCCCATGCGGCTGCACGCGCCTTGATGGATTCTACTGAATTAGACGCAAAGACTATCGTTGAACGAGCATTGCATGTCGCTGCTGATCTTTGCATTTATACTAACCGCCACCTCGTTTTAGAAGAGCTTTCCTGCGAATAGTCCATGGCCGAACTGACCCCTGCTCAAATCGTTTCCGAACTCGACAAACACATCGTCGGTCAAACCAATGCCAAACGTGCGGTAGCTATTGCACTGCGCAACCGTTGGCGGCGTTCCCAAGTCAAAGAAGAACTTCGCAGAGAAATTACCCCAAAAAATATTTTAATGATCGGACCCACGGGTGTTGGAAAAACAGAAATTGCCAGAAGATTGGCAAGATTGGCCAATGCACCCTTTCTCAAAGTAGAAGCTACTAAATTTACTGAGGTAGGCTACGTGGGGCGCGATGTTGAATCTATTGTGCGAGATTTAATTGATATTGCTATAAAAATGGTTCGCGAAGAAGAAGCAAACAAAGTGCGAGCCCGTGCCGAATTAGCTGCAGAAGATCGAATCTTAGAAATCCTTTTACCTCGCCTGCGCCATACTTTTTCAGAAGGTGCAGAGGAATCCGTAGCACAGGTGGCCATGCGTCGAAAACTCCAAACGGGAGAATTGGACACCCGAGAAATCGAAATAGAGACTTCCGCGCCAGCCATGGGTGTTGAAATCATGGGGCCTCCTGGCATGGAAGATCTAACTAATCAACTCCAATCGATGTTTCAGAACCTAGGAACTAATCGAACTCGGACGCGTCGTGTTTCTGTTCGCACCGCCAAAAAACTTCTCTCGGATGAAGAAGCAAGCAAATTAGTCAACGATGAAGAGATTAAAGCACGTGCATTGCAGATGGTCGAACAAAATGGCATCGTTTTTTTAGATGAAATTGATAAGGTAACACGACGCGGCGAAACGGTTGGCCACGACGTTTCTCGAGAAGGAGTGCAACGGGATTTATTGCCATTGGTAGAAGGATGTGCAGTTTCTACGAAATATGGCATTGTCCGCACTGATTACATGTTATTTATTGCTTCAGGTGCTTTTCACCTTGCACGCCCGTCCGATTTGATTCCAGAATTGCAAGGACGTCTTCCTATTCGGGTTGAACTCAATGCACTTGAAGTAGAAGATTTCGTTCGAATCCTCACAGAACCAAGTGCTTCGCTTACCGAACAATACGTAGCACTGCTCGCAACCGAGGGAGTATCCCTCTCTTTTTGCCCAGAGGGAATTCGCAGAATTGCCGAAGTGGCATGGCAAGTGAATGAACGCACTGAAAACATAGGCGCAAGAAGATTACATACCGTCATAGAACGGCTCTTAGAAAAAATTTCCTTTTCTGCCAGTGGTGGAGAGGAAATATGTGTCGATGCTGCCTATGTTGATGAGCAACTAGGGGATCTTGCTAAAAACGAAGATCTCAGTCGTTACATTTTGTAATTTACGGAAACCTGTAAATGACTTCTGAACAACATATTCATCCTACCGATATTCGCTTGCACCAAAAATCTCGAATTCTTGAGATTACGTTTGAAGATGGTGCCCATTTTCATTTGCCGTGTGAGTATTTGCGAGTCTATTCCCCTTCTGCAGAAGTGCAAGGCCACGCTCCTGGCCAAGAGGTGTTACAAATCGGAAAGGAAAACGTAAACATCCAAAATATTGAGGCAGTCGGGAATTACGCAATATCTCTTTATTTTGATGATGATCATAATACCGGTATTTACTCTTGGCAGCATTTGTACCGTCTAGGCAAAAATCAAGAAACTCTTTGGCAAGAGTACTTAGATCGGCTCGAAGCCGCAGGACACGTTAGAAAGGTACCCACAGTACAATAGGGTATTTCAATCATGACCGATCCGAAAACGACCCACTTTGGGTTTCAAGAAATTCCAGTGGAAGAAAAAGTACACCGCGTCGATGATGTTTTTCGATCGGTTGCGAATCGATATGATTTGATGAATGATTTGATGTCTTTTGGGATTCATCGAATTTGGAAACGATTTGCCATTGCCATTGCAGGTATCCGTACTGGAGAGCGTGTTTTAGATGTGGCGGGGGGAACGGGAGATTTATCTTCCGTGTTTTCGGAACAAGTTGGCCCAACAGGTTCCGTGGTCGTTGCAGATATTAACGAATCAATGCTTTCAATAGGCAGAGATCGACTCACCGATCAAGGACGTGTTGGGAATGTTTTTTACGTCCAAGGGGATGCACAAAAACTCCCTTTCCCAGACAACTATTTTCATTGTGTGACCATTTCTTTTGGGCTACGCAATGTCACTCACATAGACCAGGCGTTGTCTTCAATGCTGCGGGTATTACGTCCCGGAGGACGTCTTTTGATTTTGGAATTTTCAAAACCCGCTGGTTTTATGCAACCTGCCTATGATTTTTACTCTTTTAAGGTCATTCCGCTTCTCGGACGTTTCGTGGTGCAAGACGAAGACAGCTATCGATACTTAGCAGAGTCAATTCGTATGCACCCAGATCAGGAAACGCTCCAAAGAATGATGGAAGACGCAGGTTTTAAGCGTTGCGAGTATTTCAATCAAACCATTGGCATTACCGCAGTGCATAGAGGGTACAAATTGTAATTTGATTTCAATCCGCGACCTTTGTGCTTACCAGCTTCCTAATAGACCAACATTGGTGAATACGTTGGTTTCTTGCGAAATCGGGTGCAATGGTTTTTGGACTAATGTCTTCTGCAACCCAACCGGTTCTCGTTAACTCTGATCGATCCATGTGAAACCGACGAGAATGAGTTGAAAAGAGAAGGGTCCCATTTGCTTCTAAAAGAGCGCAGGCCGCAAAAATCAGTTCAATGTAATCGCGTTGGAGGTCAAGGACTCCTTCCATTCGTTTAGAACGGGAGAAAGTCGGTGGGTCTAAAAAGATTAGACCATACCTTCGTCGTATTTTTGTGGCTGCTTTTAACCAAGGTAAGACATCTCCTACAATAAAATCATGACGTGCAGTTTGGGGATTTTCCGTTCCTCGTGCTGGCAAAGTGTCCGACAAGAAAAAACCATTCCGTGCTAGGTTTCTCCGCGCCCAACCTAAGTAAGTAGAAGAGAGATCTACGCTGGTTGTGGAAAGCGCGCCTCCGGCAGCCGCGTGCACAGTGGCTGTGCCCGTGTAGGCATATAAATTGAGGAAATGTTTTCCTTTTGCCTGTTCTCGAATTAACATTCTGGTAGGACGGTGGTCTAAAAATAATCCGGTGTCCAAATGACCAGTAAAATTCACGAAGAAGATAGAGCCGCTTTCTTGTACTTCAAAAAAAGACTCTTCGGTACTTTGCCGCTCATATTGATCCTTGCCTTTTTGGCGTTTCCGAATTTTGAAAAAAATCTGTTCCTGAGGTACTTCTAACACTTCTGGAATCACGGCCAGAGAGTCTTTCAACCTAATAGCCGCTTTCTCATGGTCTATAGTGACCGGTGCTTCGTATTCTTGGCAATGTACCCAACGCTTGCCTTGTCCGTGATAAAGATCGATAGCCAAAGCATATTCCGGCATATCAGCATCGTAGAGTCGATAACAATCGATTCCTTCCTGACGTGCCCATGACCCAATTTCCTTTAGATTCTTACGCAAACGATTTGCAAACATCTGCGCACCAGGGGATCGATCTTCTGGAGTGGTAATCCGTGGTACTGCCGGCACGGATCGCACGGTCATTTTCCATTCGGGTAGAAGGCGTATCCGTAACAAACGACACTCGATAGGCCCATTGTCCATAGGGTGTGTGCGCCACGCGCGGATACCAAGGCGTTTCCCAAGCTCGAGGTTGCCGGTGAAAACTGCTGCTTCCCAACCCGGGCACTGTTCTATGAGTACCTCACCTAAACGAGCATAGAGGCCTGCTAGTTCATCAATTTCACCCAACCTTTCACCATAGGGCGGATTGACCACAACTAATCCGGGGGAATTTACATTGGGTGCTGTACAATCCGTCAATTCGCGTCGTTCAATATGAATGTGTCCGTGAAGCTTTGCACGCTCTACGTTTTCGAGTGCAACCCGCACGGCATTCGGAGAAGCATCGTATCCAACAATGGAGGGCAACTTCAGGAGACCGGCATCGCAACGTTCTTGTGCCTCCCTAGTTAATCGCTTCCAAGTGGCAGGTTGGTGGCCAAGCCATCCAGTGAATCCCCAATAGTCTCTCAGCAAACCGGGTGCACAATCCCCCGCAATCCAAGCACCTTCAATTAAGAAGGTAGCACCACCACACAATGGATCAAGTAAAGCAGAACCTGTCGGCCAACCTGCACGCAATAAAATTGCCGCGGCAAGATTTTCTTTGACTGGCGCGATCCCAGCTTCGTTCCGGTAGCCCCGCCGATGTAAACTTTCCCCAGTGAGGTCTAGGCTAAGCACTGCTTGTCCAGTGTGCAAATGTAGATTGATGCGCAAACTAGGCCGATCCAGGTCTACCGAAGGTCGGCGACCCGTTTGAGTACGAAACTGATCGACAATCGCATCTTTGACCCTTTGCGCAGCGTATTGGCTGTGAGGCAATTCTTTGGTGTGGCCAGCGATGTCGACAGCCAAGGTGCCATCCGGATCTAAATGCTCCTCCCACGGCAATGCCAAAACTGCCTCATAAAGCTCATCTGGGCCAGAGACTGAAAAATCGGCGATAGGCAATAAAATTCGGCTGGCAGTACGTGACCACAAGCAGGCTAAGTAAGCAATTTCAAGCTCTCCAGAAAAATGCACACCTCCCGGGATCTCTCGTACCTCTTCTGCACGCAAGGTGCGTAGCTCCTCGGCGAGAAGGTTAACGGCTCCTCTGGGAGCGGTGGCAAAAAATCTCTGGTTAGCCATTGATGACGGTTGCTTTTTAGAAGGGATCCAAAGGAGAATAGCACGTGAGTTGATGATCTTAACAGTGAGAATTCTATTGAACCCCTTTACTACCCTGAATGGTCTCGTGGTACCACTAGATCGGTCTAACATAGACACCGATGCCATCATTCCAAAACAATTTCTAAAATCTATTCGTCGGACTGGTTTTGGGCCATATCTTTTCGACGAGTGGCGTTACTTAGACCATGGAGAGCCGGGCATGGACTGCGCTCCGCGTCCAAAAAATTTGGACTTCGTATTAAACCAAGATCGGTACCAAGGTGCTGAGATCTTGCTCTCTCGGGCTAATTTTGGATGCGGGTCTAGTCGTGAGCACGCCCCTTGGGCCATTGCCGACTATGGTATCCGAGCATTAATTGCTCCTTCGTTTGCCGACATCTTCTACAATAACTGTTTCAAGAATGGGCTACTTCCAATTGTGCTCAGTGAAGAAGTCGTGGCCAAACTGTTTAGTGAAGTTACTTCCCAAGTGGGATACCGTCTTGCCATAGACCTTTCGACTCAAACAGTGACCACCCAAGAAGGAGAGACCATTTCCTTCCAAGTAGACCCACACCGTCGCCACTGTTTGTTGCATGGGCTAGATGACATCGAACTGACGTTGCAACACGCGGGTGCCATTCGTGCGTACGAAGCTCGCCGAAAAACCGAAGCACCTTGGTTGTTTACTGATCTTTAATTTTTAAGATTTAGGGAGTTTTTAAACTTGACTCATAAGATATTGGTGTTACCCGGAGACGGCATCGGCGTAGAGATTGTTGCCGAGGCCATGAAGGTACTTGATGTCCTTCGAACCGAGTTTGGATTGTCCATTGAGTGGGAATCTGCTCTCGTGGGTGGTGCTGCCATTGATGCTACGGGAACCCCCTTGCCAGAGGAGACCATGCGCCTTGCCAAAGAGGCAGACACGATCCTACTCGGTGCAGTGGGTGGCCCGAAGTGGGAACCGTTGCCCTACGCCATTCGCCCAGAACGTGGCCTTTTAGGTTTGCGCGCCGGTTTAGGATTATTTGCCAACCTTCGGCCTGCTTTCTTATATCCGCAACTGCTTGAGGCTTCTACCTTGCGTCCAGAGGTGGTCAAGGGATTAGACCTCATGATCGTGCGTGAATTAACCGGGGGTCTCTATTTTGGACAGCCCAGAGGGGTTCGTACTTTAGAAAATGGAGAGCGTCAAGGTATTAATACGTTGGTTTATTCTGAATCCGAAATCGAACGGATTGGGCGAGTAGCTTTTGGCATCGCACAAACCCGCCATCAAAAATTGTGTTCCGTAGATAAAGCCAATGTTTTGGAATCTACCGAACTGTGGCGAGAGGTGATGGTTCGAGTCGGCAAAGACTATCCTGACGTGGTGTTGTCCCATATGTACGTGGATAATGCTGCTATGCAATTAGTACGCAATCCAAAACAGTTCGACGTGATGGTTACAGAGAACATGTTTGGTGACATCCTCTCGGATGCCGCAGCCATGTTAACGGGTTCCATTGGGATGTTGCCCTCTGCTTCCCTAGACGCCAACAGCAAAGGAATGTACGAGCCGATTCACGGTTCTGCGCCAGACATTGCTGGAAAAAACGTTGCTAATCCGATTGCTACTATTTTGTCGGTAGCCATGATGCTTCGCTACAGTTTGAAATCTACTGACTTGGCTGCACGTGTCGAATCTGCGGTTGAAAAAGTACTGGAGGATGGCCTGCGAACTGCCGATATCTACACGGTAGGGAGTCGACGTGTGGGCAGTTTGGAAATGGGCAATGCGGTGGTTGCTGCGTTGCGTAGTGCAGCCTAATCTTCTCCGCGAGGTCTCGAGCGATGATCCCAATACCTCCTAATCTCCGGGACTCTGATTTTTGCAGTTGGTTGCCTGCGGTCGTGGATTTAGCCAGAGTCGCTGGTGAAGAGATCTTGTCCATTTACAACAGTGATTCGGCTATTCACCCAAAAAAAGTGGATCTAAATGATCTTCCGACGGAAAGAGATAAGACCAAACGTCGTGTAATCACTAGGAAAGAGGATTACACCCCACTAACGGAAGCAGACATAATCGCACACCACACCATTGTAGAAGGTTTGACTCGACTCACCCCGCATCTTCCCGTTTTATCGGAGGAATCCAAAGCGATTCCCTTTGAAGAGCGGGCACGTTGGCGACGTTATTGGCTCGTGGACCCACTAGATGGAACTCGAGAGTTCATTAGTCGAAACGGGCAATTCACAGTCAACATTGCTTTGATTGAGGGTCATGATGCGATCATGGGAGTGATCCTAGCACCCACCACTGGAGTATGTTACTACGCCTGTCGTGGAGAAGGGGCATTTCGTCAAATTTCTCCCACTGCTGTTCCAGAACAGATTCACAGTCGTCCTTTCCGTGGGGATTGTTTAGTAGTAGCGGGTGCTTGGTCACATGGTACGAAAGATTTACAACGTTTGCTGGATAACCTGCCTACCTGTGAAGTGGTCAACGTAGGCAGTGCACTAAAGTCCTGCATGGTTGCAGAAGGGAAGGTAGACTTATACCCGCGTCTTGGCCCCACTTCAGAATGGGATACAGCAGCCGCCCAGTGTGTCGTTGAGGAAGCTGGAGGACGAGTGACCAACGTACGGATGGAAAGGTTGCGGTATAACACAAAACGGTCTTTGTTGAATCCTCATTTTTTTGTTTCTGGCGATCCAAGCCGAGATTGGTCGCGGTTTTTGTTCTAAAAAGGTTAGGATCCACGCCCAGCCCCATGTCCCTTCTGGTTTTTGGAATCAACCACAAGACTGCCTCTGTGGCAATTCGTGAGCAAGTGGCTTTTTCGCCAGATCGGATGGAACACGCACTGCGAAACCTGACTGCCATTACCTCTATCCAAGAAGCTGTCATCCTTTCCACTTGTAACCGAATGGAAATCTACCTAGGAAGAGATGAACCACACACCACACCAGTGGCCGCTGCACTGGTTGAGTGGTTAGCTCGTTTTCACGAGATACCCAGTGCTACCCTTTCTCCTTACGTTTACACTCACGTCAATCAGGGTGCGGTTCGTCATTTGTTTCGCGTGGCGAGCGGGTTAGACTCAATGATCCTTGGGGAACCACAAATCTTGGGTCAAATTAAAGAGGCTTACACTTCAGCAAGGGAAACTAAAACCCTCCGCGCAAAACTGGATCGACTTTTTCAACATGCTTTTGCAGTTGCCAAACAAGTGAGAACGGATACCGCAATTGGGAGTTCTCCCGTGTCCGTAGCCTTTGCTGCCGTGAGGTTAGCACAACAGATTTTTAGCACCTTGGCTGGGCGAACGGCTTTGTTGATTGGCGCGGGCGAAACTATCGAATTGGCCGCGCGGCACTTTCGTCAAAATGGTCTTGGACGGATGATTTTTGCCAACCGTACTGTGGAGCGTGCCAGATTGCTCGCTTCTTCCCTAGGGGGATACGCTATTTCTCTCGAGGAGATTTCTAAACATTTATCAGAGGCGGATATTATTTTGTCGTCCACGGGCAGTCCCGTGCCGCTTTTGGCTAAACAAACCATTGCAGATGCCATTCAGGTACGTCGCCATCGACCTATGTTTATGGTGGATATTGCCGTTCCAAGGGACATTGATCCCGCTGCTGCAGAGCTTCCGGACGTGTACTTGTACACAGTGGATGATCTTCGGGAGGTAATCCAAGAGAACCTCCGTTCTCGGCAAGAAGCCGCTAAACAAGCAGAAGAAATTATCGAAACACAAACTGCTATTTTTATGGGTTGGCTTCAGTCGTTAAATGCCGTGGCTACTATTTGTGCTTGTCGATCGCAAGTAGAACAAATGCGCGATTTGGAATTGGAAAGGGCACAAAGAATGTTAGCTGCCGGTCGTGAACCTTCTGAGGTATTACAATGGTTGGCTAGGGGTTTAACCAATAAATTTTTGCATCAACCTTGCGCACAACTTCGGCAGGCCGCCTACGAAGGCGATACAGAAGTAGTGTCTATTGCTCGCACTTTATTCGACCTTGGAAGTTGTTAAAAAAATGGCAATCCATCTCAAGACCCAATGGCATAAATCTGAAAAGAAGAGCATTGAAGATGTTGCCAGCGCATTGGCTTTTAATATTTGGCGACTGTCGGTGCATACTGTAGACCACATAGGAGATGAGGAGTTTCAGTTTGAAACTGTTCAAATCCGATTTTCAGTCTTGGAAGAGGTGTTGATTTTCTCAGTGCAAGTAGTAGAGCGTCTTGCCTATCGACAAATGGAGGATGAGTTACGCCAACGCCTAATTACAACGATGGTGCTCCATTTGGCAAACACAATTGACGAAAACCAAAAAGAGTGGATAGGCCCAGGGGAATATCGATCTTCTTTTATCACGAAATACAATGAGCTATCAGCGGATTACGCGACTTTTTCTTTCTCAGGAGATCAACCCGGCTACTCATTCCGTCGTTACTTAGGAGACTGTGTGTTATCAAAAATGGGAGAGAAGAATCGTTGGGTCATCGATCAAGTAATAGAAATTGAAATACCAGAACTTCTAAAGGGAATCACAAGGAGTTTTGAGGGGTTGTTTGAGAAAAATGGATCACCTCAATCTATAGCTAATTAACTGCATTATACGTCTCTCGACCCTGCCTTCTTTGTTTGAGCTGATTTCTGATCTAACACTCTTGCGCAGTTCAGGGACGTACCATGAAATGTCCGTACCGTTTTCCGTCGATTGATTTGGGCCGGTTAGTGTTGTTTCTAAATCTACTCTAAGAGCCATAAACTTTTCCGTACCAACAAACAATTCCTCCCATTCCCTGACAAGCCCACTGATTGTATAAATTCTAGTCTTACCAGTTCTGACGTCGGTCTCAGTGCTGGTCTGCCCCCAAGTTTTTCCAGGATACAACGGAAAATCATAATATTTGAGCGGCGGAGAATAGTTGTATCCACCAATACGGTCGGCGTTTCGTGTACGAATTAGGTTCCATTCCCCATTACAGTAAAGAATTTTAGATTTTTCTTTCTTGTTGTTTTTTGCATAAAGAATAATTTCATTCCCAACAGATAATACTGTTCTTTCCATGATTACTTCAGCTCCCGATTTTTGGTCATAACTTTTATAAATGTAGGTGTCCCCTTTTTGAATCATTGGCGAGTTAGCGGTAGGTGAACTGGGTATCACTGCTTTTTCTGAAAGATTCTCCAGTGGTATCCTTTTTTCTACAGACGCTATTTCTGTTTGTCGTTTCTCTAGCAATGTTCTTTCTTCTATTGGACTTCTTGCGCGTACTATTTCTGCCATTGCGCTCGGCATATCCGTCGGCATGACCTTTACGATTACATTTTCTCCCTGTTCTTTTGATGACCTAAAATAGAATGTGAAAAAAAAGAAGGAGAGAAAGAGAGCAGTCAAAAATGTAAGGAAGGAAAAGGTAGCACTAATCTTTTTTAATCTAAAACCATCGTAGTAGGAACGATTTTTATGAGAATAACTGGATCTTACCAGTGATTTTGAGTAAAACATTAAAAAGATTAGTATTATCGCTGCTAATATTGCAATAAAATGAAAGGTCGTAA
>CAUYTX010000422.1:0-15794 GCA_963575665.1 Gammaproteobacteria bacterium | reverse complement strand
AACCCTAGGTTATGTGCTTGTTTTACCAAACATTTCGCTAGGAACGAATCGCACTTCTAGTTCCGATAGCGAGGTCGGGTGTTCGGCGGCACAGAGCCGTCCGATCCGAAAAGTGGTTTACAGTTCTCAGGGAGCCTGTCATAATAATCCTAGGTTTCTGATATACCTTAAACATCAGCTACGGGCGGTAGGCCTGAAAGTAATGCGCGTGGAGGGCGACAATAACCAAACGCTGGCGGTGAAGGCACCGTCGGAATATGGCGTCCTGAGAACCGCGAATCGATTTTATGCGCGTAGAGAGAGCGTCATGGATGACGATTGACTGCGCACTGGAATCGGACTCTAATTAATACACCAGTCATGATGGCCTCTGGCCTTCTTCCCAAAAAAACAAAGGAAATAAACAGTGCAGAAATCAGTGGTGAAGTGGTTAGTAATTTCAGCAGTGCTCATGAGCAGTCAGGCTTTTGCTGGAGCAGACGAGGCTTGGATTGCTAAGTGCATCAAAGACAATGCCAGAGAGAATGCTACTCCAGAGGTCGTTCTGAAGTATTGCACATGCATGAACAACAATATGAGTGACAACGAACAGCTTTCTATCACTGCGTGGGAGCAGTCACATCCTGTTGAGATGGCTGCTTGCGAAAAGGAAGCTGGTTGGAAGTAAGTTTTTTAAGAAGCTGCCACGCTTACCCAAGTTTGGGTAGGCTTGGTAGAGGGTTTTCTGGTGCCTCCCACTAAAATTGTTCTCGTGGCTGGTGAGGTTTCTGGAGATTTTTTGGGTGCTAAGTTAATTGAGGCACTCAAAAAACAGTTGCCCCATGCCCACTACGAAGGCGTTGCCGGGGAGCGAATGGCAGCGGCAGGGTGTGAAGTCGTAGCCAAAAGCGATTTGCTTTCGGTCATGGGGTTAGTTGAAGTAGTCAAACAAGTACCCACTCTTTGGAAACTTCGACACCAGCTGATTGATCGGTGGTGTACTTCTCCTCCTGATCTGTTCATAGGCATCGACGCGCCAGATTTTAATCTGACCCTAGAGCAAGCGTTGCGGGCTCATGGGATCCCCACCATACATTACGTGAGTCCTTCCGTCTGGGCTTGGCGGCCCTGGCGAGTTCGAAAGATTCGACGCGCTGCAAATCTAGTCCTTACACTGTTTCCTTTCGAAGTAGATTTTTATTTTCGTCACGGTGTTGATGCACGATTTGTGGGCCACCCTTTAGCAGATGAGATCCCATTAGAATCAGATCGTAATTCTGCGCGTCGTGCCCTTTACTTGCCAGAAGAAGGGGAAATCGTAGCACTATTGCCCGGCAGTCGAAAGAAAGAACTCCAATACTTAGCCACCGATTTTTTGGCAGCAGCACAATGGATGTTGAAAGAACGTCCAGGATTGATTTTTGTTCTTCCGTTGGCTAATAAATCTCTGCGTCCAAATTTGGAGGAGGCCATTCGCCAATCTGGAAAAAAACTACCGTTGGTTATTCTAGATGGTCACTCTCAAAAGGCATTGGCAGCGGCGAACGTTGCTCTGGTAGCTTCTGGGACTGCCACTTTAGAGACTTTACTCGTGGGAAGACCTATGGTAGTGGCTTATCGTGTCGCACCACTGACCTATCGTTTAGTTATGCCCTTGCTGAAAATTCCCTACTGCTCTCTACCTAATCTCTTGGCAGGAAAAAACATTGTTCCGGAACTAATCCAAACGCGAGCGACCCCAGAGTCGCTTGGGAAAGCGGTGTTAGCGCAATTACAGTTACCCAATCTAGATCTAATCAAACAATTCAAAACAATCCATCAAGAGCTACGAAAGGACGCTAGCCAACAAGCCGCACTGGCCGTTTTAGAAGTATTAGGAAGAGAGCATCATCATCCTTTGTAATGCCTGGTGGGCAGGGTCCCTGACTGAATCTGGCAATACGATTCGGTTGCAAACGAGACCTTGTACTAAATTTTCTAAGACCCAAAGTAAATTTTGAGGGTCAATTCGGTGCATAGTAGGACATTTGCACAGGGTAGGTGCCATGAAATGAACATTTTTCCCTTCTGGACGCTGTTCCTCTTGGAGTCGTTGGACAAGATTAAATTCGGTGCCTACCAACCAGCGAGTGCCTGGTGCTGACTCCCGAACCGTGCTCAAGATGTATTCAGTAGACCCAACTTCGTCTGATTTCTGGCAAACCTCAAAAGAACATTCCGGGTGGGAGATTACCTTTCCTTCTGGATACTGTGCACGAAAGTCATCAATGTGCGCCACTTGAAAAACTTGGTGAACAGAACAAAAACCATTCCAAAGTAAAATCTTTGCATTTTGGATGGTTTCATTGGTCAGCGCACCCATTGGTTGATTTGCATCCCATACCACCATTTGTTCCAGTGGGATTCCCATCCCGTAACCTGTGTTCCGACCTAAGTGCTGATCTGGAAAAAACAAAACTTTGCGGCGTTGCGAAAAAGCCCAGTCCAACACTGCACGAGCGTTGCTTGATGTGCAAACGATTCCTTTGTGACGGCCACAAAAGGCTTTCAAGTCTGCCGACGAGTTGATGTAAGTAACTGGGGTAATTTCTTGTTCTGGATCGAAGAGCGTACCGAGTTCCTTCCAAACTCGTTCGACGGTACCGAGATCAGCCATGTCGGCCATGGAACAACCTGCTGAGAGGTCTGGCAGGATTGCCATTTGATCCCGGAAAGACAAGATGCTCGCCACTTCAACCATGAAGTGCACACCACAGAACACGAGGTACCGCGCATCGGAGTAGGCTGCTTTGCGCGCTAACTTGAGGGAGTCACCGGTGTAGTCTGCATGCTTAAAAACTTCTTCTCGTTGGTAATGATGGCTAAGAATTATTAGCTTATCATCAAGACGTTCTTTGGCTGCACGGATACGCTCATCACAGATAGCATCGTCTAAAAAGAGATAACTCGAGAAATCGGAGTGCTCAAACATAGGCATTACCCTTCATGCTCTTGGGAGATCGAAGTATCATCATCTTCCGGGGGGTTCCCGTCTTCGTCCTCATTGTTAGAGGACACAGGAAAAATAAGACGCGAGGAAGAGCCAATGGGAGGAGTTCCCGGTTTATCCCGATTGAGACGTTCCACGACAGCGGCAACGGCCTGTTCCACTTCTTCTCGTGTTCCTAAACGATACCCGCTTAGGCTTATGGATCCACCGAGTGCAACCTCATAGTAGAACCATTCACCTTGGGCTGGTGTCTCTAAACCAGATGGAACGCGTTTCTCAAAGGTAACTACTGTGTATTTTAGGTTTGTCATATCTTGAACAGCACTTGGTAAGAATCAAAAATTTGCACTGACTTCCATAGCTTGTTAGAATACTAACATTGTTATTATGCGTGCGGAATCCCCTTGACTCAAGAAGAGGGTTGAGCGAGCAGATGTTTCTATGAAGACCAGTAGGAGTCGTATTTTTGAGGTGGGCCATGAGCCCATTTTTTTTTACTCCAAGGGACACCTCTGAAACGGAGGTGAGTCAAGCATGCCGCAAACTCAACTTCTATTGCAACAGATGATCGAGCCCGTGGTGACTGCCATGGGATATGAATTCGTTGGACTTGAATTTCTGGGGCAAGCACGTCGATACCTCGTGCGAGTGTACATTGACAACCCGGCCGGAGTTCGCCTAGAGGATTGTAGCCGAGTCAGTCACCAGATCAGTGGTCTCTTGGAGGTGGAAGATCCGATTTCGGGTCCTTATACATTGGAAGTTTCTTCCCCGGGGTTGGAGCGTCCTTTATTTGGGGAGCGCGATTTTCTTCGGTTTTCTGGAAAAAAAGTTCACGTAAAACTGTCACCGCGCTTGCTGCAGGTTTCTAGTCCTCCACCGGAAATTGCAGGGCGACGTAAGATCACAGGATTACTCAAAGGAGTGCAAGAAAGCTGCATCATCGTGGAAGAAGAAAAGCAAGACCTGTCCGTACCTCTGGAATATATTGAGAACGCACACTTGGTTTTGTAGTCGTTGCCTCACGGGGAATTTGATCAAAGAGGACGAAAATGAGTAAGGAAATCCTGTATGTAGTAGAAGCAGTTTGCAACGAAAAGAACATTGCCAAGGAGATTATTTTCCAAGCAGTTGAATCTGCTCTGGCAATGGCCACGAAAAAAAGCAAGATTTCGGACATTGATGTCCGTGTTTCGATTAACCGTGATACCGGAGCTTATAAAACCTTTCAGAGATGGTTAGTCGTTCCAGAAACATCTGAATATGTGCATCCTACGACTCAAATGCGGCTTTCTCAGGCGCAGGAAAAAAGGGTAGACGTTGAAGTGGGTGAGTATTTAGAGGAGAGTATAGAATCTGTACCCTTTGGGCGCATTGGTGCACAAGCTGCTAAACAGGTCATTGTGCAAAAGGTGCGAGAAGCAGAACGTGCGCAGGTGGTAGAGATTTATCGAAAGCAGCTAGGACAACTAGTTACCGGCGTAGTCAAGCGTTTAGAGCGGGGCTCGGATCGGAATGGAGTCTTCTTAGATTTGGGAAACAATGCGGATGCCTTTATTGACCGTGCAGACCTCATTCCGCGCGAGGCTATGCACGCTGGAGATCGGGTTCGGGGTTACCTGAAGGAAGTCCGATCGGAGTCTAGGGGTCCACAACTTTTTATCAGTCGTACTGCTCCAGAGTTTTTAGTTGAACTCTTCAAATTAGAAGTGCCTGAAGTGGGGGAAGGATTGATCGAAATCATGGCTGCTGCCCGCGATCCGGGTCTTAGAGCCAAAATTGCTGTTCGTTCCCAAGAATCGCGCATTGACCCTGTGGGTGCCTGCGTTGGGATGCGTGGTTCCCGGGTACAGTCTGTTTCAAACGAGTTGGCAGGTGAACGCATAGACATTGTTCCTTGGGATCCAGATCCCGTGCAATTTGTCATCAAGGCACTCTCACCTGCAGAGGTAAGCTCTGTCCGGGCCGATGAAGAAACACATTCCATGGAAGTAGGTGTCCCGGAGTCCCAACTGGCACAAGCAATTGGCAGAAATGGTCAGAATGTGCGCTTGGCGAGCCAATTAACGGGTTGGTCTCTTAACGTCATGACGGACGTTCAAGCCGAAGAGCAGAGTGAACAAGAGATCAAAAATTTACAACAGTTTTTCATGGAAAACCTCGACATAGACGAGGAATTAGCTTCTCTCCTGGTAGAAGAAGGATTTTCGAGCTTAGAAGAGGTGGCTTACGTCCCAGTACATGAAATGATGGAAATTGATGGCATGGATGATGATTTAGTTGAGGATTTACGCAACCGAGCCCGGGATATACTTTTGACACGAGCTATTGTTAGCGAAGAATCTGAGTCTCCAGAGTTTTCCTCTCTGATGTCCATCCAAGGCATGGATCTTGCTTTGGCTGGAGAACTGGTATCGCGAGGGGTGACGACCCCGGAAGAGCTCGCAGATTTAGCAGTAGATGATCTACTCGAAATTGAAGGCATAGAGAAGGATCGCGCATCTAACTTAATTTTAGCCGCTCGTGCTTCTCAGATTGCCGAGCTTGAGCACACTGCCGAAATTGGAAAATCTCCCTTAGGTATGCAGACATTGAAAGGAATGGATCCTGTCCTCGCGAAAACCTTGTTTGCTCAAGGTATCCTCACTAGGGATGATTTAGCAGAGTTGGCGACCAGTGATTTAATGGACATTGCAGGGGTAAGCCAAGAGCGTGCCGCATCCTTGATTATGAACGCTCGCGCCCATTGGTTTTCCAATTAGGACCAGGCTTGACGCCGGGAGTACGAGATGGTTGATGTAACTGTACAGCAATTTGCCGAAGTGGTGGGTATACCAGTAGAACGCCTCTTAGTGCAATTAAAGGAAGCAGGACTCTCTAAAAAGGCACCGGAGGAGAGTATTACCGAGCAGGAGAAGGTTCAACTTTTGGGGTATTTGCGTCGTAGCCACGGCAGTCAGTCTGCTGCTTCTTCAGCACCACAACGAATTACACTCAAAAGAAAAACAGTAAGTGAAATTCGGACGACAGGCGCGCAAGGCAAATCCAAAACGGTAAGTGTTGAGGTACGTAAAAAACGTACTTACGTCAAACGCGACCAAGAAGAAGTAAAAGCACAAAATGTTGCATCTATCCCTTCTGCTATCCCTGTTCCTGAAGAATCAGAAACGGTACATCGGGTAGAAGAGGTTGCTGTTCAAGAAAACTTTACACTTGCGGCTGAATCGCGGCCTGCCGAAACATCGGTTGGCATTCGTGCAGAAGAGGAACTACCTCGAGTTCACGAAGAAACAGAACGTCAATTAGCAACGGAAGAAGTTGCCAAACCTCAGACGGAAAGTACTGCGGAAGTAACTCCTGTTGCCTCTGCAGAGACTCCTCCTCGTCGAGAATATACTTCTCGTACTACTCGCACTGGTGATCCTACTGCTCGTCCTCCAATGCGTGATCGAACCGGACCACGCACTGGATCCCGTACTTTATCAGGGTCTAGCTCGGGGAATCGTTATACCCCTTCTAGTACGAGCTCTGCAGAAGGTGGTAATTCTTCTGGAACTTCTACGGGACAAACCCGTCCTGCTGGAACGCGCCCACGTCCTGCGGGCGACGGAGATCGGCGTCCTTCGACACCTCGTACTGGCGAGCGAAGCAGTGCCCGGCCCCCTGGTCAGCGTCCTGCAGAAGGTGGAGACAATCGGCCAGCAGGCACACGAGAAAGATCATTTAATCGATCGTCTACTCCCGGTAGTGCTTCTTCTGGTTCTTCTAATAGACCTCCTTCTGGAAATCGAGCTCCCACAACGGCACGTCCTGGCGCACCTACTACTAGGACAGGAGACCGACCTACTTCCCGCCCCGGAGAACGCCCCGCTGGCGGTGGAGATCGCTCACGCCCTGGAGATAAAGGGGGGGCACCCGCATCGAAAGTCGGAGTGGGTGGAGGATTAGAAGGTCGTAGTCGGGATTTAACTCGCTCTACGCGCCGTCGTACTCTCGAAAAGCGTCCTGAGGAGGAACAGGATTTTGACCGTGAAGAATTTTCCCTCAAGGGCATTCGAAGAAAGAAGCGTCCCGGTGCGATAGACCCACTATCTGCACGTGGAGCCACTCAACAGGCTTTCCAGAAACCAGTAGGCCCTGTTGTTCGAGAAGTGCTCCTTCCAGAAAGTATTACAGTTTCAGACCTAGCCAATAAGATGTCCGTGAAGGCCACGGAAGTTATCAAAGTTTTCATGAAAATGGGAACCATGGTAACTATCAACCAAATCCTAGATCAAGACACTGCTGCCATCGTTGTCGATGAAATGGGGCACAAATCTAAATTACTGAGGGAAAACGCCTTAGAGGAAGCCTTAGAAGCCGAGCAAGCAGTCAGCACGGATCGTGGAACACGCCCACCGGTCGTCACCATCATGGGACACGTAGACCATGGGAAGACTTCCCTATTGGACTATATCCGACGTACCAAGGTTGCAATAGGCGAAGCAGGTGGCATTACCCAACACATTGGTGCTTACCACGTTCAAACTCCAAAAGGGGTGATTACTTTCCTAGACACCCCGGGCCATGCAGCGTTTACGGCCATGCGTGCACGTGGTGCTAAGGTAACTGATCTTGTCGTGTTGGTCGTAGCTGCCGATGATGGCGTAATGCCACAGACTTTGGAGGCCGTTCAACACGCTCGCGCAGCTGAAGTTCCCATAGTTGTAGCAGTCAATAAGATTGATAAACCTTCTGCTGATCCAGAACGGGTCAGGCAAGAGCTCGTTCAACATCGAGTGGTGCCTGAAGAGTGGGGTGGGGACAGTATCTTCGTGAATGTCTCCGCAAAGAGTGGTCAGGGCGTCGATGCGCTCTTAGATGCCATTTTGGTTCAATCGGAAGTGCTTGAACTTCGGGCTTCTAGGAATCAGCGGGCTACTGGAGTGGTCATTGAATCTGCCTTAGATAAAGGCCGAGGACCAGTGGCTACCCTCTTGATTCAAGACGGTGTTTTGAGGAAAGGGGATATTCTCCTCACGGGACAAGAATACGGTCGAGTGCGTGCCCTATTAGATGAAACCGGGCAACAAGTGGAGGAAGCTGGGCCTTCTATGCCGGTTGTGGTATTGGGATTATCAGCACCGCCCAACGCAGGAGACCCCGCTATTGTCGTAGCTGACGAGCGCAAAGCTCGCGAAATTGCTCTGTTCCGTCAAGGTAAGTTCCGAGAAGTGAAGCTCGCTGCGCGACAAGGTAAAGTATCTTTGGATACTGTTTTCTCAAACTTGGAAGAAGGAGACAGCCGTCAGTTGAATCTCGTCATCAAGGCTGACGTACAAGGTTCTGCAGAGGCATTGAATGAGGCACTTTCTAAGCTGTCTGGGGAAAATGTCAAGGTTAAAGTGATCTCATCTGGAGTCGGTGGTATCACAGAATCGGATGTCAATTTGGCAGTAGCTTCTAAAGCTATTTTAATTGGCTTCAATGTTCGTGCTGATAGTACTGCACGTCGTTTGATCGCCGAAGAAGAGGTAGATACTCACTACTACAGTGTAATTTACAACGCGATCGATGATGTTAAGAAAGCCCTCTTGGGTATGTTGGCTCCTGAGTTCAAAGAGGTCATCATTGGCCTTGCTGAAGTTCGTGACGTGTTCCGTTCGCCCAAATTTGGAGCCATCGCGGGTTGCATGGTGGTAGATGGTACGATTAAGAAAAATAACCCCATTCGAGTTTTGCGCGATCATGTCGTTATTTATCAGGGGGAATTGGAGTCTTTGCGTCGTTTCAAAGAAGATGTTGCTGAAGTGCGCGCAGGCTTTGAATGTGGTGTAGGTGTAAAGAATTACAACGATGTTCGGGTGGGCGACCAAATTGAGGTCTACGAGCGCGTTCAAGTGCAACCCACCCTCTAAAACCGAGAGGGGTTCCATGCCAAAAGAGTTCAGTCGGTCTCTTCGCTTTAGCGATCAGATTCAGCGTGCCTTGGCCGATCTCTTAGCTCGTGAGGTCAGAGACCCGCGGGTTGGCATGGTGACTATCACCTCGGTAGAAGTGAGTCGTGATTTGGCTAGTGCCAAAGTGTTTTTAACGGTTCTTGGAGATCCCTCTGAAGTCCAAGAATCTTTGCAGGTTTTGAAACGAGCCGCGGGTTTTTTGAGAAGTGCGTTGGCTCGTCATCTGAACATGCGAGCCATCCCCGCTTTGCGGTTTGTGTATGACCCATCCGTAGAACGAGGAATTTACATGGGACAGTTGATCCGAGAAGCCATTGAATCAGACCGCCAACTGCACATTGAAAAAGAAACCCCTACTCCAGACTCCGACCTATGAAACGAGTTCAAAAACGCGGACGTGAAGTAGATGGTGTCTTATTGTTTGACAAACCAATCGGATTGACTTCAAACACAGCTCTCCAAGAAGTGAAGCGGCTTTATGAAGCCCAAAAGGCTGGGCACACCGGTAGCCTAGATCCTCTTGCTTCTGGTATGTTGCCTTTGTGTTTTGGGGAAGCTACAAAGCTTTCTGGTTTTTTACTGGATGCAGATAAACGGTACTGGGCTGAATTTCACTTCGGAGTGACTACCACCACTGGAGATGCCCATGGTGAGGTCTTAACCACTAAGGAAGTCAGAACGTTAGAAGAGGCAGCAATTCTTCAGGTGCTTGCTCAGTACACTGGGTCGATGCAACAAATTCCCCCGATGCATTCAGCCATTAAGGTGCAAGGACGGCCTCTTTATTCACTCGCACATAAAGGATTGACGGTCGAGCGCGCTCCTCGGTCTATCACGGTGTACGAGTTTAAGTTGCTGGCAATAGAAGCAAACCGGATTCGGGTACAGATCCATTGTTCAAAGGGTACTTATATCCGAACATTGGCTGAAGATGTTGGGGAAGCATTGGGTATTGGTGCACATGTTAGCGCACTTCGGCGATTATCGGTAGGTCCCTTTACCAATTCTAATGCTATGATCAATTTAGAGCGGCTACGTTGCATAGAAGATTTGGCGGAATTAGATGCTTTGCTTCTGCCAATGGATAGTGCTCTGGGACAATGGCCGTCAGTCTCTTTGGCCAACGATAGTGTATTCTATATGCGTCAAGGACAACCCGTTTTAGTGCCTCATAGTCCGACCAAAGGACTGGTTCGCTTGTATACCAGAAAGAAGTCTCCTATTGGTATTGAGAATGGTTCTTTTATTGGGGTAGGAGAGGTTCTCGAAGATGGTCGAATTGGACCAAAACGGCTCCTAGCTTCTTCTTAGCATTTAGAGAGGTTCTTAATGACTCCTTCGAGTTTGGTCGTACCATTGGCCTTGGTTACCACAGCCGTTTTTGCAGATCTTTCACAGGATTTCCCAAAAATTCGCGAAAGCCTTAAAGCTCTCCCTACGGCTTCGCAGGTGGAGGACATTCGTTCCACACCGATTCCGGGTCTTTACGAAATCATGATGGGACCCAATTTGCTTTATTTCAGTGAGGATGGTAAGTATTTTTTAGCAGGAGATCTTGTCGAGGCCAAAACCCAAAAAAATCTCACTGTACCTCGACGTAACGAAGCCAGACTAAAGGCCATTAATGCTCTTGGGGAAGATCAGATGTTTATCTTCACCTCGGAGAAAGCCATAAAACATACCATTACTGTGTTTACGGACATAGATTGCGGGTATTGCCGAAAATTGCACCGAGATGTTAAGTCTTACAATGACAATGGCATTAAAGTACGATACTTAATGTTTCCTCGTGCTGGGAAGGAATCTGTCTCTTACGAAAAGGCTGTGAGTGCTTGGTGCGCCAAAGATCGGAATGCTGCTTTAACACGTACCAAGAATGGAGAAGATATTGAGAACAAGGAATGCCCAAACCCGATTGCACGGCATATGGCATTGGGAGATCAAATCGGTGTGACGGGTACCCCTACGATCATTACCGATACTGGAGAGCTCCTACCGGGCTATTTACCTCCTGGTCCTTTGGCGAGACTACTAGAGCGTGGAGGTTCAGGAGATCTCAGTGGACAAAGATGAACGGCGTCGTTTTAGCCGAGTTCCTTTTGATACTGAAGCACAGCTCGTTCGAATAGCGGATGGACGAGCTGTTAGTGTGCTCTTATTAGACCTTTGTTTGCAGGGAGCACTCGTAGAATTGCCTGTAAGAGGGTTCTCGGAGATTCCGGATTTTGTTAGCACCGGAGAGATGGCGCGTTTAGATTTATGCCTAGGGGAATTGGAAATTACTATTTCCATGGAAACGGAAGTTGTACATATGCACGGCCTCCATGTGGGACTGCGTTGCCGATTAGTCGACTTAGACAGCGTCACACACTTACGTCGACTCGTCGAGTTGAATCTCGGGGATCCTGCTCTTTTTCAACGGGAATTTTCGCTTTTGGGATAAAGGCTCCTCGGAGACAGTACCCATGGCATTCGTAAAATCTGATCCTACTCCCAAACACTTTCGTTCTATTGCACTTTGGATGACACCACCTGCCCAGGGATGGCGGCGCAAGCGTGGGAGTACTGCCAGTCGAGATTTGCTCCAGCCTCTAGCAGCCTTGGGCATTATATTGCTTTTAGTAGGTTTTATCGGACTGCTCATCATGCAGCAGTCGGTCTACCATTCTTCCCTTTTTGAAGGCATCGGCGATTTACAACGCCAAGCACGTTATATCGTCGATTTCGCCGCTTCTCCCGGAGAAACACATCGACTCCGAGTAGTAGTGGACGAATTTGACAATCGCTTGAAACGTCTCATGGCAGAATTGAGGATGCCAATCTCTGTTAACGACACCAAAGTACCTTGGCGATCCTCTCCTGCTCAATACGCGCTCTTAAACCTTTTGGAACATTGGAAAACTTCTTATCGCCCAAGCCTGCAGACTCTACTTGGTGATGGTGAAGTCAGCGTGAATGCCCGAGAAGTTTCACATTCTTTGATTTACGAAACAGACAGCATCAGTGATGAAGCTACCAAGGCAGTACGCACCCAGTCCTCTCTTTTGTTCATGTCGCAGGTAGTTCTTTTGCTCATGGGTGCCATGGTCACAGGATTGATCGTGATGCGAGTGAATCATCAGCTTTTGGAACCGTTGGCGCACTTGAGAAATTGGGCAAGCCGAATGAGAGGTGGCAACCTTTCTGCTCGAGTGCCTTCCTCTGGCACTGGTGATTTTCTTGAATTGGCCAAAGACATTAACGCATTGGGATCCGATCTCCAAATCCTGACGCGCGACATGGATAACCAAGTTCGTTATCAAACAGAACGATTGGCGCAGAAAACACATTCCCTCCAAGTGCTTTACGATGTTGCTTCTAGCGTCAACAGCGCGAGAGACATGAACGATTTATTGACTCGTTTCTTGAGCACCCTCGCAGAGTTGGTAGGTGCTGTGGCTGCTACCGTTCGTTTAGTGACTGAGGATGGTTTGCATTTGGTAGCCAGTCTCGGTTTAGAACCTGAAGTGGTTGAACGAGAACGGATGGTTCCCATTGATCGTTGTTTGTGTGGTGAAGCGGTGACCTGTGCCGAACTTAGGAGCCAACCTGATGTTCGGCAATGTGGAAGGTTCAATGGATGCCCTTTCCTGCCTTCTGAAGAAGCAGAAATTATTGCAATACCAATGATGTATCAGGACCGGGTACTTGGGGTATACAGTCTCTTTTTTGAGCCTGCTGGTCTTGCGCTTAGCCAACGCGAAGGCATGAAAGAACTCTTCACCAGCATCGGAAAACATTTAGGCATGGCAGTGGAGAAGGCACGTTTGGATACTGAAGCCAAACGCCTTTCCATCATCCAAGAACGTACCATGTTGGCACATGAACTACACGATTCTTTGGCGCAAACCATTGCCAGCTTGCGTTTTCAGTCCAAAATGTTGGAAGAGACGTTGTTAACCAACCCAGACACCGGCGCGCTCGCAGAAGCACGTAAAATTCGCTCAGGAGTGGAAGAAGCACACACAGAATTGCGTGAACTTTTGATGCACTTTCGCGCTCGAATGGATGAAAGAGGCTTAGTTCCAGCACTCCAAGAAATGGTTGAGTATTTTCGTCGAGAGACAAAAATTTCAACTTTTTTCCAAAACGAGTGTCCACAACTTAATTTGCGTCCAGACCAAGAGGTGCAAGTCCTTCACATTGTCCGAGAGGGCTTGACCAACGTCCGAAAACATAGCGATGCTCGTACTGTACGTGTTTTATTGCAGTGTGAAAAAGATGGTGGATACCGCATTCTAGTCGAAGACGATGGAAACGGATTAGTAAATAGCAATCAGCAGATTTTGCCTGGGGAAAATGTTGGGCTTTCCATCATGCAAGAACGGGCACGCCGTTTGGGGGGTACTCTTCGGGTGGAAGGTGAACCTGGAGAAGGAACACGCGTGGAATTGACTTGCTCACCGACTACTCAACCACAAGAACTTGGTTCGTACAAAGAGGCTAACTATGCGCGTTCTATTGATTGACGATCATGCCCTATTTCGAGCCGGTTTAGAAGGATTATTGGAACGCCGTTCCATTCATGTCGTGGGTTCAGTGGGCAGCGGGGAAGAGGGACTTCGTTTGGCCATGGAATTGAAGGTCGACATCATTTTGCTCGATATGCGCATGCCTCGGATGGAAGGGGGGGAAGTGCTCAAGATGATCCGTCGAAACGGGGTAAGTGCTCCTATAGTTATGTTGACCACCAGTAGAGAAGAACCTGATCTAGTCAATACGTTACGAAATGGTGCCAATGGATATTTGTTGAAAGACATGGAACCCGATGAACTCGTCGCTGCGTTGCATGAAATTATGCGGGGAGGCATGGTGGTCGCACCTGATTTAGCAGGTGTTTTAGCACGAGTAATCAAAGGGGACGAAAGGGGGACGTTGCACAACACTCCATTATCGGAATTGACCCCCCGAGAACAACAAATCCTTCGCCATTTAGCAGAAGGCCAAAGTAATAAAGTCATCGGACGTGAGCTTGGCATTTCGGACGGAACCGTAAAACTTCACGTAAAAGCTATTTTGCGAAAATTAGGTGTTCATTCCCGCGTAGAAGCCGCAGTCATTGCAGTAGAACAAGGTCTCTGTAAACACGCTGAGTCCTAAAGTACCATGCGCACACATTGGGAAAAGGTCTATTCCAGTAAAGAAACTTCTGCGTTAAGCTGGTTTCAAAAACGCGCAGAACGTTCTTTAGCGAAAATCACAGAAGCAAAAATATCTCTTGATGCTTCTATTTTGGATGTAGGTGGTGGTGCTTCTCCACTAGCAGGAAACCTTTTAGAAATAGGCTATCAAAACATATCGATATTGGACATTTCTGGTTCTGCTTTGGCTACGGCGCAAATGGCACTTGGACTCAAAGCAAAAGACGTGCATTGGATTGAATCGGATATTTTAACTGTCGACTTTCCTGCGAATGCTTACGATGTTTGGCATGATCGTGCGGTTTTTCATTTCTTAGAGAAACCAGAAGATAGACAAACCTATGTGCGAGTTTTATTGCGCGCACTGAAACCGGGAGGACTCGTGGTTATGGCTACCTTTTCAGAAGAAGGCCCAATGCAGTGTAGTGGTCTGCCTGTAGTTCGTTATTCTCCAGAAAAGTTACATGCTGAGTTGGGTGCTTCGTTTGTATTTTTAGAATCCGAGGAAGAATCGCATTTTACCCCTGCGGGAGCTTTTCAAAAATTTCTTTATTGTGTTTTTCAGAAACTTCCAATCAATTCGATTGAATGCCGAGCGGGCTAAATGAAAAAGTTCATGGAGTTAGTAGAGGAAGTCCGACCTCAAGTCCGAGAAGTGTTGCCTTGGGATTTGGATCCTTACTTACAAACAAGTTCATCTTCTTTACTATTGGACATTCGAGAGCCTTACGAGTTTTCCGTGGTACACATTCAAGGATCCATCAATGTACCACGTGGAATTTTGGAACAGGCTTGCGAAGCTGATTATGATGAGACGGTGTCACAATTAGTGCAAGCCAGAGAAGAAGACGTGATCGTTATTTGTCGTTCTGGCCACCGAAGTGTTTTGGCTGGGTACGTGATGCAATTATTGGGTTTTCAGCATATTCGATCTCTTAAATTAGGGTTGCGGGGTTGGAATGATTTTGAATTACCATTGGTAGATGCCAATGGCAAGATAGTCGATACTGACGAAGCGGATCGGTACTTTAATCCGAGACAGGCAACAGCGAAACATCGGTAAATTTTTTGAAAGTCATTGTCGCGGTTATCGCCTATTTACTACTTTTGTTATCCGGGCAGCTGCTTTGGAAACACGGTTTAGCGCGCTTGCCCGGTGTGTTCCGAGGCAACCCCATCGATGCACTCGTTGCCCTGTTTTCGTCTTGGTGGATCTGGTCTGGAATTTGGATTTATGGTGCAGCCACTCTAGTGTGGTTGTACCTGCTTTCGAAATATGACCTGAGCTATATCTACCCAGTCACCAGCCTCACTTTCGTTTTAGTCCTTCTGGTTTCTTTGTTTTTCTTAGGAGAACCCGTTTCGTGGAACCGCTGGGTAGGCGTGCTCATGATTTGTTCTGGTGTATATGTAGTTTCTTTGCGCTGAAATGTAGATAAATCAACGTGAAATAGCAAAATGGCAATCTGCCCAAAACTCTCAAAAGGCAACCTCACCGCCGACCCCTCTCCGTAAAGGGCGAGGGGAGACAAAAAACAAGCCTTTTCCTTATTCCCCATCTCCTGTCAGGGAGAGGAGGTCAGGGGGTGAGGTCGTCTTTTGAGGATTTTGGGGTGCGATCGTCTTTTAGGCACTATAGCTGAATTAGAGAGTTTTCGATTAAGTTGAGTGTAGCCTGAGTTCAGAAAATAATGAAAACACTCATCC
>CAUYTX010000421.1:0-15932 GCA_963575665.1 Gammaproteobacteria bacterium | reverse complement strand
CTGTCAAATTTACTGCAAAGCGATGATGGGGACTGCGTAAAACGAAAAAAGATACTCTTGTAAGCCCTGAAGGACGGTTTTTTTTGCGCACATCAGTAGTGGTGCAGTCTTATTTTGTATCAGTTTTAAGAACTTGCTAGCATAACAGCAATTCGGTACAATCCCGCAATCTAGTTGGAACCGGATAGACCGCGCGCAGTACCTTTCCTGTCTCACTCTGACAATTTTACTATTGAGACGCGTCATTGAAAGTTTTATCGATATTTGGCACTCGCCCAGAAGCCATCAAAATGGCACCTATTTTACAAGCGTTAAAGTGTCACTCTAACTTAATTGTCAGTAAAGTGTGTGTAACCGCACAGCACCGACAGATGCTAGATCAGGTGTTAAACCTCTTCAAAATTAGGCCTGACTACGATTTAGATGTCATGCATGCTAACCAAACGCTGACGCAAGTGGCTGCCACGGTCATGGCACGACTCGAGCCAATTTTTAATCAAGAAAAACCAGATTGGGTGCTCGTGCAGGGAGATACCACCACAGTAGCTGCGGCGGCGTGGGCTGCGTTTTACGCCCACATAAAAGTGGGACACGTCGAAGCGGGTTTAAGAACCCATGATAAATATCAGCCATTTCCGGAAGAGGTAAATCGGCAAATTGCCAGCATCGTTTCGACTTTACATTTTGCACCTACTGAACGTTCTCGAGAAAACCTATTAAGAGAAGGCATCCCAGATTCAGCCATTTTTGTCACTGGAAATCCAGTAATCGATGCTTTGCAACAAATAGCTGCTTTGCCCACTTCTCCTATGACGGAACTGCTCCGAGATCAGCGCATGATCCTTGTGACCATGCACCGACGAGAGAATTTTGGAGAACCCATAGAGCAAATTTGCCAAGCACTGCGGGATATTGCCCTCTTCTATGCTGGAAAAGTTCAAATTGTCTATCCAGTGCACTTGAATCCTAACGTACAAGTACCAGTACAACGCTGGCTAAAAGATGTCCCTGGGGTCACCCTCCTACCTCCCCTCGAGTACCTTCCTCTCGTACAACTGATGAAACAAGCGGATCTGGTTGTAACAGACTCTGGAGGCATTCAAGAAGAGGCACCCAGTTTAGGGAAACCTGTTCTTGTCTTGCGCTCCGTGACTGAACGTCCAGAGGCAGTCGATGCGGGTACGGTACGTTTAGTCGGTGCGGATCGTACAAAAATTGTAGAATGGACACGTCGGCTATTGGATGATCCAGCAGAGTACCAACGCATGGCACGCGCCATTAATCCCTACGGAGACGGGCACGCAGCAGAACGCATCGTCCAAGCAATTCTTTCCTATCAAGTCTCAAGGGAATTTACGCAGTGAAAAAAGTATGTGTGTTGGGTTTAGGGTACATTGGACTGCCCACGGCCAGCATGTTTGCAAGCCACGGGGTTCAGGTCGTAGGGGTTGATATTAATCCTTCTGTGATTGAAACCTTACGTCGGGGCCAAATTCATATTGAAGAGACTGGCCTCCAAGAAAGGATGCAGATTGCCCTTTCTTCTGGAAATCTGCGTGTTGAAACTCAGCCAGAACCTGCTGACGCTTTTATTATCTCGGTTCCGACCCCAATTCAGGCTGACAAAAGCGCAGACATGCGTGCTGTTGTTTCAGCAACAAAGGCAATATTGCCTCATTTACGTCCGGGAAATTTAGTCATTTTAGAATCTACTTCACCGCCTGGTGCTACTCAAAATTTGGTTCGACCCATTTTGGAGGGGAATGGACTCCGAGCGGGAAAAGATTTTAAGTTGGCTTACTCACCAGAACGTGTTTTGCCGGGCCAGATTTTAAGAGAACTCGTTGAGAATGCACGTGTTATTGGAGGCATAGACGAAGAATCGGCTAAAGCAGGTCGTGACCTCTATTTGCACTTCGTAAAAGGTGAAATCGTTTTGACCACTGCGATTACTGCAGAAATGGTCAAATTGATGGAAAACACGTTTCGAGACGTCAACATTGCACTCGCCAATGAGTTTGCTTTGTTGGCAGATCAAATGGGGTTTGACGTTTGGGAAGCGATTACCATCGCCAATCGTCATCCGCGTGTGCAAATTTTGCGACCAGGCCCAGGAGTGGGTGGGCATTGCATCGCAGTAGATCCTTGGTTTTTAGTGGAAGCTTCACCGGACAAAGCAAAGCTAATTCGGCAAGCACGTTTGGTGAATGATGGTATGCCCAGCTACGTTCTCTCCCGCGCACAACGTATTCTGGAAGGTGTGCAATCTCCCATTATTGCGTGCCTTGGCTTAACCTACAAAGCTGATGTAGACGATATACGAGAAAGCCCAGCCGTGGAAGTTTTAGAACAATTGATACAGGCGGGTTTCTTAGTACGTGCTTATGATCCGCATGTGGTGCCTTCTGATGCTTTGATTTCGCATTGGGCTAGTTCAGTTGAAGAGGCAGTGCACGATGCTGATCTGGCTATCCTTTTAGTAGACCACACAGAATTTAGGGAGTTACCCCCAGAAGCACTCGCAAGCATGCGGACACCTCGCCTATTAGATACTCGGCAATGTTTAGATCAAACCCTCTGGAAGAACGTTTCTGGATACGAAGTACTCTAGGTTTGGGCGATACTAGAACATGCGAATTTTGTATTTGCATCAATACTTTAATACCCCTACTATGTCTGGTGGGACTCGTTCCTATGAAATGGCTCGCCGGTTCGTAGAATGGGGACATGAAGTACACATGGTCACTACGGATCGTTCGCCAAAAGATGCTTCTTCTGGTTGGCGAATAACTCGCGAAGCCGGAATTATCGTGCATTGGTTGCCGGTTCCGTATTCGAACCGACTGCCGTACATCGCTCGCATTCGTTCTTTTCTGGAATTTGCGTGGCGTTCCTCAAGGTACGCTGCTCAGATTCCCGCAGATGTCATATTCGCAACCAGTACGCCTCTGACCATTGCCATTCCAGCCATCTACGCAAAATATCGACAGCGTATCCCGATGGTGTTTGAAGTTCGAGATTTGTGGCCAGATCTTCCGATTGCCGTGGGTGCTTTACGCGGGAAAGTTCCTATTTTCTTAGCCAAAAAGCTAGAAAAATTTACCTATGACAGTTCTGCAGAAGTGGTCGCTCTTTCCCCCGGCATGAAGGAAGGTGTGGTAAGACAAGACTTTCCAGAGGAGCGGGTGCATGTCATTCCAAACAGTTGTGACCTCGATTTGTTTCAAGTGCCAACAGAGATAGGAAAAGATTTCAGGAACCAACATGCTTGGCTAGAGGATCGACCCCTTGTGGTCTACACGGGTACTTTTGGAAAAGTTAATGACATTGGATACCTTGCAAAACTAGCCGCTGCCATGCGTGCACTTTTGCCCGAAGTTCGGTTTCTTGCGGTTGGCGATGGCGCGGAATTAGAGCAAGTGAAGGTTTTAGCAAAACAATTAGGTGTCCTAGAGGTGAACTTCTTTTTAATGTCTAGGATTCCAAAACGGGAGATTCCCACACTTCTTTCGGCAGCTACTGTGGTTTCAACGCTTTTGGCGACGATCCCGGGCCGCGTTTGGGATAATTCTTCTAACAAATTTTTTGATGGTTTGGCTGCAGGACGACCTATAGTTACCAACTACGGGGGTTGGCAGGCAGACATCTTGCAATCGCACAGTGCGGGTATTTTTTTGAACGAATATGACTTTTCTCTTGCAGCGCGCCAATTAGCAGATTTTTTGTCCAGTCCTCAAAAACTGGAAGAGGCAGGCAAAGCAGCCCTCCAGTTGGCAAAAGATCGCTTTGCCCGAGATACCCTGGCTAAACAACTTGAAGCTGTTTTGATTCAAGCGACTAGCACAAAATCATGAAGTCTCAAAAACCAGATTCCGAATCTGGACACCTACTATTCGTGGTAAATTCGGTTTTTGGAGGAAGAAACACACCTGGTTTTCGTCCTTATCAACTGATCCGCTTTGGTCACTTGTTCCCGACTGTGTTTGCTAGGGGGAGTGCTGTTTCCTACTCGTTTTTACATTTCCCATTGCCAGGACGTGCCTTATTCCCACGCGCTCTTAATCTCATTCGTGTTAAGTTTTGGCCATCTTTGCCCGCCCGGCAAATCGAACAACAATGTTTTGATGTACTATGTTTGTTTGCAAGTCGTAGGTTGAAATGGCGTCCGCGGGCGGTGCATTTATGGGATTCCCTTCCAGAAACAGCCTCTTTCTGGCATGGGCAAGGTGTGCCTCTGTTGTTAGATCTTCAGATGGCGCATCCGCGTTGTTACGCGCCACTGATCGCTTCTGGAGCAGTAGACCCAAAGCCTTTGGGAATGCTCACCGATGTAGCGACAGACCGTTGCCTACCACTGATCGATCGGATCGTATGTCCTTCTGAGTTCGTTCAGAATAGCTTGCCTTCTTCAGCAAAAAGCGTAGTGATTCCTTTTGGAGCAGACCAGGTAGCAGTGCTCCCCCATTTCCAGAAAAACCTCTCAAAAGAAGTTCCATTGCGTGTGTTGTTTGCAGGAAATGTCAATTTGAGAAAGGGTGTACCCTTTTTGTTAGAAGCATGGGAGCAACTTTCTCCAGAATTACTGAAAAGTGCAGAATTGGTCTTGTGTGGTCGGGTGTTTAAGGAAATGACCCAGCTGTTGGCAAATTCTTCTGCTCGTTGTGTTGGTTTTCAAGCGGACATGGTACCTTGGTTTGGGAGTGCTGATCTTTTTGTATTGCCCAGCCTAATGGAAGGTTCTGCCAAATCAGTGTACGAAGCCATGGCGTATGGGTTACCAGTGATTGTTTCTTCTCACACGGGTTCTATCGTCCGAGATGGAATCGACGGACTCGTAGTACCCCCCGCGGATAGCACAGCTTTAGTTTCAGCATTGTCTCGAGCGTTGTCAGATGCTGGTCTACGTCGTCAACTAGGAGAAACTGCTAAGCTGCGTGTTTCTAGTTACTCTTGGGAAACTTACGCGGAAAAAATAAGAGATTTGTACCAAAAATTTCCCACTGCCGAATATCGTCGTTTTGCTGATACTTATCGGGAGCATCAGCAGCCTCGACCTCTTTTATGGAAGTTGAATCAAGCTAAGGAACGCCTTTTAGTTTTCAGAAAATCTTTAGGGAGAAAGATTGGAGGTACTCAATCCTCTTGGCTACGTTTTCCCTTTTATCACCATGTGTTTTCAGATGAACGCAAAGGTTTTTCACGTCATCTTAACACCATGAAAAAATATGGAGAATTTATTAGTTTAGATCAAGCAGTAAAGCTATTGGAAAAGAAACTTCCAATAGATGGTAAGTATTTTTGTCTAACCTTTGATGATGGTTTTCGGAATGTTTTGACAAACGCTTTGCCAATCTTGACTGAGCAGCAAGTACCCTCTGCAGTTTTTCTAATTTCCAATTTAGTATTGGAAAATTCTTGGTCGTGGAATGAGCAACACGATGCTTTTTTCAAGGTGAGGAAGCCTGCAACAATGTTAACTTGGGAAGATTGTCGAATTTTGGCAACCGCTGGAGTTACTCTTGGTTCGCACACCGCAAACCACCGAAAGTTAATCGAACTTTCCGGGGAAGAAGTTAAAAACGAGTTGAAAGATTCCAAAGATCAAATTGAAAAAGCTATTGGCCGACCGTGCGAGCATTTTTGTTGTCCCTGGGGAAAACCTACTCGAGATTTCCGAACAGAGCGTGACCCTGAATTGGCAAGACAATTAGGTTATCGGTCATTTTTGACTACTCATTGGGGAGTAGTAAAGACAGGAGATTCCCCTTTTTCGGTTCGGCGTGTAGGCATCGTCGCAAAATATGGGCTTGCACAACTTCGTTATTTTTTGTCATTATCTTGAAGTAAATCTTGTTTTTTCTTTACTGGCGTGAATCAACTTTTAGTAAAAGTGCATGAAAAAATTTCTTTGGTTCGCTGTACCCCTATTTCTTATTGCGTCACTAGTTACTTTCCTAGGTTGGAAATATGGATGGTTTTCTAGTGCAATGCACTCCACTTATGTTACTCAGTCAATCCAGTGGATTAGAAAACACACGACTTCTCAACCTCCTACCCCTCCACCAAAAACTCTCCCCGTAGAGCAGGAGAAGCCTGCTCTCACCGTGCAAGTTGTTTCACCCACCCGCGGACAATGGCCGAAGTCTGTTTCCAGTAGCGGGGGAATATATGCTTGGCAAGAAGCCATCGTGGCAGCAGAACTGGGAGGACTAGCCATTATTTCCTTACCAGTAGATGTGGGCAGTGTTGTAAAACGCGGTCAAGAGTTAGCACAACTTTCTGATCTTACGATCCAAACCAACCTTGCCCAACAACGGGCCAACGTGGTCAGGGCAAAAACAGCACTCGCTGAAGCTTCTGCCAACGCGACCCGTGCAAGAAAAATGCGCACCGCAGGTGCACTCTCTGAACAACTGGTAACCCAAGCTTTATGGGCAGAAGAAAGTGCAAAAGCCAGCCTCGCAGCTGTAGAAGCTGTTTTGTCTGCGGAGGAAGTTCGGCTCCGACAAACCCACATCTTAGCAGTAGATGACGGGGTTATCTCGGCAAGGACGGCAACCCTTGGGGCGGTTGTTCAAGTGGGCAATGAACTTTTTCGGTTTTTGCGCCAAGGACGATTAGAGTGGCGTGCAGAGTTAACAGCAGCGCAACTGACCGTCGTGAAAATAGGCCAAAGTGCTCGACTGACCCTTTCTAACGGTAGCCAAATAGAAGGAAAGATTCGACAATTGGCACCTACCTTAGATCCCATTGCTAGAAAAGGGATTGCTTACGTAGATTTGCCTTCAGGTTCCGTTGCTCGAGCGGGCATGTTTGCGCAAGGGGAAATACGGATTGGGGTGACTCCCGCTACTTCTCTGCCTCAATCTGCAGTCTTACCCAAAGATGGTAATCAGTATTTACTCGTTCTCGGAACTTCAGGAGATCGCGTAACTTTGCAAAAAGTTTCCACAGGACGGCGTCAAGGAAACCGTGTTGAAATCTTAGAAGGCGTGGCTGAAGATCTTCGCGTCGTGGCCTCTGGGGGCGCATTTTTGAGCGACGGAGACCTAGTTCAGGTCTCTGGAACGAAATAAGGACTCCTCGTGAACGTATCTTCTTGGTCGATTCGCAATCCAGTACCAGCGATCCTACTTTTTGCATTGTTAACACTACTAGGTGTAGGTGCATTTCGCGGATTGGGGATTCAAAACTTTCCAGATATTGAAGTTCCAGTCATTACCGTGACTGCTTCTCAAGAGGGAGCTGCTCCGGCACAACTTGAAACAGAAGTGGCGCGGAAAATAGAAGATGCGGTCTCTTCTCTCGGAGGTGTAGAACACATTCATACCACCTTGACCGACGGTGTGGCTATGATCGCAGTGGAATTTGTCATCGATAAAAATCCAGAGGTTGCCCTAAACGAAGTGCGCAACGCAGTGGACACGGTGCGCATTGACTTACCTCAAGATATGACCGATCCCACGATTTCAAAAAAGAACACGGCAGGTGGGGTCATTATTGCGTTTACTATTGAATCTGAAACTTTAGACGAGACCGATCTCTCTTGGTTTGTAGATAATGATCTTGGAAAATCTATTTTGTCAGTGCCGGGAGTAGGGCGTTTTAGCCGAGTCGGTGGCGTAGACCGTGAAATACAAATTGATTTGGATCCAGTCCGACTTGCTGCTCTTGGAGTCACTGCCTATGATGTTTCTAACCAATTAAAAAGAGTACGAAAGGATGCTTCTGGTGGCAGAGGAGACTTAGGTGGTGCAATTCAGTCTTTTCGGACATTGGCCGCAGCCACTTCGCTAGAAGACTTGGCACGTTTGGAAATTCCAGTCGCAGAAGGCCGACGAATCCCACTTTCAGACATTGCTAACATCAAAGACGGCATCGCAGAACGGTCTATGATTGCCCTCTTAGACGGGAAACCTGTCATTGCTTTCGAAATTCTACGATCGAAAGGTTGGAGCGAAGTCACTGTAGCCAATTCAGTTCGCCGCACTGTCGATCAGTTTCAGAAAACGCATCCTACGATACACATTCGAGAAGCCTATGACACGGTTGCACGGGTTCAAGACAATTTTGACGGATCGATGGACCTACTCTACGAAGGAGCTTTTCTTGCCATTCTTGTAGTCTTTTGGTTTTTGAAAGATTGGCGCGCCACATTGGTATCTGCAGTTGCGTTACCTCTTTCGATTATCCCCACCTTTCTAATCATGAAACTCGCAGGGTTCAGCCTTGACATCTTGACTCTGTTGGCATTGGCACTAGTGGTTGGCATCCTTGTAGATGATGCTATCGTCGAGGTTGAAAACATCGTGCGCCATCTTCGAATGGGCAAGGCACCTTATGAGGCATCCATGGAAGCTGCGGACGAAATTGGTCTTGCAGTCATCGCGACTACGTTAACGCTGGTGGCCGTCTTTTTGCCCACTGCGTTTATGGGTGGGATCCCGGGAATGTTCTTCCGACCTTTTGGCATCACGGCCTGTGTTGCCATTCTAGCCTCTCTGATGGTGGCGCGCCTTCTCACCCCCATGATGTCAGCTTATTTACTACGGCCTGTTGCTCCTGAGAGTGAGGGTCTAATCATGCGTGGATACTTAGCCTTCGTAAAGGGGTGTCTACGTTATCGATTCTTCACCATTCTTTTCAGTATCTTGTTTTTTGTTGGATCTTTGTCGATAGCGCACTTGTTGCCTACTGGTTTCGTACCCGCTGCTGATCGTAACCAAACGGTACTAACACTAGAATTACCCCCGGGTAGTACCCTAAGTGACACTCGAGTCGCCACCGATCATGCAATCGAGATGCTCAAACAAGTGCCAGAGGTGACTACTGTCTTTGCAGCGGTGGGTTCTGCAGCAAACTCAGATGGAGGCCCTCTAGGAGGAGGATCCACGGGAGATGTTCGAAAAACAACCCTGACCGTCAATTTAGTAGATCGTCGTAAACGAGAAAAAAAGCAGAGTGTCTTAGAGGCGGAATTACGAGATCGATTGACTGGACTACCGGGCGTCAGAGTTGCACTTCTTGCTCGCGAACCGGGTACTAAGCTGGTCGTGACCTTAGCAAGTGACAACGCAACCTCTCTTGCTACTGCCTTATTTGAAGTGGAAAAAGGATTACGAACCTTAAAAGGGGTGGGGGGTGTGGTCTCTAGTGCCAGCCTAGAACGTCCTGAGATTCACATTATCCCTGATTTTGCACGTTGTGCAGATTTAGGCATTACTTCAGAGGTCGTGTCACAAGTTACTCGAGTAGCCACTGCAGGAGATATGAAGGTTTTTTTGCCAAAGCTGAATTTACCAGAACGTCAAGTACCTATTAGAACACGGCTAGAACCTGCTTTTCGAGAAGATCTTGAAGCGATTCGGCAAATACCTCTAGTGGTGCGATCCGGCAAAACTATTCCCCTTTCAGCAGTGGCTTCGGTTGAAATGGGAGGGGGATTAACTCAAATCAACCGATTTGATCGGATGCGTCGAGTCAACATAGATATTGATCTTGGAAAACGAGTCATTGGAGACGTCCTCAAAGAGGTCAACGAACTCTCTGCTATGAAACATTTGCCTGCGGGTGTGCAAGTGCCTGTGTCGGGGGATACTCAAAGAATGATGGAACTTTTTAACAGCTTTGGGATTGCCATGGCCATTGGTGTTCTTTGCATTTACGCCGTGTTGGTTCTCTTGTTTCACGATTTCTTGCAACCTATCACGATTTTGGCGGCTTTACCCCTCTCGTTAGGCGGAGCGTTGTTTTCATTGTTGGTCACTCACAATGCCTTTTCCATGCCCGCAGTGATCGGGATCCTAATGCTAATGGGGATTGTGACCAAAAACTCAATCTTGCTCGTTGAATACGCAATCGTGGCGCGTCGTGAACAGCAACTGAATCGATTAGAAGCACTCATGGACGCCTGCAAAAAACGTGCTCGCCCTATTGTCATGACTACCATTGCCATGGGAGCAGGGATGTTGCCTGTTGCTTTAGGTCTTGGCGCGGAACCAAGCTTTCGAGCACCTATGGCCATTGTTGTCATTGGAGGGTTGATTACTTCTACTTTTCTTTCCTTGTTGGTAATTCCTGCTGTGTTTACTTACGTAGATGATTTTTTACGGCTTGCAAGACGATTAGTAGGTTGGCTCGGTAGAATCTAAATCTGGATACTGCACCTGAACCAAATATAAACCTTCTGGAGGTGCAGTTACTCCCCCTTTGGCGCGATCTTTTTGCTCTAGGACTTCACGTGCCCATTCTGGAGGTTTCTCACCTGCACCAATGGTCATCAACACCCCCGCTAAGTTCCGAACCATGTGTTGTAAAAAAGCATTGGCCACCGCTTCGATCGTAATTTTTTGGCCAAGCCAATCATTTTCTTGTGTGACTTCTAACCGATATAACGTTCGAATTGGACTCTTAGCTTGGCATCCCTGTGCTCGGTAAGAAGAAAAATCGTGAGTGCCTACCAAAGAAGAAGCCGCAACTGACATGGCTTCGAGATTAAATCTTCGATAGTCCCACGTTACGCGAGTCCTTTCTAACACTGGCCTAATTGGTGAGCTATAAATGACATAACGATATCTTCTGGAAACCGCTGAAAAACGTGCGTGAAAACTGTTGTGAACTTCTTTTGACCAAGAAATGGCTATATCTTGGGGAAGATATTGATTGGTTCCGAATACCCAAGCCCGAAGAGGGCGTTTTGCAAAAGTATCAAAGTGAACCATTTGTTCAACTGCGTGAACCCCAGCGTCAGTACGGCCTGCCACGACCACGGCAACGGGATGATTGGCCACACGAGAAAGAGCCTGTTCTACGCAAACCTGAACCGTTCGCAAGCCCTCTTGTTGGGTCTGCCAACCGTGGAAATTAGTTCCGTCATAGGAAAGTCCCAAAGCAATGCGCATCAGAGGAGCGCAAGAAATATTTCTGCTTTTTTTCGGTAATAAGCTTTTCCTGAGTCCAGAACTTCTTGGATTTTCTCTAATGCTCCTTCCCGGTCGCCATCTTCTAAATAAGTCTTAGCCAACTGAAGGAGGTTTTCCATTTCTTCGCTTTCCTCCTCTTCTTCCGGTATAGAGAGTTCATCCAAAAATGGAGCTTCTGGAGTAGGTAACCCCTCCGGAGCAGGTACTGACTGAGTCCCAAAGAGAGTTTGTGGAGTACTTGTGTCGACTTCCATTGTCAGATCAGGAGAATTTTCAAGCAGGTCCGGTTCAAGAAAATCTATGTCAAATAGGAATGCATCATCAAGAGAGTTCTCCTCGTTCGATTTAGTGGGTGAATCTTGATCTGAAGGTGCTAGACCCTTTGTTGTCTCCTTAAAAATATCATCCGAACTTTGGTGAGGAGAAGAAACAATAGGTTTTACCAACGATACAGGGGAAGAGTGTGTAGACCAAGAAGGTGCAGTATGCTGTGGTACTAACCCATCTTCTAGTGCAGGCAAGAGATCTAATTCAAAGTCTGCATTAGTCTCAGGTGTATTCGGTATTTTACGAGTGGGAGTCTCGGGTAAAACGACACTGGCTCGCGGGGGTAGAACAGTTTGAAAAGATTTGGGTGTTGGAGGAACACTAGGAACTAACAAATTTTTAGAGCGTTGGCTGGGAATACTAACAGGATGAGAAGCACTGATTGGATCAGGAGGAGCATCGGGCTCCAAAGATAAAGTAGGATAATAGGTATGTGTACCGGCAAACTTTAAAAGGTTTTCATCCATGGCCACCCGTTTTGGATCAAGAACATGCCGCGTAACCGCAGAAGTCGATACTGACGATGTTTTAAGAGGTTGTGCCTGCTGCTGAACGGTGTTGGAAGGAGAAAAGGCCGACTTTCCAAATGGTTTTTTCTTTTCACGAATAAATAATCTTCCAAGGAACCCTGCAGCAGCCAAAAAAGTGCCTAATAACCCAATGAAAACTGGATCGGACAATATTGATGATTGTTCAATGTTTGAAGAGGGTTCCGGTTTGACCGCTATAGGTCTTGCATTTGCTATCTTCGCTGCCGTTTCTGGTGCTAGAGGTCTCAAAAGTGGTGGTTCTTCAGACATTGAGCTAATTAGAGGATCTGTCAGGGGAACCGTTGGGGTAGGCAGCACAACAGGAAGCACTTCGGGAACTACTTGAGCAGGAGTAGATTTTGGGGTCGGCTGTGTTGTAGAGGGTAAAAATTGGCTTTGGAGTTTGGCCAACTGCTCGTTTTTCACCTGTAAATTGCGTTCTAAGCCTTGAATCTGTTTTTCGGATTCTGCAAGACGGGTCCGTAATTCTTCGTTTTCTTTCCGACTAACGTGCGAATTCTCCTCTAATTGACTTAGCCGCTGCTCCAAATTACCGGGTACTTCCTGTCCTTTAGCACCAGTAGTGCCATTTCCAGGAGATTGTGAAACTTGCCCAGACTGTGGTGGATTTTGAATTTTTAAGGTCGGGCCGGAAGTTGGTGATTCCGTTGGAGTAGGGGATGTCAATGCTCCTGCAACTGTCTTGGCAGGTTTTTCAGCAGCTGGTGTCGTTTGTCCATGTTTTGATGCTCGGGCTTCCATACGTTGTGCCAAAGCACGCAACTGGTCTGCACTTGGCGTGCGCAGCGTAACTCCACTCATCAACGCGTTTGGGTTTCCTCCCCGAAAGGCAGTAGGATTTGCCCGGAGTAAAGCTGCCATGATTCGCTGACTTGACACAGCAGGACTAGGCCGCAGGGTCTGAGCAATATGCCACAGAGTTTCATTCGGTTTCACTGGGCCGTATTGAACTGTAGGTTGTAAGTCTAAGTCGGGTGGTTCTTCTAGTTTTTTAAGCGGCGGTGGGGTGGGACGTCTTCGTACTTGCTGTCCTAAACGTGGCTCCGAGATGCTCACTGGTGGTGGAGATAGAGGCCGTGCTGTCAAACGCGGCGGATCCAACAAGACCGCATATTCGTGCACTGTTCTGCCTGCAGGCCAATCTACCTCTACTAAGAAATTGAGGAATGGTTCCCGGATGGGTTCTGAAGAACGGATCGCGATGATTGAGCTACCATCCGATCGACGATTCATCTCGAACCGAAGACGAGACAATAGGATTGGTCGATCGATCCCAGCTTTTTGAAAATCGCCAGGCGGGGCAAGTCGTACAGTGAGGTTGGATAAATCTTTGGGGTCTGCGGAGAAAATCTCAATCTCTGCTCGTAAGGGCTGATTTAACACAGAGCGAATTGAGATCTTTCCGAGCCCCAAAGGATAAGCCACACTAGGCAGTGCCATTGCTAAAGCGACTGCTGTTGAAATCCGCTTCCGCGCCATGTCCTCTCGCCTAAATGACGGAAAGCATTATTTTCCTCTAAAAACTAGCTATTAAGATAGTCCCGTATCAGGAGTTCTGCAATTTGGATGCTATTGAGAGCGGCACCCTTGCGCACATTGTCCGAAACTACCCAAAGGTTTAGCCCACGTGGATGTGAAATATCTTCCCGGATCCGTCCCACATAGACAGGATCAGTGCCCCCGGCCTCCATTGGGGTCGGGTACCCACCTGGTTTACGTTCGTCTACCACTACGATGCCTGGTGCCTTTCCCAATAGTGCACGAGCTGCCTCGGCAGTGATCTTCTCGCGTGTCTCAATATGCACTGCTTCGGAATGACCATAAAAGACCGGAACCCGAACAGTAGTGGGATTCACCAAAATGCGGTCATCCCCCATGATTTTTTGGGTTTCCCACACCATCTTCATCTCTTCCTTGGTATATCCATTCTCTTGGAAGACATCGATGTGAGGCAACACATTGAAGGCAATACGCTTTGGGTACACTTCAACTGTGGGGGTTTGAAACGCTAAAAGCTCTCTAATTTGACGTTCTAACTCTTCAATAGCGTTTTTACCAGTGCCAGAAACTGCTTGATAAGTAGCTACGTTAATCCGTTCAATGCCAACAGCATCGTAGATGGGCTTAAGTGCAACCAACATCTGAATAGTGGAGCAATTCGGATTTGCAATGATTCCGCGGTTCCGATACTCCGCGATCTTGTGTGGGTTAACTTCAGGCACAACCAAAGGGATATCTGCCTCAAACCGAAAATGCGCCGTATTGTCTATGACTACACAACCTGCCGAAGCAGCTTTCGGGGCATATTCAGCAGAGATAGACCCACCAGCAGAAAACAACCCAATGGGTGTTTTCCGAAAATCGTGTTGAGATAAAGGAAGAACGTCAATTTCAGTACCTCGAAAAGAAATCGTTTTCCCCGTAGAACGTTCACTTGCTAACGGATACAGCTGACCTACCGGAAATTTCCTTTCTTCTAAGATGGAAATCATGGTCTCGCCTACTGCACCAGTGGCGCCGACTACTGCTACATCATAGGTGGTTGTCATATTGAATTGCCCGAAGGTCAGTTGGTTTTTTCTAATGTTTCTCTAGCTCTTCTGAGGGTACAAGTGCCTCTAGTAAGGTCTTCGTGTTAGATCGGAACATGTCTAGGTATGTGGCAGCGGGACCCTGTGAAGCAGATAGTGCATCCGAATAGAGAACTCCCCCAATTCTAGCACCACTTTCCCTTGAAATCTGGTGCATGAGACGTGGATCCGTGACGTTTTCAACAAATACCGCATGAATCCGTTCTGCACGAATCTGACGAATCAAGGTGCCTACGCGAAATGCGGATGCTTCTGCATCGTTGTTAAACCCTGCAGGTGCCAAGATGGTGAGGCCGTAAGCATCTGCAAAATAGCCAAAAGCTTCATGTGAAGTAATGAGCCTGCGACGTGTTGATGGTAGAACTGCTAATTGTTTTCGAATGTTCTGATCTAGGGAAAGAATCTTGGCAAGATATTCTTCTGATCGTTTTTGGTAGTCTGTGGCGTGAACGGGATCTACTTTTTGAAGGGCAGTACTCAGGTTTCGAACGTAGATTACCCCATTTTGAAGGTTTTGCCAGGCGTGCGGATCGATCGCATCGGTACTGGACCCCATGGTTCTGAGTGTTGCTCCTGCACTGAGCACAACTATTTGGCCAGAAAACCCACTGGCCTGAAGCAATCTATCCAGCCAACCCTCAAAATGAAGGCCATTCATGACGACCAACTGAGCTTTAGCAACTGCTCTAGCGTCATTGGGAGTGGGTTGGTACATGTGGGCATCACCACCAGGCCCGACCAAGGTGCTCACTTGGACGTGGTTTCCTCCCACTACGGTTACTAGATCTCCTAAAACGCTAAAACTGGCAACCACTCGGAGTGACTCTGCCGAAAGAATTGATTTGAAACTAAGAAAACACATCAATCCAACACAACAACTAAAATTTGATCTTTTATTCATGGATTTTTTTGGAAAGAACCACCAGCTACTAAGTTAGGACTTGTGTCCACTGCAAAGCATGACATGTGCTTTCTCAACAAACAAAACGATCTCTTCTTCCCAATCCAAAGCTTGGCCAATCTCTGACGGCTCCTGCTGTGCCACGAATAGAGAAGTAAATCCATCCGCACCAACCATAGGCCCAAAGTACCGTCGATCCAATCCAGAAGCCACCAATATTTGCAACTCTTCTAAATTCGGCAACCTCCAATCTTGACAACCCGCTAGGTTTTCCTCATTGGTTTCTTGAATGTGTCCTTCGATTTCTTGATGATTTGCACTCCAAACAAATTGCCGATTTCTTTCGTGTTTTCCAGTGGTGCTCTTGTATTCCCAAACAAGTCCGGTTTTATCATCTAGGATGGCTGCCCACTCTTGGGCTTGGTCGGACAATATTTCTCCCTTGGTGTTGAGCTTGGCGAAATGCCGACGATTTTCGTAGAGGGTACGTTCTATTTGTCCTAAAATCGTGTTCATTTCCCCCAAAATATCTAAACGGGACATCAATTTATGGGACTCTTTTTGGTTTTGCTCTAAAATCTTTTGTATTGGAGTCCGATCCGAGTGCGCAGTCGAGAATCATCCTTGATTCTCTCTCTAC
>CAUYTX010000420.1:0-16137 GCA_963575665.1 Gammaproteobacteria bacterium | reverse complement strand
CGTCGTTCATGAAGATGCTGGACCCAGGATCGGTGGTGCGTGAAACTGAATTCGCGACTGCTGCCAACGCGGGCGGTCTGCTGGCGCGCTTGACTGGCATTGCGGCAAAGGTCGAGGATGGGCAGTTCCTAAGCGAACGGCAGCGCGCTGACTTCACGCGCCTTGCTGGGGAATATCTGAAAGCCGCTAAAGCGCAGGAACAGGGCGTTCAGCAAAGCTATCAACTCATTGTTGATAACTATGGGCTTGACCCGATCAACGTGTTCGGTGCGCGTGCTGCGACTGCTGCGACTGCAGGCACTGCCCCTGCGCCCGCCCCTGCGACTGCGCCTGCCACAATTCCACAGGGATTCATCAACGACACATTCATACAGCAAGCCGTAAAAAACAACGCAAGCCGTGGCGTGACGCTTGAATCCATTTGGAACGCCATGACGCCAGAGGAGCGCGCAGCATATGGCAAATGAAATCAGAACGTTGGAGGAAATAGTTGCCGCCGCTGTTGCTCAACAGCAAGCGCGCGCTACCCCTACTTCTTCAAACGCAGAGCAGCAATTCATTGAGCGCGGCTTTATCCCGTTGGCAACCTATAAAGATGGCCGTATTTTCGCCAATCCGCAAACTGGCGAGCGTGCTTTTGTTTCTCCAGGATATGTGACGCAAGATCAGCGCGTGATTGATGGCATCATGGCTGGCATCACGCCAGCACAGACGGGAACGACCAAGTTGCAAGAGAACGTTGTCGAGCGTTTTCCTGTTTCAACCCGTGCGGCGCAAGCCATTTCTGGCGTGCCATTTGTTGGCGAATATACCGACGAAGCTGTTGGCATGGTCAACCCCAAGGCGATGGAAGCAATGCGCCTCGGGCGCGAGGCGCTTGAGGCAACGAGACCTGTAGAGGCCGCTGCCCTGAAGATTGGCGGCGCGATGGCTGGTGGCGCTGCCATGCTGCCTGCGCTGCCCGCTCTGGGTGGATCTACGCTGGGCGCAACAGCCTTGCGTGGCTTAGGCGTGGGCGCTGGCCTTGGTGCGGCTGAAGGTGCGGTTTCTGGGTATGGCCGAGGCGAAGGCGACACGCGCATGGGCGAGGCCATAAGTGGTAGCCTTATCGGGGGCGCTGTGGGTGGCGCTGTTGGTCTTGTAGCCCCTGTTGTCGGCGCTGGCATCAGAGAAGCTTGGAAAAACTACAAAGGCCGATCTGTTGGAGCAATTGCAAAATCGTTCGGCATTTCAACTGATGCCGCCAAAGTTGTCCGCACTGCACTTGAAAACGATGACCTGACAGCCGCACAGGCCGCGCTACAGCGTGCAGGTTCCACCTCGATGCTGGCCGATGCAGGGCCATCAACTCAGCGCCTGCTGGACGTTTCTGTGACCTCTGGAGGCGCAGCGCCGCGTGTTGCGGGCGAGGCTGTGACAGAGCGCGCCCGCGAAGCTGGCGTTAAGATGACTACAGTTCTGGATGACATCCTTGGCGCGCCTGAAGGCGCTGGCACGCTTCAGCGCGGCATCCGCCAGGATACACAGCAAGCGAGGACGCAGTCTTATCGCGTTGCCTATGCGCAACCGATTGACTATGGCCGCCCGCGAGGCCGTGCGCTGGAAAGCCTTTTGACGCGCGTGCCGCAAAGCGCAATCAACCGCGCCAATGAATTGATGCGCATTGAGGGTCAGCAGAGCAGCCAAATCCTTGCAAGTATTGCGCCAGACGGGTCTATCACCTATACGCAGATGCCTGACGTTCGTCAGCTTGACTACATGACGCGCGCATTGGGAGACGTGGCCGAGGCTCAGAACTCGGCTGGCAAACTCGGCGGCACAACGCAGCTTGGCCGAGCAACATCTAATCTTCAGCGCCAAATCCGCACGGTTTTGCGCCGAGAGGTTCCAGAGTATGGCGTGGCACTTGATACTGCTGCAGACGCCATCAGCCGCGTCAAAGCCGTTGATCTGGGACGAGATGCACTGTCATCGGCCATGACCCGCGAAATGGTCAGAGAAGGCATGAGAGGGGCCAGCGCAGCAGAAAGATCGGCGGCCAAGGCTGGCCTGCGCAGCGCCATTGATGATACGCTTGCCCGCGTCAACGCAGTTGCGACAGATCCAGATGTTGACATCCGCGAGTTTCAAAAACTGGCAAACAATATCCTGCGCAGCCGCGCGACACGCGACAAGATGGCCGTCATTCTTGGGCAAGCAGATGCAGATCTTCTTTACAGGGAACTGGACGAAGCTGTGGTTGCGCTTGAACTGCGTGCTGCAATTGCAAGAAATTCCGCAACGCAGCAAAGGCAGGCAATTTCTGGAGCTGTCCAAAACATCACCGCGCCTGGCGCATTGTCCCAGATTCTTGCCGGTGAGCCTGTGAACGCGACAAAACGGGTGGTTCAGCTTTTCACCGGGACAACGCCGGAAGCGCGCACTCTGCGTCAGATGGGGATCTACGACGAGATTGCCAAATCGCTTGTCGGCATACGTGGTGCCCAAGCGGAACAGGCATTGCGTCTGGTTGAGCGCGCAATGGCTGGTGAAGTCTTGAACGACACACACGCCCGCATCATTGCGCGTGCAATCACTATCCCTGGAGCTTCTGGTGCATTCCGTGCTGGCGAAGAGGCAGGCCCGCAATGATACTATACCCGTCCATGCATTTCGTGGTAAAAGTCACGCGAAAGGATGCCAAATGCCGCTAACGCAACTTGCCCCACCGTATCCGATTTTCACCGATCTGGACGGATATCCGCTTGATGCGGGCTATCTGTATATTGGCACGGCAAACATGAACCCGGAAACCAACCCAATCCAGGTTTACTATGACAGCACCCTGACACAGCCAGCAGCCCAGCCCCTGCGAACGTCAAACGGTTACGTCATGCGCAACGGAAGTCCTGCGCTGATCTATACCAATTCGCAGTTCTCGGTCACGGTGCGCAACAAGAGCAATGCGTTGGTGATTTACAGCCCGGTCGGCTTTGGCATCATCCCCGCCCCATAACTTACAACTAAGGAGTAACTGGCATGGCCAATCGCATTCTGACTTCAGGTTTGCAGGATTTCATCTCGGTCAAAGATTTTGGCGCTGTCGGCGACGGTATCACAGATGATACTGCTGCATTCAACGCGGCAATTGCTGCCCTGCCTGCACTTGGTGGTACAATTTTCGTGCCTAACGCAGACTACCGTTTGAATCTGACGATAACAAAAAGTGGTGTCACTCTCCAGGGTGAGACTAACTCAAGGCATAGGAATACCACGACAAAGCTTGGATTGCGTCCGTTCAACCTAGCTTTGCCAGTAATAACTGTCGGGAACGACACTGCATATGTCGAGCATGTCGGGCTTCAAGATATATCAATCGTAGACAATGCGGACTCTGGCGCTCAAGTTGGTCTGAGGTTGGCTGGCGGTGCTTATGCTTTTTATGCTAATAATTTGATGATTACTGGCTTCCAGAAATACTGTCTACATATCCAAGGAGGCAGCACTTACCCAGTTGCATATATATACTTTTCAAACTTCTCATTTCAACATGGGTCTTCTGGCGCTGCAGCCGATGCGGTAGTTTATACCAGATATGGCGCGGTTTTCACGACTGCGATCTATTTCGTAAATGGCCGAATTGGCAACGGTTCTGGCGGTTCTGAGCGTCTATTCCTCAATGATAGTTGCAGACCCAGCATGGTCAATGTCTGGTGCGAATCCTCCGGAACTCGCCGTGGATTTCGTGTTCTACAGACAGATGTTTCAGCGCCGGGGGCTTTTTTCGAGGTCCAGAATGTAACATTGGATAGTGGTAGCAGTTCCGATATTCTACTCGAGAATGGAGTTAACGCCAGCCTCGTGATGGCTAACTTTGTCAGGGGCCAGATCAATCTTGACGGGCTTATTGAGAATAACGCCGCAACTACGGCGGTTCTATCAAACGCCACTGCATACGGTATTGTATCCCAGTTTGATACTTTCCGCAGCCGTATATCCACATTCCCAGATGCAAGTGACCCAACTGATGAAACAGCAAAGATAGGTGGGTCTGGGTCTGTAGGTGCGCGAGTTCTATATCTTGATGGCAATAGGATAGACTTGCAACCCGGCGCAGCCAACTTCGTGCGGCTTCGCTCACAGTCGGGTACAAGCACAGCCAGCCTTGAGTTATTGGATCAACTCAACAACAGGGCAGCAAGGGTCATCAATGATGCCGGTGAGCTGCAACTTACCCCGCCAGCCGGGTACGCAGTACGCGTCGGTGACGGGGTATGGAATGGTCGTCCACTGCGGCTTGGTAGCTGGTACTTGTGGGTTGACGCAACTGGAACCTTGAGAATCAAATCAGGCGCTCCAACCAGCGATTTGGATGGAACAGTAGTTGGAACGCAGACATGAACCGCAATGATGTACTTCATACAAAAGCGGAGCAGAGTCGTTGGGGCATTCGATATGAGAAAATGCTTGCCTTCATCATAGGGGTAATCTGAAATGCCCACGCTGTACTGGGGGCCGTCTGCCGGAACATCTACCGGGACATGGGACGGCACCTCTATTACTAAATGGTTCACTGATGTAGGCAGAACGGTTCCATCTGTTTTAGCCCCTACATCGGCTGATGATGTCGTGTTTGACGCTGGGTCTGACAACGGCACAACGTTCAACGTCACGCTGGGCGCAGGGGCCGTTTGCCGCAACATCACCGTGTCAAACCTAGACTTCACGATGACGCTGACGCATTCTGTGGCGCTTAACATTCATGGCTCTTTGTCTTTCCCAACAACGCGCCTAACTCGTGCTGGGTTCAACGCAATAAATTTCTTGGCCACCTCAAGCCAGACAGTAAACCTCAACGGATATGACCTAGACAACGCAGTAACATTCAATGGCGCTGGTGGCGTGTGGACGCTTCTTAGCAATTTTGGAACGTCGAATACCACAAAAACCAACGTCATCTTGACACTCACAGCAGGAACGATAGATCTAAATGGTTTCGTTTTGCAGGGTTTAAGATTTTCCTCAAACAATTCAAACGCCAGATCCATTGCGTTCAATGGCGGGAAGATTGCGTTGTGGGGAAATGCGATTGGAATCTGGCAGGTTCAGACGGCAACAAACTTTAGTTACACTGGAACGCCAACTGTTGAAGGTACATATGCGGGTTCAGTCGGCACTCGCAACTTTTTTCACGGCTCGTCCTCAGGCGCTACAGAAGCAAACTCCCCGACCTTCAACGTCATATCCGGCTCGGATACAGTGGGTTTCGCATCAGTACGGGATATTAATTTCACAGGGTTTAGCGGAACGTGGTCGACTGGAAGCATGCCAATTTACGGCAGCATGACACTTTCAAGCACAATGACCGTTAGCTCGTCTGCCAGCAATCTTGTGTTTAGCGGCACGTCTGGACCGTACTTTATCACCTGCGCTGGAAAGACCATCAATCAGCCGGTTCAGTTCTCCGGTGCGGGTGGGACATGGAAGTTTGCCGACACCTTCTCGCTGGACGGATCGCGCACTCTAACGCTGGTGGCAGGAACACTTGATGCGGACGGCAAGAACGCCAGCATCGGCAGCTTTGCCCTTGGGGCTGGCACCAAGACGCTGTCTATTGGCAGCGGCACATGGTCGGTAACCGCAAGCGGAACCGCATGGGACGCCAACACCAACGTGGCAAACCTAACGGTCAGCGCATCGAGCGGAACGATCAGCATGACAAGCGCAAGCGCAAAGACATTCGCTGGGGGCGCCAAGCAATGGCCTACGTTGAGACAGGGCGGGGCGGGCGCGCTGACGATCCAGCAGAGCAACAGCTTTGCCAACATCACAAACAGCGTGCAGCCCGCAACCGTCACGCTGACCGCTGGCACGACGCAGACGGTTGCTGCCTTTGGCGTCTCTGGCACCGCTGGCAACCTCATCACGTTGAATAGCAGCACGGCAGGCACGCGCGCCACGTTGAGCGACAGCACCGGGACGGTTGAGGTGTCCAACGTCTCGATCAAAGACATCTCTGCCACCGGCGGCGCAAATTGGAATGCGTTTCTGAAATCAGGTAACGTGGACGCAGGGAACAACTTGGGCTGGGATTTCTTCCCTGCTGTCAGGCAGGTTTTCAGCCAAGTGTTCACGTCAATCTTCCGACCCATTTTCTGACAGGAGGCGATCATGCCCGCGACAACCAAGACCCTATCGGCCCAGAACACCTTCACCGATGCCATCCTCATCATCGGTGATTTCAATCTGTCAATCTCGGGGACATTTGCCGCCACAGTGACGGTGCAGCGCTCGACCGATGGCACGGTTTGGCGCGATGTTGACACCTGGACCATCCCGGTCGAGGAAGTCGGCTATGACCCGATGAAGAACTTCTACCGGGCTGGCATCAAGACAGGTGCCTACACGTCTGGATCTGCCACGATCACGCTGAACGGCTACGACAACTGGCCGCCTCGTTACTGATATGGCAAAGGGTCTTTATGCCAACATCGCAGCCAAAAGGCGCCGCATCAAGCTGGGCAGCAATGAAAAGATGCGCAAGCCTGGCACCAAGGGCGCGCCCACTGCGGCGGCTTTCAGAGCATCTGCTGTGACGGCCAAGCCGAAGAAGAAGGGCAAGTGATGGCCAAGACACCGGCGTGGATGCGCAAAGAAGGCAAGAACCCCAAAGGCGGCTTGAACGCCAAGGGGCGCGCATCTGCGAAGGCTGAAGGAATGAACCTGAAAGCCCCGGTGAGGTCTGGCAACAACCCTCGCAGGGCTTCGTTCCTAGCGCGCATGGGTAATATGCCTGGACCTGAACGCAAGGATGGCGAACCAACTCGCCTGCTGCTGTCTCTGAAGGCGTGGGGCGCATCCAGCAAAGCCGACGCGCGCAGAAAAGCCAAGGCAATCTCCGCACGCAATAAGGGGAAGTGACAATGGACTATCGAGAGCTGGCAAAACAGATAGCGATCGAGGAGGGCATTGATCCCGACGTGTTCGTGCGTCTGGTTGAAGCCGAAAGCAGTTTCAACGCTGACGCAGTATCATCGGCGGGTGCGTTGGGTCTGGCTCAATTAATGCCTGGCACTGCTGCTGATCTCGGCGTTGACCCGATGGACCCTGAACAAAACCTGCGCGGCGGGGCGCGATATCTCAGGATGATGCAGGACGAGTTCGGCGACATGCCCACGGCTCTGGCCGCCTATAACGCTGGGCCAGGCAATGTGCGCGCATATGGTGGCATGCCGCCCTTCAAGGAGACGCAGAACTACGTTGCGAAGATCCTTGGCACTGGCGTGGCTGATACTGCCTTCAATGGCCGGTCGGCGAACCTCCCGTTGACGATGGGGCAGCCTGCTGGGAATGACTACGGCATTGCATCGACGGCTCGGATGCCGCCATTCACAATCCCACAATTGCGCAGCACGCAGTCAGATGCACTGGCAGCATACGATCCTTATGCTATCCTGCAGCAGTTCAATTTGAAGTAACGGTTTGGAGACTAAGATGGAACTAATCCGCACATTTTGGCCGCTTGCCGTTGCTTTCGTGGCAACCATCGTCTGGCTGATCCGCCTGGAAGCGCGCAGCGTTGAGAACAGCAAGGAGATCAAGCGGCTGTGGTATCAGCGCAAGGAAGACTTGGAAACGTCCAAGCAGGCGCGCGAGGAAACCAACAAGATGCTGTCCGAGATCCGCGATGATATAAAGTCCCTGATTTCGCGGGTTGGCAGCAAATGAGACAGTGGGACGCGCGCAGCCTTCGAAACCTGACGGGTATTCACCCAGATCTGCGCCGGGTCATGGACCGGGCGATGCAGGAAGCCCCGTTTGCTTTTGTCGTGACTGAAGGTCTGCGCACCATTGAGCGCCAGCGTGAACTCGTGCGCGTCGGTGCGTCTAATATCCTCAACAGCCGTCACCTGACCGGCCATGCCGTCGATCTGGTCCCATATGTGGACATTGACAAGGATGGCAGGGTCGAGGTCGAGGAGATGTACGCGTGGCCGCTGTACCACAAGCTTGCGCCAGCCATCAAAGCCGCTGCGGACAAGGAAGATGTGGCCATTGTCTGGGGCGGTTCGTGGCGAAGCTTCAAAGATGGGCCGCATTGGGAACTTGATCGCCGGGTCTATCCGGCAAAGTAAGGAGACCTGACATGGATTCGGCACAAATCGGCGGCATCGTCCGCGCATTGGCGGCGGCTATCGGCGGTTATTTCGTCGGGCAGGGATTGGTGGACGCGGAAACCGTCACCACCATCGGCGGCGCTGCTGCAACGCTGGCTGTCGCTGCCTGGTCGATCTACAGCAAGCGCAAGGCATGAAGGCTTTTACTGCAATCATCGTCCAGATCGTTTGGAAGTTCCTGACGGTCTGGTTGATCCGCGCGGATGCCGTAACGGACGCCACACGCAAACAAGACACCAAGGCGCATGAGAGGATGAATGATGCGGATCTGGGCATTGGTGCTGCCGATGGCGATCATATCCAGTGGATGCGTGAGTTCGCAGACCGCAACAAGCGTTGATCGTTTGCGCGCCCCTGCGGCTGCGCACGCTATCGCTTTGGCAGGCGATGACATGGCAGCCGCACGGATTACAGGCAGGGCCTTCTTGGCGCAGCTAGAGGCGCTGGCGGGCTGGTAGGGTTATCGGTCAAAAGCTCCTTCTTTAATCATGCGATGTGCGTTCAGGACCACCATAGTGCGGCGCATCTGGTCCGCTTTCTTCTTGGATGGCCGCATAAACGCGTTGAGAAACTCTGCGCTGGTCGGATCGACCACAATGCCGGACATCTGTTCGCAATCTGGACACTGAAAGTGCATCGTGTTGGCAGGCGCAACAGCAATCCAGTCTTTGCCGCAATCCAAACAGGCGACATAGGCCGTCAGATGTGGGCGGCGGTCGTCGAGGTTGACGATATTGTCAGTCATGGCTCTCTCCCTTGATCTGCGCGAGGGTAGTGGCAAACAGGAGCAAGTCCTCCTGATACGCGGTGTCCTCCGGCCAGTGACCCTGTTTGTCCGCCACCCATTGCGCCAATTCACTGACCAAGCGGCGCGGGATAGCCACTTTAGTCTTGTCGCTCATGCTGCTGCCTCCTGTTGCCGTTGGTTGAAGTCGGCCACGAGCATGTCGCAGAAGCGGGCGTGCTGGGCGGTGCTGTTCTCGCCTTGACACCATTTGGTTTTGGCCCGCGCCACCTCGCCGATGTCTTTCAGGTTAACCGCGCCGTCCAGATCGGCCATGAAAAACACATGGCCTCCGTCGCCGTTGGGCTGACGCACTTCTCCAATCATGCGGTATTGCGGTTTCATCTTACGAAAATCTGCTATGACGCGCAGGAAGCGCTGCGGCACTGACAGGGTGGCGACGGCTGCGCGGTCTTCCTCGATCCGATGCAGCGTCTTTTCGATGTTCTGCGCGGCATCATCAATCGTGAATGGGCCGCCGTCGCTGTTAAACGTGTATCCAGTCAGTTGCTTATATCCGTCCAGCCAGAACACGCGATCACGGCCTTTCCTGCGACCTGCGCTCAGGCTGATGCGCACGCCAAGGGCTTCGGCTCTCTCGACAAACTGCGGGAAGTCCTGCCGGAAGCTGCGGCAGATTGGGTCGTCTTTCTTGGTCATGTGTGGTCTCCTTTTTTGACGTAGATTGGGTTTGATTGCAGGTCGATGTCGGGGGCGGTCATGGCTTGGCCCCCGTGCGGATAGCGGCGGCGATCCGTTGTGTGGCGATGTTGAAGCCGTCTTGGGTTGCTCCGCTGTCGTAACTTCCGCTAGGGCCTTCACCCCACATTGCATCGGCCAACGCCGCACACCGCTCCCGTTCCGCCTCCACCGCCCGCGCCTGCTCGGCCTCGGCGGCGTCAAGGGCGGCGCGTAGGGCGTGGATCATGTCAGCAAAAGGCCACAGCGAGTAGCCCTCAAGCTGGACAACATCATATTCCCCCATCCGATGCAGGCGAAACGCCATTTCATTGCAAACTCCCCGGCTGATGTCGATCTGGTCACTCATGGCTGGCCTCCAAGGCGGATAGGGCGGTGCGAAGATTGCGGATGTGTTTGATTCTTGGCACAGCAAGACCAGACCAACATTCCAGATCGTCGTCACCATCCGGGGGGTCATAGCGATCGGCCATTGCTGCGAGAACTTTCCCAGCCTCCACCAGCGCCGCCACCTCGGGCAGCTTCAACGCTGCGGCAAGCAGGGCAGCGTGGGTGGGCAGGGGTATGTTAGCAATCTGATTTGTCAGGCTGGCGTGGTCCGCAAACCGTGTTTCGCCAATGTAAAAGGGAGCCATCCCTGCCACTACGGCAGACGCCACATCCCGCATCGCCACCGCCCCTTGGGTCGAGGACAGATCGGCGGGCAGAACCTTTAGGATGTTCATCATGCAGTCGGTCGCGGCCAGTTCGTAGCCGATTTTTGTGTCGCGGGACCATTCATCAGACGGCCCAACTCTGGTTGCTTGCACCGCGTCCATGCGGCTGATCAGATCGTCTGTCATCATTCCCCCTTTGCCGCACGGAAGGCGGCGAGTGCTGGTTGATCGCAGCCGCACATGCAGCGCGACAACGGATATTCGGGTTGAGGGCAAGCCGCGTGGTGCGATTTCGGGCGGCAAGCTTCTAATGCGGTTGCCAATTCATCCGCCAGCCTGTCAGCCGCCGCTACCTGCGCCTCAAGGGCGGTGATGCGGTCGGTAAGGCGGTTTACTTCGCTGGCAAGCTTCACCAACGCATGTCCATCCGGGTGCAAAGGACCGTTATCCATTTTTCCGTGGTTGATCATTTCCCCGCCTCCTGCGCGTCCAGAGCGGCCAAGACGGCGCGGCGGTTCCACTTATCAGTAGCGCCAGTTTTGGTTTCATCCCACATCATGTTGCCAAAGCAATCCCAGTCCTCACAGCCGCAAAACCACGCCGTTGAGTGGCTTGGGTCTTGGTATATGCGGGCACCACCACCGCAAAACGGGCAGGGTTTAAGTTCAGGTGCGTCTGTCATCATTCCCCCTTTGCCGCGCGATGTGCGGCGAGTGTGTTGCTGTTGTCATTTCCGGCGCGGCAGCCTGGTGGGCGGGTCATGCGGCGGATTCCATTGCGTCAACCTCGGCTATGCGTTCGGCGATCCAATCCGCGCAATTCACCGCCCAACTGTTCCCGAGCGCCTTATATCGCGGGCCATCTGGGCACTTGTCGGCGGGCTTGCTGCGGTACGGAATGCGCGTGAAGCCGCGGGGAAATCCCTGCAACGCCTCGCATTCCTCTGGGGTAAGGCGGCGCACGGCCCAAGGTTGGGCGACATAGCTGCGGCTTGATCCACCATCTGCGGCGCGGATGTTTGCCGTGTCGTGCGGGCCTTCTGGCATGGCGCCGCCTTCACGGCCCCGCAGGTCAAAGGCGACGGCGTGGTGATCCGTTTTAGTTAGAGTGAAACATGAACCGTCATCAGATATACCAGAACCCTGCGGCCCAGCCTTGTCGGTGCGGCCGATCATTGACGCCTGTAACGCAACCGCAGGCGTTTTGCTCTTGTCCAGTGATGGCACAAAGCCCACCGCCACCCCATCGCCTTGAGCGGCTGCGTTTTGCGCGCCAAAACTGATCGGCACCAGCGGCGTACCGCGCCCCGTGCCGTCCTCGCTTGCGTTAAATCCGCCGGCGCGTAGGGAGTGGGCAACCGCCAGGAGCGGAGCGCCATCGCCATCGCCATCAGAAGATGGTCCCTTTGCGTCTCGCGCCTTCAAGGCTGGACTTGCCGCTGGGCCAAATGCCGCCCCTGCGATCTGGTTGCGGATCGGCCCATCCTTGGCCCGCGCATCCAGCGTCGGGTTCACCTCTGCGAAACCACCGCCAGAAGGGCCGAACTCAATACCGCGGGCAATTCCTTGCCCCGCTTCTCGGCGCGGCGCAGGATGTCCTGACAGGCTTTCGCGGTCAAAAAGAACCGCTGCGGCACGGCGCCAGTCTCCAAGATATCCGACAACGAACACACGGCGTCGGCGCTGGGGGACAGCATGGGGGAAGCGGCGTGTTCTGACGTACTGAGCGTCAAGCACTCGGTAGGCGTACCCATACCCGAGTTGCCCCAAGAGGCTGAGGAAGGAACCGAAATCCCGCCCTCCGTCACTGGAAAGAACGCCGGGGACGTTCTCCCAAACCACCCACTTGGGCCGATACCGCGCTGCAATAGCGCCAAAGGTGAGCATGAGGTTGCCCCGAGGGTCAGCCAGTCCTTGGCGCAGCCCCGCAACCGAGAAGGATTGGCATGGGGTTCCGCCGCAGAGAACATCGACAGTTGCATCCGGCCACTCCTGAAACTTTGTCATGTCGCCCCAGTTCGGGACATCTGGGTAATGGTGCTTGAGAACCGCGCACGGGAACGGCTCTATTTCGCTGAACGCCACGGGCTGCCAGCCGAGCGGGTGGAAGGCTTGGGTTGCCGCTTCTATCCCGGAGCAGACTGACAGGTAGTTCATCACCACCACCCCGCCCACATGCCGACTTTGACAATCACAGCGGCGGAGATGTTCAGGCCCGCATACATCGCGACCCCGGCGAAGATCCACCATTTCATATCGTCAACCCATTCCCAGAAATCCGGTTCCGGCGCGCTAAGGCGTTCCACTTCATCCTCGCCCAGGATGCGGTAAAGGTCGCTGTTGGCGGCCCAATGGTCATCGCTGGCTTTCATGGCGTCACCTTCCGCTTCTTACCCACCAACGCCTCAGCGTCATCCTGAAACGCCGTGAACTCATCCACCGGCATCAGGTCATCTTCATCCCAAGCGGGGTCGCCCGACTTGTGCCTCCCGCTGTGGATGGTCGGCTTGTGGTCGCGGACGTCCTCGACGAAGCCGATCAAGGCGTCAAGGTTGCAAACCGAAGCGCCGTTGAATGCGGCAACCATTGCCTCAGCGACGTGGTACGGCATGAAAATGGCGACGTACCCGCCGCACTCGGTCGGGAAGTGCAGCCACGCAGAAGTCTCATCAGACCTCTTCGCAACTGGAGCCGCTTCCGTGTGAACCATGATGGAAGAACTCATTCTGACACCTGCACGGCATCGAGCGTAACGGTCGCGCAGAACAGACTGCCATCCCTGAACACATGCAGGACATAGCCGCGCCCCTCGTCAACCGCCTTCGATGTGACGGCAATGGCCTGCGACAGCCGATCTGCGGCGGTCAGGGCTTTGATGTGAATGATTTCAGCTTGCATAGCGTGCCTCCTTTGCTGCGTCATATCCCGCCTGCTCGCGAGGATCTTCGTCTTGCCATTCGGGGCGCATGTCATCGCAGACCTGCTCCCACCGCTTCACCGTATCCGACCCGACCCAATAGATTGCGTAGGTCCGATCCATCGGCAGATCGTCGCCGTAGCGGATCAGGCCAATCAGCCGAGGCGGATCGTCCATCATGAAGAAGGCGCGGAAATCTTCGCCGCCGTGGCTGAAGTCCAGTTCTTCCTCAGCAATGCGAACAAAGACTGGTGTGATGTTGGTGTGGTCGGTCATGCTGGCACCTCCACCAACTTGCCATCTTTTGCCCAATACCAGACGCTCGCCTCAATCCCGTCACGCCCGACAATGCCGCTTGCAATCGAAACAATGGGGCCATCCCATGCAGCGCGTTCAACAGCGAACAGCGCGTTGCCATCCGCACCCATCACCCGGCCAAGATATCCAATCGCCATTGCCGCGCCTTGGTAGCCCGTGCTGGACGCCGCGCCTCGGGTGCCGGTGCTGGACGCCGCGCCTTGGTAGCCCGTGCTGGACGCCGCGCCTTGGATGCCGGTGCTGGACGCCGCGCCTTGGTAGCCCGTGCTGGACGCCGCGCCTTGGTAGCCCGTGCTGGACGCCGCGCCTTGGGTGCCGGTTGCAGTTTCGCCTTCCGGCTTGCTGCGATCCATCACGAACTTGACGGCATCCCGCACTAGTTCGCTGATACTGATTTCCTTACCAACCGTCAGGATTTGCGCGGCAACCTTGCTGTCATCGTTATGGCGGGCCAAGTCGCCGTCAAGTTCCACCACGCAGAAGCGCGATATCCCCGGAGTGTAGTAGCCGAACACCTCAAGCGGGTGGCCTTCAATTGCGTGAAACCCGGCTTTGCAGGCTTTAACCTTGCCTTTGTGCGTGTACGTCTTACCGATTTCAAACTGGAAACCACGGCATTGAAGGTTCTTGTCGAAACCTTTGTAGGCGGTCATCTTGGCTCTCCCTGTAGCGTTTCTATGGGCAAACACTATGCGGAAACATTTTCCAAGTCAACGGAATTGTTTTCCTTGACCGAGCATCCTTGGCGTGTATTGTGGGCGCATGAAAACAGCATCCGACATCATCACATTCCTGGGCGGTCGCCAAGCGGTCGCTGATCTGGTCAGCGTCAAAATTGATGCCGTCCGCAAGGCCGAGGACGGCAACAAGCTGCCCGCCGCCTGGTACAACATGCTCGAAAACCGCGCAGGGCGGCCTCTGCCCCGCGATTGCTTTACGTTCAAAGGTGCAGCGTGACTATTTCCCACACCGCGCGGGGCGGTTGTTCCCCCTACAACCCCGCCACCTGTGGGGGTTTGAGTGCAAGCTCGCCCCCACTTTTTCATTCGGCATGGGGCCGGATCGGTGACGCAATGCGCGCCGCAACCAACCGCAACAGCGGTTTTGTATTGGACCCCAGAACACCCCCGGCGCGGACAGGCGCTAACCGGAAAACGCCGGGGGCAACCCATTCCCGCATGAGCGGGCGTCCGAGCGGCACGGTTTGCCTGCGTCTGGTCAAAGCGCCCCCGGCTATCCCAAATGTGCCGGGGGCGCCGATATGATGTACCTCGGGATTGATCCAGGGCGGAAAGGCGCATTCGCCCTATTCGACAATAACGAAATGACGGTGCAAACTTTCGACATGCCGGACACGCTCGCAGGCGTCCATCACCTCTTGGCGGCGCTGCCCGTGGTTCGCGGCTGCATAATCGAAAAGCCATTCTACCCGCGCATGGTCGGCACAACCAGCGTGGCTGTCATGGCAGAAAACTACGGCGCGCTCAAATCGGCGCTGCTTTGGCTGGATATCGCGTGCCACGAAGTGCGCCCCGCCGAATGGAAAAAGGCCCTGAACCTCGGGCCGCTCAAGACGGAAAGCCGCAACAAGGCAAGCCAGATCTTCCCCGGCAACGCGGATCAATGGTCGCGCGTCAAAGATGACGGGCGTGCCGAGTCGGCTTTGATTGCGTGGTATGGACATGGGAGGATTAAGTGATGCCTGGCTTTGAAATTGACACTGGACAATTTGCGCCTGCCGCGCAACAAACTGCCGTTGATTTTGTGTCTGACTGGATGAAGGACATTTGCCCGACTGAATACACAGACGCGCAGATCGTCCAAGCCGCTGCCCATCACATCATCGGCGATATGCAGCGGCCCGCAAAGGTCGAAACGGTCATCAAGCACTTGCTGATGAATTGGCGTTTTCTGGGCGCGCTTGGCCACGAAAACCCCGGCCTTTTTACCGAAATCTGGACCGCCTTCGCCGAGCGAGTGGACGGCCAGTAACGACCGCGCCGCCCGGTTGGCGGTAACCGCTGCAATGCAGCATCTAAGGAAATGACACCATGTTTGCAATCGATACCGGAAGCACTGGCAGCAAAGGCCCGTGGATTTCGTGGACCAGCAACGGCAGCGCCGAAAAGGGATTTGCGCCCCGCTCGTGGGTGCTGCGTGAAAAGCCGGAAGGCGCAACATCATCGGTCAACACCGTTGTGCCAGCGTTCGTCAACGGCTGCGTTCTGGACTTGGACACCCTGCAACTCGGATGGGAAAAGGACGGCGCAAAGGGCATGGCCCCAGAACGCCGTTGGAATCCCTCGCCCGCGGTGCAGACCCCGCGCCCTGACGAGGGCAAGAAGGCAACCGGCGCTTTTGCCTGGACGCGGGCCGTATCGGTTCGCATGGCAATCGGCGGCGGCAAGGCCGCGACGTGGGAACAGGGCAGCTACGCCGCCTATGAAGCCTTTGCCAACCTCGCCAAACAGATCACGGCGCAATGGTCTGCCAGCAGCCAAAACGGCTTGCTTTTGCCGCTGGTAAAGCAAACCAGCGTGGAAAAGAAGGATCTGCCCAACGGCAGCGCCAATATCCCCGTCTTGACAATCGGGCAGTGGAGCGCCCG